>CAYUJY010000029.1:0-14942 GCA_964445145.1 uncultured Peptoniphilaceae bacterium | reverse complement strand
CAACGCGTAAATGCGTTGGAATTTTTTTGTTCGTTGTCACAAAAGTAGATTTTAAATCGTTTTATATATGATAAGATAATTCCATGGAGGTAACCATGGGATACGGATATGATAGAGAAAAATTAGATCTAATTTATAATGAATATAAAAAGTTAATCTATTATGCTGCCTATGAAATCCTAAAAGACAGCCATAAATCAGAGGAAATATTGCAAGAAACCATATTGAAACTGATAAAATACATGGATAGATTGGATTTAGAAAATAAAAAGAAAACTGCATCCTACATCTATTCGGTGGCGAGAACATTGAGCCTGGAATACTTAAGGCGGGACTCAAATCAATACTACGAGGATATGGACATGCTCGGTAGCACCCACTCCGATATGGATACCTATGAATTTGAGAATGTAAACGAAATCCAAGAGCTCATAGAAAAGCTCCCACCCAATTATTCTGAAATACTGATACTTAAATATGTCCACGAGATGGAAAATATTGAAATAAGTCAGCTACTAGAAATCACGGAAACAAATGTACGGAAGCTAATAGAGAGGGCAAAATCAGCACTCAGAAAACTTTGCGAGGAAAGGGGTGTTAGGATATGAAAGACAAAAATTTAATAGATGCACTGAAATCCGTGGACAATGCCCGAATGGAAAAACTAAATTTAGACGAACTTCCCGATGTGGAGCTAAAATCCCTAGACGAAATACTAAACCCTACACCTAAATGTGAAAAGAAAAAATGGCAATGTATAGATTTTAGAAGGTGGGTAGCTGTGGCCGCGGCTATAGTGCTTCTAATAGTATTTATACCAAAAAATGGTGCTGACGCTGGGTTTATTAAGGTAATAATAGAGGAAAAGCCTGGGCATATTGAATACAAGGTAATTAAAAATAAGGAAACACCTAGTGATGAAAAAGAATTTATCGTTGATTACGTAGTCGAAGGTTATGAACTTGTAGATTTAGTAACTTTTCATCAGAATACATCCTATGAATATAGAAATAAAAATAATGATTATTATGTGTTGACTCGTTATCGTTTAGATGTTGGTCAATCAGGAATGTACTCTACAACGGGCAGAATATTTTCGGAAATAGAATTAAATGGTGAAACAATAACGATAATTTCAAATAATAATTCAACCACCTTGTTTTGGTTTTCTAAATATTATCTATATGATATTGTAGGATTTGTTTCAGAAGATGAAGCGTTAAAATTAGCCAAAAATATAATAAGTATAAATAAATAATTTTATTACAAGTGTCACAAAAGGCACTTGTTTTTTGTTTTATACATAACGAGTGATTTCTGTTATGATTAACTTAATAACAAGAGGAGTTTATGAAAAAGATATTTTTATAAATCATTCCAATTATACCCAAGCCTGTTATGGAATATTTTGATTATAAAAATTTTGATGTTAGTAGTTTTATAAGAGTAAATAGATTTTATTATGTTTTCAAGAAAATGAGTAGTAATATGATTTATGGTGTTTTAAATTTTATCTTAGTTATTTTTTCCTTAGTTAATGCTTATGTCAATAAAAAATATAAGAATTCATTAATCTTGATATATTTTATTATATTTTTTAACATTACAAATATTTTTTCTAATAATATATCAATGCTAATATTGGTTACTACCATAGCAATAAATTATTTTCGTTTCGCAGTTACAAAATCAGAGATTCAAGAACACAACCCCGATTCAATAGATTCCTTTAATCTGTTGTTTTACAATATAGCCGCTCTGGCTTATTTCTTAATAAACTATTATCTATTTGATAGGTATAGTTCTGGACATTTTTATCTGCTAAAAAACAGAAATTTGTTGCCTTGGCTTGAAACTTCTTATGTGGAAAGTGAAATCAATAAATTACCGATTTTATTAATTGGAATAGCGGCACTATATCTATGCACCCTTTATTTGAACATAAAAATAATAAATGCAGATTCATTTAAGGAAAGCAAATACATAAATAGCTCCAATTTAAGAAAAATTATTTGGTTTAATACAATTTTATTTACTGTAATACTAGCACTGATAATAAGCGAAGTTTATCGTATAATTTAAAGACAAAATAAAAGGAGGTCTTCTATTGAAAAAAATTATATTGATTACATTATCGTTACTGCTCATACTCACATTTGTTGGATGTAAGTCCACGGTTGAAAATACCCCTGTGAGTGAAAGCACCGAACCCGAAGTGTCACTAGGCGAAGTAGTGACTAGGGCTGAGCTTGGAGAGGAAAATATTATTGCTGAGAGGGATAATATTAACGCAGATGTGAAAAATGACAACTATGAATTGAAGGTTAGATACCATAAACTCAGCGAGGTCACCCTTCCCCAGGAAATTAAATCCAAGATGCTGTTAGAAAATGACAAGGTTTTGATTTTAGATATAATAATGGATCTTAAGAACGTATCTAAAGGTGATATTGACACATCACAGCAGTTAGCGCAAATTACAGTCAATGAAGGTATTACAGAAAGATCCATGCTATCGTTTTTAGATAGGAGTGAATCAAGGATTTTAAAACCCGGTGAGGTTCGTGAGGTTGCAGTATCTATTATGTTTGATTTAGAAAATCTTCCTGAAATTAAAAATTATATACTCAAATTCGACAAACTAGAAACTGAAATTGATATTTAAATTTATGAAAACAAGTGTCACAAAGGGCACTTGTTTTTTGTTTTATAAGTATGGAAAAAATATTTTAAAAAGTTTGTAGGAATTTCTCCTTCTCGACCGTTATATAAGTAAGGGGTGTTAAAATGAAAAAATTGTGCATGTTTGTTTTAATAATTACATTTATCCTTACTGGATGCAACGATAAATTTGATGAAAATAATTCTAGATGCGAAAATGTTATTCAAAACGAGGTAGAGATTGGGGATTGAGTTTTATCCGTACGAAGGGATGAACACATCAATTCGTAGGGTGGATTCTCCGTAATCCACCGATGCGCCGAAAAAGAATTAAACGAAGTTATAATATTATTCGCGATTAATATGCCTAGAAGAATAATATACTGGTATTGACCCCTAAGTCTCCTTACGTCGCCAGCTCCCCTGCAGGGGAGCCAAAAAAAGTCGTCCGAACGATAGAACGGAAAAATATCGTAGATAGGGGTAATTAGTTGTCTGATTCTTCGTTTTACATATGAATTGATTGAATTTCATTTAATAGAATTATCGCCACTTCGTGTCGACGGTTCGTCTTGGAAGACCGAACCCTACAGGGGAGCCAAAAACGGAAACGGATAAAAGCAGAGTTTTATCCCTACGAAGGGATGAACACATCAATTCGTAGGGTGGATTCTCCGTAATCCACCGATGCGCCGAAAAAGAATTAAACGAAGTTATAATATTATTCGCGATTAATATGCCTAGAAGAATAATATACTGGTATTGACCCCTAAGTCTCCTTACGTCGCCAGCTCCCCTGCAGGGGAGCCAAAAAAAGTCGTCCGAACGATAGAACGGAAAAATATCGTAGATAGGGGTAATTAGTTGTCTGATTCTTCGTTTTACATATGAATTGATTGAATTTCATTTAATAGAATTATCGCCACTTCGTGTCGACGGTTCGTCTTGGAAGACCGAACCCTACAGGAGCGCCAAGAGAAAATAAAAAAGCGGCTTGTTGGGCCGCTTTTTTTGATTCTTATAGTACGAATGGATCGTCCATTGGGTCGATAAATTTCGTTGGGTCATAATCTGTTTTTATTTCATCCATGTAGTTTTCGTTTAATTCTTTATAAACTACGTTTAGTTCTGGGTGCTTGTTGTTAGCTTCGTGGTTCTTTTCTCTAGAGTCTCTTACTGGAAGGTCTAAATCCACGTCTTCGATTTTAATATTCATAGCGTCAGCTACTCCCTTACCGTACTCAGGGTCTGCTTGGTAGCAGTTGTATATGTGTCTGTGCTTTATTTGTAATGTAGCATCGCCCATATTTCTCGCTGTGTTTGCAAACAGAACTTTCTTTTGTTCTTCTGTTTGTGCTCTGAATAGGTCTCCAGGTTGTGAGTAATAATCGCTGTCGTCTTCTCTAAAGTCATACCTAAACACGTCGCCTGCTTTTTGCATCGGTTGAGCGCTTCTAGCGTTTTCAATCCAGTTTCCGTAGCTATTCGGCTCATAGTGAAGCTCTGATCCTTGGTTTCCATCTACTCTCATTGCTCCATCTCTGTGGAACATGTGAGGCTGTGCTACTCCTCTCGGTGAGTTTACTGGAATTTGGTGATGATTTACGCCAAGTCTGTATCTTTGTGCATCTCCGTATGAGAATAGTCTTCCTTGAAGCATTCTATCTGGTGAAAAGCTAACTCCTGGAACTACATTAGACGGGTTGAATGCTGCTTGCTCTACATCTGCAAAGTAGTTGTCAGGGTTTTTATTTAGTTCAAATTCTCCCACTTCGATGAATGGGAAGTCTTTCTTATACCAAATTTTTGTTAAGTCAAATGGATTGTACGGCATGTTTTCTGCTTGTTCTTCTGTCATAACTTGGATGTACATTTTCCATTTAGGGAACATTCCCTTTTCTATAGCTTCATACAGGTCTCTTTGGTGTGATTCTCTGTCTCCTGCCACTACTTTTTCTGCTTCTTGGTCAGTTAGGTTTTTTATTCCTTGTTGTGATCTGAAATGGAATTTTACCCAAACTCTTTCATTTTCTTCGTTGATTAATGAAAACGCATGGGATGAGAATCCGTGCATAAATCTATATGAGGATGGAATACCTCTGTCTGTCATTATTATAGTTACTTGATGTAATGCTTCTGGTAATGATGACCAAAAATCCCAGTTTGTATTAGGACTTCTCATGTTTGTTCTAGGGTCACGTTTTACGGCATGATTAAGGTCTATGAATTTCATAGGATCTCTGAAGAAAAATACTGGCGTGTTATTTCCTACGATATCCCAGTTTCCTTCTTCTGTGTAGAATTTAAGTGCAAAGCCTCTAATGTCTCTTTCGGCATCTGCTGCTCCCCTCTCTCCTGCCACGGTAGAGAATCTAGCAAACATTTCGGTCTTCTTTCCAACTTCTGAGAAAATTTTAGCTTTTGTATACTTTGTAACATCGTGGGTTACTGTGAATGTACCAAATGCTCCTGAACCTTTAGCGTGCATACGTCTCTCAGGTATAACTTCTCTATCAAAGTGAGCCATTTTTTCGATAAACCAAGCGTCTTGTAGTACCATAGGTCCTCTAACACCTGCTGTCATGGAATCTTGGTTGTTGTCTACTGGTGCTCCTGCTATAGTAGTAATTTCAGGATTTGAACCCTTTACATCATTTCTGCTGGATAGATGTTCACCAACTCCGTTTTTATCCATTGGGTTACCCATGTTCTTGTACTTCATCTCGTCTTTCATTTGCATGCCTCCTCTAGTTTTTAGAATTATTCTAATTTTAAATTGTATCTTACAATGATTTTATACCCATGGTATTCTATTTAAATCTATATTCCCACAATTGTTTCTTAAAAATACCCCATTGATTTCACAATTTTTATGTATATTTATTCAAATGATATGATATATTGTTGTATTTTATATATTATATTTGAAATCGTACCATATTGGGTAGTATATAATTTGGTAAGATTTTTATATTATGATGAAATATTAATTATAGGAGGATATTATGTATACATTAAATGCAGAAGCAAGAAACACTAGCGTTAAGGCTAAAAAATTGAGAAGGGAAGGAATTATTCCAGCTACTATTTCAGGAAGAAGTCTTGAAAACTCAATTCTATTGCAGGTAACGAAGGCAAACGCAACACAATTCGTAAACAGAATGACTAAAGGAAGCAGATTATCAATCGATGCTGCTGGTGAAACTTATGATGTACTATTTAAAGACATTAGCCGTGAGCCAGTTTCAGGCGATATTGAGCAAATTGAATTCCAATTGTTAGTTGCAGGAGAGCCTGTTAACAGCGTTATCAACGTAGTTTTAGCAAATAGAGACTTAAATAAAAACCTAATCCAACAAGTAATTGAGGAAATTCCTTACAATGCACTTCCAAAGGATTTTGTACAGGAAATTAGCATCGATTTAGATGGTTTAGAAGCAGGTACCACAATAACTATTGGTGATCTTGAGGTTTCTAAAAATGAAGCTATTAAGATAGCACTGCCAGAGGATACTGTAGTAGTTGTAATTCAACAACCTAAGACTCTTTCTGAGGAAGATATTATGGGAACTGATGAAGACGCTGCAACTGAGCCTGAAGTTGTGGGAGAAGATTCTGCAGAATAATTAAATAATTACATCTGTATAAGTTAAAAATGTGCAGCTCTAAGTCGAATATGATTTAGAGCTGTTTTATGTTAAAATAAAATTAGATGTTCGAAAATGGCGAGTAATATATTTAAACTTCGATACAATTGTTATAGATAGAAATTATATTTGTCATTTAAGGAGAACTATTATGAAGAATTATTATTTTAACGCAGGTTGCGCTCTCAATATTTACAAACCTGATATGGAAAAGAGAGTTATAGATTTTTTAACCGAAAATTTTGAGGATACATTACCTCATAAGGTGTGTTGTCGCCATGATCCTAAACTACCGCATAATTCTACTATTATAAACGTGTGTGCTGGCTGTGATAAGCGCTTCGGCTCCCTATATGAAGGTATCGATACGATTTCCATGTGGGAAGTTTTGGATTCGTTGGATTCATTTCCCTACCCCGATTACAATGGGATGAAAATGTCAATCCTAGACCCTTGTCCAGTAAGGGAAAGACCAGCTGTACATAAAGCTATTCGCAGCTTGCTAAAAAAGATGAATATTCAAGTGGAGGAAGCAAAGTATCACAGTGAAAAATCCATATGCTGTGGGGATTCCCTATACCAAAAAGCTCCCCTGGAAGTAGTTCATGACGCCATGAAAAAAAGAGCTGATGATATGCCATGCGAAGATGTGATCGTTTACTGTGTTTCTTTATAAAGGCTATAAAGATAGGTGGTAAATCCCCTAGACATATGGTGGATTTATTATTTGGTGAAATCACTGAGGCACAGGAGTATAGAACAGTCGAGTGGCATGACCAGTTAAATGAATATATCGAACAACACTAATTTATATGTTTAAGATGAAAGGAGAAAGCTATGCTCGAAAAAAATAATAATGGATATTATGCAGCCTTTAAAGCAAAGGACCCTCGATTTGATGGACGCTTCTTTATTGGAATTTCCACAACGGGAATTTATTGTCGCCCAATTTGTAGAGCGAGATTGCCAAAGGAAGAAAACTGCAACTATTATTTCTCCCCTGCAGAAGCTGAACAAGCTGGCTTTCGTCCTTGTCTATTGTGTAGACCCGAGCTAGCCCCCGGCAAATCAATTATAGATGCAAAGAAAATGCTGGTCCATAAGGCTGCAAAAATGATGGAAGAAAATTGTGGTAGCAGAGACAGCATAGAAGAAATTGCAAAAGAACTTGGATGCTCCAACAGGCACCTGAGGCGAGTATTTATGGAAGAATACAATGTAACTCCCATACAATACCTCCAAACCTGTAGATTGCTCCTATCGAAAAATCTACTCACGGATACAAATTTATCCGTAATAGATGTGGCGATGGCATCAGGCTTCGGCAGCTTAAGACGATTTAATGACCTTTTTAAAAAGCATTATAATCTTTCCCCTACTTCCTTTCGTAAGGGAATGTCTCTAGAAAAACGATTAGATGACAACATCAACATACTCTTAAGCTATCGACCACCGTACCAATGGGATAAAATGCTTAGCTTTCTTAGATCAAAGGCGATACCTGGGGTTGAACTGGTGACGAAAAGTGAATACTATAGGACTATTCAACTTAAGGATGCGAACAAACGCACAGTTTCAGGATGGCTTAAAATTGGACATTTAAAGGACAAAAATGCATTGAAAATTACTGTGAGTGAATCGTTATTACCAGTGTTACCAAAAATTTTAGGCAAGGTCCGAAAGGTCTTTGATTTAGACTCAGAGCCCGATATAGTATTTACTGGATTACAAACCATGTATGAATTACGTCCTGAGCTTCCCGTTAATGGCACTAGACTTCCTGGTTGCTTTGACCCATTGGAAGTGGTTGTTAAAGAAGTACTAAATGGTGATACAGAAAGTCTTAGAGAATTTGTTAAAGCTAAGGGCTATGTGATTGAAACTGGAATTGAAGGTTTGAATTATATATTCCCAAAGGCTAAGGATGTTTTAGAATTTAATGACGCTTTAGATATAGGCGGGGAAGAATTAGAAATTATAAAGAGACTTGCAAAGCTTATTGAAGAAAATGAAATTAATTTCAACTTTTCCTTAAATCCAGAAACAGAATTTAAAAAACTGTCTGAAATACCTGGATTAAATGTAAAAGCAGCTAAGTATATCGCCATGTTCACCATGGATTGGACGGATGCATTTGTATATGAAGATTTAGATGTAATGGAATTTTTCAAAAGGATAGGTGATGACAGAATAGCTAGCATTATTGAAAGCTGGAGACCATGGAGAAGCTACGCAATGATGAACATTTTGAACCAAATACATGAAAATAAGTAAATGTGATAGAATAAGCCCCCTGCCTAATGGACAAGGGGCTTTGATTTAATTAAATTGTTTGTGAAGTTGCTCTACTCTTTGCATTGTTAAAATAGATTGCTCCACAGTATATTTACCCTTAGGGTCGAACTTTCCTTCTCCAACACCGTTCATTACTCTGCCCATTCCTGCACCAACCTTTGTGACTAGTTGAACTGAATTTTTTGCCCATTGGGAAATTTCATTTTCATCTTCGAAGATTATATATTGCATCGTTACAGCTAGCTCTCCCTTGGTTACAAAGTAAATTAACTGCTCTAGGAGCACTGCCGATTCCTCCCTAGTTATTTCCGCATTTGGTAAAAATGTGCCATCGCCATAACCTTTTACTATTCCCAATCTGGCAGCTATTTGTATATATTTATTGTTATTAGTATCCGTAAAAGTTACTTTTGATTTTTCTTCTTTAATTGAAAGCTCTTCCAATTCCTTTAAGGACTTGTTTTCAACCTTCATCAATAAGCTCACGGCCAACTCTGCAAATTCACCTCTTTTTATCGGTGCCTTTGGGTTTTCTTGTAGGCTAAGTGGTACCAATCCCTCTGCAATTGAGCTATAGAAATTTGACTTTGCCCAATCTGAAGGCTTGTGCTCATCATTTTGCATAACTAGTTTCATTGGTAGCATTTCAGTTTTATCGATATAGTGAGCTTCACCCACTGCTACACCATTAATCACGGTGAAATTAAAGTTTATAAGTTGAGCTCCATCTTTTTTCTCCAGTAGTTCTTTACCAAAAAGCTTTACCTTGCCACCTGATTCTATAGTTGCAGTGGCTATAAATTTTGACGCTACACCTGACTTGTTTTCTGGCAATGGATACGTATCGATTAATGCCTTTACTTCCTTGTTGTTCTCATATAGGTTTATGAATATTCCAGTTTCTTCGCCAGTTTTACCGAAGCTTCCAAGATATTGACCTATTACATTTACTTCAACCTTAACTTCCCTAGGCGTAGGACCAGACACCGCATCGGCGTTGGCTCCCAATACTGGTACAGGAAAAGTTAATGTTATTATCATAGCTAGCACCATGCTGAGTTTTTTCATATTATTACCTCCTGCTTCCATTCTATATAATTCCCAACTAAAATTGGTAACAATTAGATTACACTATCATCTAATTCCAAAATAAATAAAATCGCACCGTTCTCCTTCACTTGGGAAACTAGGTTATATACCGTTGCCTTGTTACCAAAGTGGAGACTGACCTGAGGATAGGTGTATCTTCTCAGTAGCTCCCAGTGGTTATTGGACAATCTCACAGGGGAGCCTAGACTCAGCCAGGAATCAAAACTGGATCCGTATGTCTTCGATAGCTCAAATTTCGTAATTTGTGATTTCTGTGATAGGTTATAAAAGTTTATTGAGTACTTCCTAAGTCTTTTTATATCCTCTTTACTGCTGTAATTGTATAAAAGCAATGCATAGCCCGACTCGGTCTTTGTTAGTATGTGGTCATCACCAAAGGACAAGACATCACTGCCTAATTTAGACAAAAACTGAAAGGAAAAGTAGCTAGCTTTTTGGATTAAATTTGAGGTATATAACCCGCAGCCACCAAAAAACGTATCATTTTCCAAATAGGTTTCTTTAAAAATTTCATCTATGGGAGTTGGACTAATGCGGATTCCTTCATTTACATAGGAATTAATTATCTCCAAAGCCCCCTCCAAAGTGTCGTATTTATCATCCACATTTCCGTAAACAAAATTTGTAGAAAAATCCTCAACTTCAGTGTCTAGCCAATTTAAAACCCTATCTTCGCCATATAGGGCAAAAAAATAATTTTCAAATTCTTCAATTATATACTTAGGGACATTTTTGCTGTTAATGATGGGCTCCAGTCTTAAATTTAATAACAAATCCAGGACGTTTTCCACCCTGTTCCAGTTTATAAAAAGATTGTTTTTACCCCTGTAAATATCCATTTCAGAGGAAAATATATTTCTCACATAGCCGTATTTAAAGCCAATATTTTTTTGTATGCTTTTTAATGATTCGATGTTATCCGCTTCTAATAGTAGCGAAATATCTCCCAGGTCCAACAAATCTGGCCTCTTAAACTCACCTATAACCTCTCCGCCCAAATCCAAATCCAATCGATAAATTTTATTATCATATTCGTATCGCTCGTATTCTGCAAGGTATGGATGGATGTATGGCACAGCTTCCACCAGCTCCAGCTCAGAAATTAACTTTTGTTCCTCAAATTCCTTTGGCGTAAGTCTGTATTTTTTTCTGTACTCCATGGGAGTCATGCCATAATTTAGTTTAAAGTGTTTATTAAAATACCTAATGTGGGAAAATCCAACTTCTACGGATATTTCAGAAATATTGTAATCGCTGTCTAATAGCAGCTTTGTAGCTTCTTCTGCACGTATCATATTTAAGTATTCGTTGAAGCTCTTTCCAAAGATTTCCTTTATCTTCGTAGACAAATACTGGGTAGATAAATATTCATCCTTTGCAATGTCAGACAAACTAATTTTGTCCATGTAGTTGTTACTCATATTCTTAACTATTCTATGATATCTGTTTAGAAGCTCCTCGTCGTCCTTTAAACTTTCTTCCTCCGAAAATAGGTAATGGAAATTGTTTACGAGATGATAAAACAAATTAATAAGCCCATCTTCAATTTGGTCCTCATGGTCATCTAATTTGTAAATATATTCAAACACAATTTTAGATATTATAAGCTTCATGGTCTGATAGCGTTCATCCTCGATGTCATCCCCAGGAAGATTGGTGTAAAAGAACATATCATTTGCATCCTTATAATATCTGCTAAAATAATTTAAATCAAATTCTAGGATTAGAATTTTTGCACTTTCGCCTACACTTTGTACCTCGAATACTTCATCGGAGTTTACAACCTCTACTTCGCGCTCCCTAACCCTATAGCTTTCATTTTCCACTTTTAGTAATAGGTCCCCCTCCAGAGCCCATATTATGGATACGGCCTTGTTCCAATGAAGTGGATAGTTCTTAACTTCCAAAACCCTTACGGATATTGGTATATCACCTAAATATTTAATACTTTCTCGTCTCATTGTGCACCTCGGATTTATTATATCACAGATTTTTGGTATAATACTTTTTGAGGTGGGAAATGAAAATTTTGTGGATTGTATTGAATTTAGCAGCCATATCAGCAGCAGCAATTATAATAAGAATTGGACTAAGTTATAACAAGGGGATGGAGAACGCAGCTCCTATTAATTTTTCAGATTTGGCACCAGCCGAAGTTAATTACCTATTAAAAGATATTAACTATATGAATAGAGCTATCGTCTCAACAATTCTAGACCTGTATAGAAAAGGTAATATTGAGATTAATACCTACACTAGGGAGTCTAGAAAAAAGAACGAGCCTAAGGTATTTGTGTATGAGTTTGTACTTAAAAATAGCAATAACCTCTCGGAGCACGATGTACTTTTTTTAAACAATATTTTTGAAAAGAAAAACGTAGTAACAACAGATGAGCTTACTCAGCTTGCCTTAAACGAAAAGGAATTTTTGACGAAACAATCCAAATGGGTAAATGCCATAGAGTCCTCCCTGGTGGATAAAGGTTTTTATGGTAGTGGCGATGAGAAAAATGTCAGAAATATAAGAATGATTGGCGGACTAATATTTTTAATAGGAATTGTCAGCATCATTAATGAGCAATATATAGGACTTCTCACAATTTTAATTTCCCTTGGAAGTTTATTGGTGGGAATAAATATGGGGATGAATAAATCGGAGTTGGGACGTTCCGTACACAATTACTATGAAGAAGTGGAAAAGTCCGCACTGGCTAATAATTTCGATAATAAACTGGGTGATAGGGAGTTGATTAACCTAATCGCTATGGGAATCACCATGAAATACTTTTTGCCAATTTATGAAGATCACGGTCCTTCTAATATCATATCGCCATTTACAGATTTTATTAACGAATCGGGTGGCTCTAGGATGGATGATGCAATTTTGCGTGGTTTTATGGGGTTCTTACAAACCACTAGAGATGATAGTATAGACACAAATCGTGTGGATTTTAGATTGTTTAAATAGAAAAAAATAGAGCTTCGGTTTAAACCAAAGCTCCTTTTTTATTAGTCGTGCTTTACTTTAGCTATAATGTCTTGGGCTACGTTTGCTGGAACTTCTTCATATCTAACAAATTCCATACTGAAGTTACCGCGTCCTTGGGTCATAGCTCTTAAATCTATCGCATACTCGAACATTTCTGCTTGAGGTGCTTCTGCGATTAACAATTGTGTGCCGTCTGGTTGTTGGTCCATTCCCAAAATTCTACCACGACGTTTGTTCATATCGCCCATTACATCTCCTAAATATGCATCAGGAATTGTAACTTGTACCTTCATGATTGGTTCTAAAAGAACTGGTCCAGCTTCTTCCATACCCTTTCTAAACGCCAATGCTGCCGCTAATTTAAATGACATTTCATTGGAGTCTACGTCATGGTAGGAGCCATCATATAGGGTTGCTTTGAAGTTTACCATTGGATAACCTGCAAGTACTCCCTTGTCCTTAGAATCTATAATTCCCTTTTCTACAGCTGGGAAGAAGTTTCTAGGAACTGAACCGCCGAATACTTCCTCAGCAAATTCAAATTCTTCTTCAGATGGTTCAAATCTCACCCATACATCACCATATTGCCCCGCACCACCAGATTGCTTCTTGTGCTTTCCTTGTACCGATACGGTTTTCTTTATGGTTTCTCTGTATGGAATAATAAACGGTACAGTCTTTACTTCTACTCCGAATATATTTTTTAATTTATCCAAAATAACTTGAAGTTGTACAGTTCCTTGTCCACCAACTGTCAATTGCTTAGTTTCTGGGTTTCTATGAATTACAAAGCTTGGATCCTCTTCCAATAGTTTATACAATGATGCAGAAATTTTTTCTTCGTCGCCCTTTGAAACTGGTTCAATTGCATAAAATAGCGTTGATTGAGGATAAACTGGCGCCTTATATAGGGTCGGGTCATTCTTGTCAGATAATGTATCACCCGTTTGTGTTTCCACAAGCTTAGATGTAGCTCCAATGTCTCCAGCTTCTACTTCATTTACTTCCATTTGTTGCTTTCCACGAATAACAAATAATCCACCCATTTTTTCACTCTTGTCTTTTGAAGAGTTGTACAGTGATGTGTCCTTTGTTATCTTTCCAGAAAGTACCTTAAATATAGAAATTTTTCCTACGAATGGGTCAGTTATGGTTTTGAAAACTACTGCTGAATATGGGTCTTTAACATCGACTGCTCTAACCTTATCGTCTTCGTGTCTAAATCCAATGTGTGCCATTTCGTGGTTTGGAGCTGGCATGTAGTTTGCAATCATATTTAGTAGTATATCGATACCGATAGCCTTTTCTCCTGAGCCTACTAGTAGTGGAACTGCTCTACCTTCTACTAATGCAGTCGTAACACCTCTCAGTAAATCTTCTCTAGTGAATTTTTCGCCGCTGAAATATTTGTCCATCAATACTTCATCTGCTTCTGCAACCACTTCAGCTATCTCTTCATATATTCTTTCAGTTGATTTTAATTGGTCATGGGTTAATTCGATTTCAATTGGTGAACCATTTTCATATTTATAACCCTTTTGGTAAATTACTTCCGTAACACCCTTAAATTCTTCGCCTTCGCCAATTGGTGTGGAGAATGGAAGTACTTTTTTACCGAATTTTTCTTCTAATTCTTCCATTACACGTCTGAAATTTACATTTTCTCCATCAATTTTGTTGACGAAAATAATTCTTGGTAAGCCTATCTTTTCGCAATAGTTCCATATTAATTCCGTTCCAACTTCCACTCCACTCGTAGCGTCTACAACGATTAGCGCCGCCTCAGCAGCTCTCAATGCGCCATATGCCTCTCCGATGAAGTCCAGGTATCCCGGAGTATCTATAATATTAATTTTTATATCTTTCCACTCTATAGGTATTATACTAGTTCCAATAGACGATTGTCTTTCAGCTTCTTCCTTTGAGAAGTCAGATATCGTATTTTTATCTGATACCTTACCCATTCTCTTTGTTGCGCCTGATTGGAAAAGCATAGCTTCCGTTAAGTTCGTTTTACCGCTTCCACTGTGTCCAACAAGTGCTAAGTTTCTTACCTTGTCAGTTGTGTAAACCTTCATATTATTCCACCTTTCGAATTCATTATTATGTATAATTACATAATCATGTCAATAGTATAACATAAATCAAATTTTATGAAAACGTATTTTATATTTTGTAAATTATTCTATCATCCGCAAATGATATTGTCCTAGTATATCCACAAGTGATTTTGTCCTATC
>CAYUJY010000028.1:10670-15157 GCA_964445145.1 uncultured Peptoniphilaceae bacterium | reverse complement strand
ATTGTTTTTCACCTATTTCAACATGGTTTTTTTTATTGTAAAGATTAGGACTTAATAAATTTGATATCTTGTTTGTTATTCTCTCAATGCAGCGTGCAAAAAATAAGATTCAACATTAAAGTATTATAAGAATTATTAAGGATTTATTTCTTACAGAAATTTTGTATGTTTTGTTTTCCATTTCTTTAGCTTAATATTTAGCCAAAATCCATAGATTCCAAAGGTTATGAATGTGAGTATTAGCCACTTTATCCAGTTACCAAACAGCTGTAATGCGGTTCCATCAAACTCTAAACGCATTCCATTTATTACTGTGTGTTTGGCTTCCCATCTATACTTCATTGCAAATGCCCAGGGAGCACATATACCTAAAGTAAGGAATGTTACCATAAAACCTAAAATAGAATACCCCAAGTATTGTAACAATCCTCCATCAAAATAGGAATCATTATTGTTGGTTAAGTCAAATCGATAATTAACAGTGTTCATTAAACTTCTCCTTATGTTGTTATTAGTTCGGTGCGGTAAGTTGCTCCATCATACAATAAGACATTAATCGTTGTTACAACATTTTTCTATCGGAAACTTTAACTAATTATCAATACTCTATTAGAAACATTTAGGCGAATATTACCTACGTTACCTCGGTTTAGTCAACTCAAAGCTATGTTCTATCATTCTGCACACTTCATCGTCTGATAGGTCACTGCCTAGCAACACTGTATTCCAATGGGTTTTGTTCATATGCCAACCAGACGTGACCGCTTTAGTGGTTTGTCTTAGTATATCGGCTTGGAAGGGATCACATTTTAAGTTGATATAAAGCTTATTATCCCGTTCGAATATCAATGCAAACCATTTGCGATTTGAAGTATGACGCATTACTGTGCTATTTTTGTCTTCAAAAGGATAATCTTCCACAGATCCTGGAAGTGTAAGACAATATTCTATTAATTCACTTCTAGTCATGATAACGCCTCCAGTGCATCCAAACAAGTATAAATATCATAGCATTAATAATACTTATTCTTTCAATTCTTTAATTTTCTTTAAACTGAGTATATCATTTTTAGTGAGTTTTTCTTGTTGGTCAACTGCAATATCATTCAGCATTTGAAGTCTTATTTCAGAATTAATTTCTTGTTGTATGAGTATTGAATTGTAGCTTTCTAGGTTACTTAGTATTAGAAGTTGTTCTATGGTAGCGTAATCTCTAATATTACCTTTAAGATCAGGGTTTTCAATTCTCCATTCATTTGCAGTTTTTCCAAACAATGCTAAATTTAATATATCTGCCTCATTAGCATAAGCATATTTTTGTCTAACCGTATCTATTTTAGGTATAATATATTCTTTAACTGCGTCAGTATGAATTTTGTAGTTGAGTTTTGATATCTCTCTATTTAAATTCCAATCGAGATTAAGCTTTGAATTTTCATCCAGTTTTAATCTTTGATATTCCTTAATAATGTACAACTTAAATTCTGAGGATATCCAAGAAGCAAATTCAAAAGCAATATCTGAGTGCGCATATGTATTTGCATATCTTCCTTGTTGCGAGACTATTCCGATAGAGTCGGTTAAGTCTATCCACTTCTTAGGGGACATTGTAAAAGCATTAAATCCAGCTTCTGATTTAATTCGGTCGAATTCGACTGAATTGAAATTTGGATTATTTAGTTGCTCCCATACGCTTAAAAATTGTAACGTATCCTTATTTCTTAACTAGTTTTTTATAACGTCGCTTGGAACATCGCTTTTATATCTTGCGATATCAGTTAATGATATATAGTCGTTTTGATAATCTTTTGTAAATAAAGATATTGAGATGTCTTTCACATTAATAATTTCTTTTTTCATTTTATCCCTCCAAGCATAATAAGAACAAATGTTCTAAGAATATTATATAACAATATGAAATATTTTCAATAATAATTACAAGTAAATTTGATAATCTTTTAAATTATAAGAATTATATTAATTATTTATTATCACCGTTTTATTTTCATTATCCCAATTTATGCTTAATCCAAATTGTTCGGCTACGAATCTAATCGGTACGAAGGTTCTGTCGTTTACGATTTTTGGTGCAACGTCGATTTCTTTTGTTACTGTAAAGGTTGCAAATGTTTGTTCGTCGATTGTTTTTGTGCTTTGTGACATTAATAGGCTAGCGAGATTATCTTTCACTTCGATAATTTTCTTTTCACCAATTCTCATACCAAAAAATTGTGTGACGGACAGGGGGTTTGATTTGTCTTTAAGTCTGTGGATAGTTACCATTCTATCTACACCGTCCCAATTTACTATACAGTCTAGGTTTTCTGCTACTATACGAATTGGCACAAAAACGCGGTCATCTTCCAAGAATGGCTCCACGTCTGATTTAATATATTCACCATTTAGTTTTATTTGAATTGTTGCTGCGCTTACATTTTGCGTAATTAGTAGCAAGATTATGGTTAGTAGTATTGTTATTTTTCGTTTCAATTAGTGTTCCTCCTTCGTTATATGTATATTATATAGTAATTTGTTGGAAGTGTGGGATGTTTTTAGCATAAGTTGTGTCACGAAATGGCTCCCTACGTAGGGACAAAACTCCGTTTTTGTCCGCAAACGGTAGTAAAGATGTACTACTTCTAATATGATAACAGACACTCACTTGAAACCTTCACTTCCATTGATGTTATGTAGCTTAGTAGATTTATTCTAACAGCATACTAATTCAGCGAAATCTCTTTCGGTGCAACGGTGGATTCTGGAGAATCCACCCTACGATGTAGCGGTATGTGTTCCCCTATCTCTGAAATTAAATATTGGAGAATATTTTGTCTATAGTATCAGGAGTTGATTAATGTTTGCTGATTTATTGTTATGCATTATTCTTCCCTTCACAATATGGGTGTCCAGTAGGGCCACCCGCTACGGAATTGCTCCATGTAAGGGGAGCTGGCGCGATAGCGACTGACTTTGGGTAGGCTTCATTTTGGCTCCCCTGTAGGGGAGCTGGCGCGATAGCGACTGAGGGGTTAATGACAATTCACACGTTATTCTGCATGATGGATTTATTATAACAACATATTAACTCTGCAAACTCTCCTTCGGCGCACGGAAGATTGCGGAGAATCATCCCTACGATTAAACGGAAGATTGCGGAGAATCTTCCCTACGATTAAACGATGGATTACGGAGAATCCACCCTACATTTCAACGATGCACACATATATATAACCATTGACAAATAGCCATTTACAACATTATTACTAGAAAACAAATACTGTTTATGTTATAATTTATAAATAGTAGTTAATAATTGAGAATTGCAATTAATGGCATTGATGGAAAACTGTTAAATATGATCGGAGTGTCCAAGGGCATATCGGTTTGTGAGTTGATGTAGTTAGTGATTTCTAGTTTTGACGATATTTCATTTTTATTTTTAAATATTTAGCAATTATGCATAAGTTTTTCAGTTTTTAAGTCTGCAGGGGGAGCAGATTTCTAATCTTTTTTGCTTATCTTTTTAGTGATCAGGGATATTCTATCCCACTACAAAATGCCAAAATATACCCATTAACCTACTCGTGGGAGTTAGGGGGTTTAGTAATGCAATTTTCACTAATTTTAAGAGAGGGGGAGACCCTATGGATGAATATATTTTAATGGTGGAGAATTTGACCACGGGATTTAGAGCAAAGGACAAGATTAATCCAGCCGTTGATGGTCTAAGCTTTAATTTAGAGCGGGGTGAAACCCTAGTTATAGTTGGCGAGTCTGGTTCTGGAAAAAGTGTTACTGCTCTTTCCATTATGGGATTAATTCCAGACCCTCCGGGTGTTATTTTAAATGGTGAGATAAATTACAGGGGAACGGATTTATTGACCTTAAACAAATCCCAGCTGGCGGATATCAGGGGCGATAGGATTTCCATGATTTTTCAAGAGCCAATGACATCTTTAAACCCAGTCTATACGATTGGCAATCAACTTATGGAGGGCTTGAAAAAGCATAAAAACTTAAGTGATGATGAGGCTCGCACGAAGGCTATTGAAATGCTAAAAAGAGTGAAGATACCCCTACCTGAAAAGCGAATGAGACAATATCCCCACCATCTCAGTGGTGGCATGAGGCAGAGGGTTATGATAGCCATGGCGCTATCGACGGAGCCGGATATTTTGATAGCTGATGAGCCTACAACGGCTTTGGACGTTACAATTCAGGCCCAAATTTTAAATTTAATCAAGGAATTGAAGGATAATTTGGGAACTTCTGTAATTTTCATTACCCACGATATGGGTGTGGTTGCAGAAATCGCAGACAAGGTGTTGGTGATGTACGGTGGAAGAGCTGTGGAGCATTCTGATGTTTTTTCACTTTTTAAAAAGCCACTTCATCCTTATACTGTGGGACTTTTGAAGTCGATTCCAAAAATCGATAGTAATAATGAGAAGCTTTATTCCATTAGGGGACAAGTTCCTGCAGCTGGT
>CAYUJY010000028.1:0-10660 GCA_964445145.1 uncultured Peptoniphilaceae bacterium | reverse complement strand
AAATTACAGTGGGCTGTAGGTTTAAAACTAGATGTGACCATGTGATGGACATTTGCACACAGGAGGAGCCGCCACTTTTTGATGTGGAGGGCAATCAAGTTAGATGCTGGCTATATGACAAGCGGGGTGATGAATAGCTTGGAACAAAATAACGTGAATAATATTTTGGAGGTTAATGATCTTCGAGTATATTTTCCAATAAAGGGTGACCTTCTTCCTACCACCGTTGGCCATGTTAAGGCTGTGGATGGAATAAATTTTGATATTAAGTACGGCGAAACCCTAGGTCTCGTTGGAGAATCGGGTTGTGGCAAGTCTACCACGGGCAGGGCGATTTTGAAATTGCAAGAGCCCCACGGCGGACAAATAATTTTTGATGGCGAGGATATTACGAAGTACAGTAGACGGGAAATGAAGTCCGTGAGAAAAAATATGCAGCTCATTTTTCAAGACCCATATGCTTCGTTGAACCCGAGAATTACCATTGGTGATGCCATAGAAGAGGTTCTAAAGGTTCACAACTTTGGCGATAAGGTGGCTAGGGAAAGCCGTATAAGGCAGCTACTAGATTATGTGGGGCTTAATACATCTCAGCTAAATAGATATCCCCACGAGTTCAGCGGTGGTCAAAGGCAGAGAATTGTAATCGCCAGGGCATTGGCCGTGGACCCAAAGCTATTAATTTGTGACGAATCGGTTTCTGCACTGGATGTTTCCATACAGTCTCAGATTTTAAATCTATTGGAAGAGTTACAAAATGAGTTAAACATAACATATTTGTTTATATCCCACGATTTAAGTGTGGTGAAGCATATTAGTAATCGTATTGCTGTAATGTATTTGGGTAAGATTATGGAAATTGCCGATAGTGAAGAACTATTTGATAATCCCAGTCACCCATATACGAAGGCGCTACTTTCTGCCATTCCAGTGAGCGATCCCACTATGAGGAAGGAAAGATTAATTCTAGAAGGGGATATGCCAAATTTGGTAAATCCTCCCATGGGATGTAGATTTTGCACTAGGTGTCCTGATGTTATGGACATTTGTGATAGTGTCGAGCCTGAGGTTATCGACCTTGGGGGAGGACACACTGTTAGCTGTCATTTATTCAACAAAAACTATAAAGGAGAATAATTATGATTTTAAACAAAAAGAGAATATCACTACTAATGGTGGTAGTGATGATGTTAGGAGTAGTTTTAACTGCCTGCGGAGGTGGTAACACTACGACGGCACCTACTACGGGAGGGAGCACAACTACGGAGACCTCCAGCGGAGAAAAGACGCTAATCATCGGGTACGAGAGGGACGCTGAAACCCTAAACCATCTTAAGACGGGTTGGTATTCAGATGCTCTAATTTATATGCACGATAGATTGGTATCTAGGGATTATGACTTCGCTTACCAACCAGGTCTTGCAACATCTTGGGACACCTCTGAAGATGGATTAACTTGGACATTTCATTTAAGAGATGATGTATTATTTCACAACGGTGAAAAACTGACTGCTAAGGACGTTAAGTGGACCTTAGATATGATTATGGACCCAGAAACTGCATCGCCTACAGCGAGCGATTACGCAAGCTTTAAGGAAGTTAATGTAATAGACGATAAAACGGTTGAGATTGTACTTTCTGAACCATTCCCTAACATTTTGTTCGTACTTTCAAATACCGCTTCTGGCATAATTAATGAAAAGGCATATGTGGAAGCAGGGGATGATTATGGTGTTTCTACTGTAATAGGAACAGGTCCATATATGTTTGAATCCTGGACACAGGGAGACGAAATCGTTCTAAAGAAAAATCCTGATTACAATTGGGGCCCAGAATGGCTAGGAAACAAGGGACCTGCAACCATTGACAAGCTGGTTTTAAAGACGATACCTGAAGAAAATACGAGATTTATGGAGCTTTTAGCAGGCAATATCCAAGTTTTAAGGGATGTTCCACCTACATTTATCGAAAGAGTTGAAGGTAATGATGACGTAAAAATTGAGAAGGTTTCAGCTACCCAATTGGTTTATTTAGCTTATCCAACGGACACCGAGCCTTTTACAGATGTAAAAGTTAGACAAGCTATAAATCATGCGATTAACAAGGAAGAGATAATAACCTATATCTACAGAGGCATCGGTACTGCTGCGGATGGATATTTAGCACCATCATTGTCTGAGGAATATTTGGCAGAAAGTGGAGATTTATCCTACAAGTTTGACCCTGAAACTTCCAAGAGGCTATTAGCTGAAGCTGGATATCCAAACGGTCTTACCTTGAAATTAGCTGCAGAAAACTCAACTGAGTACTCTAGATTGGCAGAGGTTTTACAAAACCAACTTTCTGTTGTGGGAATTAATGTTGACATTCAACTTTATGACTCCTCAAGCTACACAGCAATGCTTAGAAATCAAGAACAAGAACTTTTCTTGAGAAAATACAGCTGGCCAAATGCCGACATTTTGGATTATTTCCTATTGTCATCACAAATTCCATTCCCGAATCATTCTAGATGGAATGATGCTGAAACCGATCGTTTAATTAAGGCAGCAGCGACTTCACCAACGTGGGAAGACAGGGCTGTGGGCTACCACGAAGTACAAAGACACTTAATCGAGGAAGCTGTATGGGCTCCGATTTACATTCCTGAGAGACTATATGCCGTAAGGAAGGAAGTTCAAAACATGAAGATTCACCCTTGGGCAATATTCTATAATGATGGAGTTGACCTTACACAATAATTGTAAATGTGGAGGTCCCTATTATGGGACCCCACCTTATATAGCGACTTTGATTAATTTCAAATTCGCAGACAGATGGGAAAAGCTATGATTAAATATATAATCAAGAAATTAATATTAATGATACCTGTGTTGATAGGGTTGACGGTTTTGATATTTATGATTTTACATTTATCGCCGGGCGACCCCGTGGATATGATTGTGGGACCAAATGCCACTCCGGAAGTTTACGAGACTGTAAGGAGGGATTTGGGACTGGATAAACCACTTATCACACAGTATCTAATTTTTATAAAAAATGCGGTGCGTGGGGACTTGGGTAGGTCTATTTTACAAAAGCGACCAGTGATCGATATGATAAAACAGAGATTTCCGGTGACCTTGGAGCTGGGATTTTGGGGACTTTTATTGTCTTTCATTATCGCAGTGCCTACAGGCATCATCGCAGCCATAAACCGAGAGACGAAGGTAGACTATATCGCCATGGCGATTGCACTTTTAGGAATTTCCATACCTTCATTCTTCCTAGGATTGATGCTGCTCTATTTCTTTGCCTTTAGGATGAACATGTTTCCAATTTCTGGATACGGTACCTGGCGACATTTGGTTCTGCCCGTATTGACCATAGGGCTTACTGATGCAGCCGTAACGGCTAGAATGGTTCGTTCCTCCATGCTGGAAGTTTTGGGACAAGATTATGTACGGACTGCTAGGGCAAAGGGAATTGAAGAAAATAGAGTTATATACAAACACGCTTTAAAAAATGCACTCATTCCGGTTATTACACTTTTGGGGATGAGAATAGGCTGGATTATGGGTGGCTCGGTAATTTTGGAGATGGTGTTCAATAGACAAGGACTAGGTCGTTTAATGGTGGATGCCATATTTGCGAGGGATTACCCTGTGGTACAAGGGTCCATGCTAGTTCTAACTGCTTCTGTGCTTTTGGGAAATTTAATTGCCGACATTTTATATGCGGTGGTTGACCCAAGAATTAAATACTAGGAGGAATA
Source organism: uncultured Peptoniphilaceae bacterium (assembly GCA_964445145.1). Lineage (GTDB taxonomy): Bacteria > Bacillota > Clostridia > Tissierellales > Peptoniphilaceae > CAYUJY01. The sequence continues at coordinate 6,906 of CAYUJY010000028.1, read as the reverse complement.
ATTTGGAAAATATAGATGTTAAAAATATCGAGAGTCAAATTCCCGACGACGGACATTTAATTCAGAGGATTCTCTCTAACAAAAAGGCTGTATTTGGTGGAATTATCGTGCTTCTATTATTTTTAATGGCGATATTTGCACCCATTATTGCACCCCATGATTATATAACTATGAATTTACCTAATATGCTGAAGGCCCCAGGTGGCGAGCACATATTCGGCACGGACGAGTTCGGCAGGGATATATTCAGTAGAATCGTTTATGGTGCGAGGATTTCGCTGCAGGTAGGCTTTATAGCTGTGGGTATTTCCCTTGTAATTGGAACTGTGTTGGGAGCCATCGCTGGATACTATGGTGGAATTGTTGACTATATTATTTCTAGTATTACGGATATAGCGTGGGCACTTCCAGTTTCACTTTTGGCCATAGCGCTGGTGGCAGCACTGGGACCTAGCTTAAACAACCTAATCCTAGCTGTGTCCTTGGTGAGCTGGTCTGGGTTTGCGAGATTAGTTCGTGGACAGTTTCTGACCCTTCGGGAAAAGGAATTTGTGGAAGCTGCAAAGGCCTTAGGCTATAGCGACAGTCGAATAATTTTTCGGCACATACTTCCCAATGCAGTGGCTCCAATTATCGTACTTACGACATTGGAGGTTCCGAAGGCAATAATTATCGAGGCATCCCTTAGTTTCCTAGGGTTGGGAGCGCAGCCGCCTACGCCTAGCTGGGGGTCCATTATGAACTCTGGCAAGGACTTCATATTGGAAGCTCCATGGATTTCCATATTTCCAGGACTTATGATTATGATAATAGTGTTGGGCTTTAATCTCTTTGGAGATGCGCTACGGGATATACTAGACCCTAGACTTAAAAATTAATGCATATCTTAAATGTTGGACCGCATATAGTGGTCCAATTTTCATCTTCTCTTAATGGTTTTTAGGCTATATTACTGCTATAATGAAACTGACGATATGTATTTTATTAGAAATGAGGAATTTTATGTTCAAAAAATATATTTCTATTTTATTAGCTGTGACCATAATTTTTGGATTTATGTCGCCGGTTTATGCAAATGAAGATGCCATCTCACAAAAGGTTAATTGGATGGTGGATAATGGTATAGTGAGTGGCAGGACCACCAGTATGGATGGAAAGACCGATTTGGCTCTGGATGAAAACATAACTAGGGCTGAAGTTACAAAATTAATAGTTTACATTTTGAAACTAGAAAACTTAGCTGATAGTATAAATGGTGCCATTAGGGCTTTTTCTGATGTGGACAACGAGCACTGGGCAAATGGATATATTTCAGTTGCTACTACAAAACGGTCCGACGTAGCCTACGGCAGGAGAATTGTTGAAGGCTATCCCGATGGGCGCTTTAGACCTGAGGCAGATATAAATTACAACGAGCTGGCTGCCATTCTAGTTAGAATTGTAAAGCGTGATTTAACCACTGAAATGGAAAAAAATGCGATTTGGGCAACGTCATATATGAGATGGGCAGAGGAAGAGGGAGTTTTAAAAGATTTAACAATTATCGACTACAACAAAAAGGTAAATCGAAAAAATGCCTTTGCCATGATTTATAACGCCATGATAAAGCTGGATAGAACCAACGTAAATTCACCGAAGTTTGGGGACATTATGGGTATAGTTTCCAAGTTCCAAAGCGGAAAATTACAGCTAAATCAAGACGATAAAATGATTTACAATATTACCTACGATACCTTATTGACTGATGGAACCAGCTATAGTTCCTTGGAGATGAACCAGATACTTCCGGGAAGTTTGGTTAGAATAATTGCAGATGAGAATAATGACCTCACCCACATCATCGAGCTTGGAAATCCAATTTCTCTAGCCATTCCAGGTAGATGGTTTGATGTGGCGGATAATATTGTAAGTGCTGAAAATAATACGTTTTTTAAATATAATGCACCAGATTCTGATGTGATTACCGTAAATGGTATTACTGCAAAAATCGACAAGGATACGAGGATATTTGTATCGGATGTTATGAACTATGCATTAAAGGAAGTTAGAACAGCCGATGAACTTTTTGAGGAGTATATAAGAGACCGAGATGCCATTCCAATGGTATATATGGGATACAATACTTTTTCGGGGAGACATGAAGCCAAGGTATTGGTGTTTTCAAAGGTGGATAAATTCCTTGGGAAGCAAGATTTACGCAGGGTTACGGGTTTTGTGGGATCTAATTATTCCTTTAGTGCTGAAAGTACAACTGGCAAGGACAAGCTGTTTAACGTAAAAAAAGCAGCGAACTTCCCAATGAATTACAATATAGAGCTGATGGACGTGGTAATGCTAAGCTTAGATACGGATAATGAATCTTTAATTGCGCCAGCTACAATTTTAATCGACCACAGCGAAGCAAATGTCTATTTAGTAAAAGAAATAAGCGCAAGGGACAAGACCATCACCCTAAGGGATAAAAATGGTTATGAGAATGTTTATTTACAGATTATGGAAACGCGAATATTCCTAGAAGATGAGTTGGAAGAAGGCGACCACGTACAAATTCATGCTGGAGATTACAATGCATTAATTGCAATTAGTAAAGTAGATCTACCCCTTAAGGGAACTATGGAAAAGGGGTTTAGAACTGGTGGCGAACACGGTTGGGTAATGGATTATGCCATGAGTGGAAAAGGCATGCTAACCGTCACGATAGGTGAAAAGGTAGGGGAAAAATTTGTAAATGTTAGGTCATACGAAGTGGCTTCCACGGATATGGATGTGGTTATGTACATGAAGGGCCGAGAGATTGTCTATGATATAGGCGAGAAATTTGGACAGACAAAATATATTTACCATGTGGAGCCGTATATAGATTATAAAAATATTCCACTTCCAGATTTTGTGGGATATGTCATGACATACGAACTTAAGTCACCCGAGGAGATTATGACCGCAAAGTATTTATTTGATACAACCTTGGGAATGGGAGACGTTCAGAACGAAATAGTATTTCTGATGTATGGTGAGGTCATACAAGGCGCCGTAATGAAGTACAACGCCATGGTTCAAGCATTGGGTGTAGGTGTGCCGATAGTATTACCGTAAGGTGGATAATGAACACCCAGTATTGTGAAAACAAGCATTTGAATGTAGCGGGTGGCCCTATTGGACACCCAGGGTTGTGAAAAGATGTATTTGAATGTAGCGGGTGGCCCTATTGGACACCCAAGGATGCGATAGCATCCATTCACCGAAGGTGAATAAATCAAAGAGCCGAGCATATTAATAAATCTAATCTCAATCAATATGCCAGACATATCAGCCCTCTGGGCGGTCGTGGTGTGGGGAGTCTGTAAGGCCTCCCCCTACAATTTAATTGTGTGCAAATGTAACGGATGACCCTACCTGACACCCAGGGTTGTGAAAACAAGCATTTGAATGTAGCGGGTGGCCCTATCGGACACCCAAGGATGCGATAGCATCCATTCACCGAAGGTGAATTAATCAAGTAGCCAAGCGGGTTAACAAATTTAATCTCAATTAATATGCCAGACATATCAGCCCTCTGGGCGGTCGTGGTAGGGGGAGTCTATAAGGCCTCCCCCTACAATTAAAATAACTTAATAACAATTATTTTATTTTATGAAATACAATTATGCTTTACCGAAATAGAATATTATACAAAGGACATTGCATATGAAAAAGTTTAATCGTAAAGAAATCAGGTTAAAAGATTTTGATTATAATTCCATTGGTTCTTACTACCTTACATTGTGTTCAAATAATAAAGAAAAGATATTCTCAATAGTAAACAAAGATGATTTCAATATAGTTTTGACTACTTCGGGAAAAATAGTCGAAGATTCGATAATATTTATGGGAAATAGAGTAGGTATACAAATTGATAAGTATGTAATAATGCCAAACCATATACACATGATTTTTACTATTACGGATTCAAATAACAATAATGTTGATGCTTGCAATTCAATTTTATCAAAGAATATTTCGAGATTTAAAAGATATACAAATAAACTTGCAGAGAAAGATTTGTGGCAGAGAGGTTATTACGAACATATAATTCGCAATGAAAAAGATTATTATGAAAAATGGACATACATAGACGAAAATCCAATTTATTGGTCAACAGATGAATATTATGGTGATGGCAAGTATTAATAAAAGTATTATTTTAACATCAATGTAGCGGTTGGCCATACAGGACACCCAGTGTTGTGAAAAGATGTATTTGAATGTAGCGGGTGGCCCTAATGGACACCCAAGGATGCTATAGCATCCATTCACCGAAGGTGAATTAATCAAAGAGCCGAGCATATTAATAAATCTAATCTCAATCAATATGCCAGACATATCAGCCCTCTGGGCGGTCGTGGTGTGGGGAGTCTGTAAGGCCTCCCCCTACAATTTAATTGTGTGCAAATGTAACGGATGACCCTACCTGACACCCAGGGTTGTGAAAACAAGCATTTGAATGTAGCGGGTGGCCCTATCGGACACCCAAGGATGCGATAGCATCCATTCACCGAAGGTGAATTAATCAAGTAGCCAAGCGGGTTAACAAATTTAATCATAATTGATGTGCTAGACGTATCAGCTCTCCGGGCGGTCGTGGTGTGGGGAGTCTATAGGGCCTCCCCCTACGAAATATCGATACGATAAACTTCGTTAATTACAAATAATTCAATTATTTCATCATTTTACAAAGATGTAATATAATCGTAAAATTATAAGTGGATATATGAGGTATAATAAATTAGGAATAAAATTTAATAAACAAAGGTGATTTAGATGAAAAGCAGATTATTGCCTTTGGTTTTCGCGGTTTTACTTATATTTACATTTTCTACACAATCCTATGCCAGCTTTAAAGATATTCAAGGTCATTGGTCACAGGAATATGTAGAGGTGTTATCAGATAGCAAACTTGTAAATGGATACGAGGATGGTACTTTCAAGCCGAACAATAGCATTACTAAGGTTGAATTTTTCAAAATTATCAACCAATTGGCGGGATATAAAAGGACATACACAGTAACATTTGCAGATGTTAAAAACACTGACTGGTATTATGAGGAAGTAGCTAAGGGAATCAAAGCGGGTTACATCACTCCTACTACTGGTAATATTAATCCTGACAAGGCTATAACCAGACAGGAAGCGATGAGAATTATCGGTATAGTGTATGAGTTGGCTCCCATTAAGGAAGCCGTAGAAAAGTTTACAGACAAAAATTTATTGAAGAATGACTCAGCTGGCTACGTGGGCGCATTGGTGCACTATGAAATCGTAAGCGGTTATCCTGAAGGGAATTTCAATCCGAACGACCCTATTACAAGGGGAGAAATGTCCAAGATATTAAATCTTTTAATGGAAAAATTAGGCAAACCAAACGAACGTTACTTAATTGATTCGGAAATAAAATTTGGATCGAAGGGTCTTTACGAATAGGGCGAGAAAATCGTCCTATTTTTGTAGGAGGAATTATGTACTATAAGAAATTAAAGGGAGAAAAGGTCTATCTATCTCCATTGGACGCAGATGATTTTAGGCTTTTTACACGTTGGGTAAACAATTTAAAAACCACCATAAAAACTGGGACTTCAACAATTTTAATGTCCGAAGCCACAGAGTACAAGTATCTCCAAAGTAAAGAAAACAGCAGCTACCAATTTGGAATCGTAACCGAGGACGGGGACGACCTTATTGGCACGATAGAGCTTATGGATATAAATAATATTAACAAGACTTCAACGGTTGGATTGTTTATTGGTGATGAGGAAAACAGGGGACAGGGATATGGCAAGGAAGCCATGAACTTGATATTGGACTATGGGTTTAATATTTTGAACCTAAACTCCATACAATTGAACGTGTTTTCTTTTAATACTGCTGCTTATAACATGTATAAATCTGTGGGTTTTAAGGACGTGGGTATTAGGAGAGAAGCTTATATTATCGCCGACCGAAAAATTGACGTATTAATTATGGATATTATAAAATCTGAATTCGAGTACAAGAATATAAAATATTTATTGGAGGAGTTTGATAAATAATTATTCTTAGGGTATAAATATTGTTAAGAATGGAGGAATATTATGGAATTAAGAGGAAGTAAAACCGCTAAAAACTTGATGACATCTTTCGCCGGTGAAACACAAGCCCACGCTAGATACACTATGTTTGCAAAGGTTGCAAGAACAGAAGGCTACATACAAGTAGAACAAATATTTTTGGAGACCGCTAGAAATGAATTTGAACATGCGAAATTGTTCTACAAGTATCTAAAGGACCAGCTTGATGGACAAGTTATTGATATCGATGCGAGCTTCCCAGTTGCATTAGGTGATACGAGGGCTAATCTAAAATCCGCTATGGGTGGAGAAAACGAAGAGCATACCGACATGTACAGAGAATTTGCAAAGATAGCTAAAGATGAAGGCTTTGAAGAAATTTCAAAATCCTTTACTGAAATCGGAGAAGTTGAAGAACACCACGAAGAGAGATTCAAAAAGTTACTTAGAAATATTGAAGAAGGTAAAGTTTTCAAAAGAGATAAGGAAGTTAAGTGGATTTGCCAAAACTGTGGTTATGTACACGAAGGAGAAGAAGCTCCGGTATCATGCCCAGCATGTAAGCATCCGCAAAGCTACTTTAAGTTATTTGTAGAAGAATATTAAAAATCAGCGAGTTCTGCCTCGCTGATTTTTTGTTAAAGTGAATTACGTGGGGAAGATTCTCCTTAATCTTCCGCGCGCTGGAAAAGAGTCAAATGAAGAAATAATGTATTTGCGAAGCATATCTACGAAGCATGACGTATGAGTTGTAAATAACCCCTCAGTCTCCTTACGTCACCAGCTCCCCTACATGGTGCAATTCCGTAGCGGGTGGCCCTAATGG
>CAYUJY010000027.1:12199-15194 GCA_964445145.1 uncultured Peptoniphilaceae bacterium | reverse complement strand
TGAACGGCGGTACGGAAACCGATTTCATACCTGCTGTTTATCGCGGCGGTAGTGCATGGGAAGTGATCAATCTTCCGGGAAATGTGAATGAAGGCACCAATGAAGTGCTTTATAACAATACCTATACTGCCGACGGTGATGAAAGTGATTTGTATTATGATGCAATCAGAAACTTAAAAACTTCTAGGGACTTGAATTTTTCAAAGATAATAATTTATGGCTTTATAGAATTTCGAAAACAGGAATTGGAACTTATTAATACATTGAAAAATATAGGTATTGAGCTGATTGTTCAATACCCTTTTGACATGAAAAGAGTTAATAAAAAAAGAGATTCATTGATTTATGAGTTTGATAAAATGGATTTTCAAATAGAGTTACTGGATGAAAGATTTAGTAACGAATCCCAAAAATTGGCACATAGTGGCTTCTCAACTGACATCGAAAAATATAAATTCCCAGTGACGACAATAAAAGCATCAACAAAATACTATGAACTGAAGCGCGTGTTCCAAGAGCTAAAAGAAAAGTCTAATCACATGGAATATGATGATATGTCCATAATCATAACTGATGAATATGAAGAATTAGTTAAAAACATTGCAAAAGACGAAGGTGTGCCCGTATCCATTATGACCGAGATATCAGGTAAAGATTTACCACATGTTAAATCTGCAATAAATTTTTTGGAGTTGATTAGATGGGAAGATAGGTCTAATTTAATAACATTTTTGAAGGATAAAAACTTCAATAGTATTCCTACTGACGATATATTGACCTTAGAATCAGAAATCCGTGCCTTGGAATATAAGGGGATAGGTCATAATTATAAGGATATTGAAGATAAAGGAAAATACTTTCTATCAGAGCTATATAAGATTAGGGAAAATATATTTATAGACCCAATTAATGAAATTACAAAGTATATCGATGGATTAGAACTAAATCGAAAAATTTTCGAAGGTTATAATTTACATCGAGATATAAATTTATTGAAACAATCAATTAAGTCCACTGAGATTATAAATGATGCCATAGAATCCGTTAGGACATTATCAGAACTGATAAGCATGAAGCCGGAAATTATTCTTGAGCTATTTTTAGAAAAGCTGTATAGCAGCTCCTATTATGAAAACTCACAAGTTGAAGGAATTAAAATTTCAAAATTGATTAATTCCGTTGGTATAAAATCAAAATTAAAGGTAATTTGCGGCTTGAACATGAATTACCCTAAGATACCAAAAAATTCATACCTGAACAGTGAAAAATTTAGTGAAACATATGAAGTATTTGGGATAAGCACTAGGGATAAATATGAATATTATGATAACGAGATATTGAAATTTTATCAAACAGTTGCAAATGCAGAAAATTTAGTGTTGACATACACTTACAAAAACGTAGATATGAAGGATGAATCATCCATATTTCTAAAAGATATTTTAAAAAGAATAGAGAAAAATTATATAAATGAATTAGAAGCACCTAGCTATATAAATAAAATCACTGATGAAAGACACTCAATTAGAGATAGGGTAGTCTCTGATTTGTTTTATGGTAAGGGTGAGGAACTAACATTAAACTACCTTAATTCTTACGTTGCTAGGGAATTAAATATTAATATAGCCGACTATCTATATAGGTTTGAAGATCCAATACTTTTTGATTCTGATAAATTTAGGGGAAAACTCTACCACGATGAAAATATCATAGATATAGAAAATATGGTTTCTTCAATTGAATATTCACCATCAATGCTAAACGAGTATATAAGCTGCCCATATAAATTTTACATGAAATACATTTCTAATTTAGAACCGAAAAAACTTGAGTACGAAGATGAATATTATAAAGACCGGGGGAATTTTTATCATAGTATACTGAACAACTTTTACAAGTACAATCCTAGCTATTTATCATATTCCAATGAACTACTGAAGGATAAAGTTTTAAAGGAAATACAGAAATACTTGGAACAATTGAAACTTGATAAAGAGGAAATGCAAGTAAGCGAACATATTTATCTCGATACAATTGTAAACTTAATAAATGGTGAAATTGAAAACAGAAAATCCATAAACAAAGATTTTTTACCTTGGGAATTTGAGAAAAAGTACGGAAAAAGTATTGGTAAAATAAACCTAAAGGGATATATCGACCGTATAGATAAATCAGATGATGGAGAATATATAGTAATCGACTATAAATCGAGCAGTATGTCAAATATAACTAGTGTAAAAAACCTTAAGGACGTTCAGCTTCCCATGTATGCATATATGCTGAGCCCACAAAAGACCATGGGAGGAATGTATTACTCCATAGAAAATGGAAAAGTGTTGATTCCGTTTATTAGCAAAAATCTAATTAACAATAAAAAATTAGTTGGTCCTATGGAAAAGGATGAAATTTTGAAGTTGTATCAAGATCTTGAAGAATTGATAATTAAGATTGATAATGACATAAAAACTGGAAACTTCCTTGTTAAACCTTTGAGTAGAGATAGCTGTACCTATTGCAATTATAGGAATGGTTGTAGGGTGGAGGAATATAGCGATGAAATTTAATAAGCAACAACAGCTTGCAATTGATACAATTGATGAAAATGTGTGTCTTGTAGCAGGTGCAGGCACGGGAAAAACCGCCGTATTAACCCAGAGATTTATTAATATAATAAAAAATTCTAAATTTAGTCCTCTGGAAGCCATGGAATCAATTTTAGCCATCACTTTCACTGAAAAAGCTACCGAGGAAATGTTATCTAGAATAGGTAAAACTATAAATGAAATGGGTAGTGTAGAAGATAGTTTAGCCGAATTAGAAAATTATGTACCCTTTGCCAATGTTTCTACAATAGATAGTTTTTGTATGGGAATCATACAAGAAAATTCACTAAAAATAGGTCTAAATCCTAATTTTGAAATAATGCCTGAATATCTAGCAAAAAGTATGCTTAAAGAAATTACCGAGGATACTCTCGGAGAGCGGCTAGAATCTG
>CAYUJY010000027.1:0-12189 GCA_964445145.1 uncultured Peptoniphilaceae bacterium | reverse complement strand
AAGTATACTTTCTGAAATTATGATAGACCTTAAAAAGAACAGAATAAAAAACATCTCTGGTTTATTTATAAATGCCTATAAATTCATAGTTAATAAGGGGTATGATTTTGACAGCCTACTAAGTCAAACCATTAAATTTTATAATAACTCTAGTGACCATGTAATAAGTGATATTGAATTTATAGAAGAGATAATTCAGCTATTCTACACATTTAAAGCAAATAAAATATTTGATAATAGAAATAAAAATGCAGTAGCATTTTTAAGTAAACTGGAGTCCATGGATTTTCAAAATGAAGATTTTAGTAGAAATTCTAGAATTGAATTGTGCATTGAACTAAATGAAATACTTACGAAATTAACAAGGGCCAGTTATGAGGACTATAAGGATATTTTAGAAAAATCAAATTCCATAATTATGGTTTATGAGTATGAAAACGTAGTGTTTTATAAAGAAATTATATCAATATTAAAAGAAATAGATACTAGGTTTAGAAAACATAAGCTTACTGAAGGTAAGCTTGAGTTTTCGGATTTAATTTATTATGCCACGAAGATTCTAGAAGATAAAGGTATTTTAAGAACATATCAAAATAAATTTCAATATGTGATGGTGGATGAATATCAGGATACAAATTACAATCAAAAAAACCTAATTTATAAATTATGTAGTATAAATAACAAGCTAGACAGACGAAACCTATTTGTGGTTGGTGACCCGAAGCAATCAATTTATGGATTTAGAGGGTCAGATTTAAGGGTTTTTAATGAAACCGTGGAAGACATTCGGTCCCTAGGCGGCGAGTTAATTTTACTAAGTGAAAATTACCGTTCAAGCGAGGAATTGGTGGGATTTGCAAATAGTTTGTTTTCGGAGCTAATGGGTGAGAACTATTCACCATTAGTTGCAAGCACAGCCCTTGAAAAAATTCCAGTAGAACTTATAGGAAATGACGAGCAACAAAGTGACGAAGCTGAAAGAATTGCAAGAAGAGTCCAGACTCTTATTTCAGAAGGGTATAAGTATGGGGCTATCGCAATACTATTTAGAAGTTCAACGAAACTTAAAATACTGGAAGATACGTTTAATAGGTACAATATTCCATATATAAACCCTAAAAGTAAAGAGTTTTTCAATAAACGAGAAATCCTGGATATAATATTGTTCTTGAAATTTGTAGATACCCCAGAGGACAATGAATCACTATATGGGTTATTACGAAGCTACTTTTTCCTATTGGATGATGATAGCATTTACAAAATACTGAAATCAAAAGATGCATATCTCTATGAGAATTTGTTTAGCTACGATGGAGAAGACAAAAAGATTAACAGGGCAAAAGATATTCTACAACGGGCACTGAGTATAGCAAACGAAGTAAATGTATATGAACTGCTAAGCAGCTTTATATCTGATACTGGTTATTATGAATTGTTATCAGCTATTACAAACACACCTCAAGCAATTGAAAATGTTAGAAAATTCGAGGACCTGGTGTTAGATTATGTAAGTATTTACTCTGGATTTATCAACCAATTTTTAGATTATTACTACGACATATCCAGCGAAGATACAAATGAGGCTATGGTAGACTTGGGAGATGAAGCAGTAAAATTTATGACAATTCATGCTTCAAAGGGATTGGAGTTTCCTGTCGTTATATTATACGATGGAGGAAGTGTAGGTAAAAGTAGCGGAAGTAGGGGTGGAATAAGAATATCACCTGACCTAGGAATAGGTGTAGTGTTAAAGAATATGACACTACTTAGTGATAAAATTAAGGAACAATTAAATATTGAAGACGAAGAAGAATCAAATAGAGTCTTATATGTAGCCTTTACTCGAGCTAAGGAGAGATTCATTCTGGTTGAACCAACAAATATTTCAAAGGGCAGTTTTTATAAAAAACTAACTTCTTCAGACTATGCCTTTGATAAAAAACTAGAGTTGCAAAGTATAAATAGGCTTAACATAGAAACCAAAAAAATAGTTACTGATGAGTCTTTAATTTCTGAAAGATCAGTTAAATTTACTAATTCAATTTCTAAAAGCAGTATTAGTGCCTACAGCGTTTACAAACGGTGTCCAAGGGAGTACTTCTACTCCTATAAATTGAAATTAGGCGATATTGACCATTTAAAAGCTGAAGATTCTAAATTTGAAGAACTGGAATTAGAAAACATGGAGGGGCCAAAAGGAGCAATTCTAGGAACTATTGTCCATGAATTAATTAGTGATTACAATATAGAAGAAAAAATAGATTCCAAGATTCGGGATGCTTTAAGTATCCGTGGATATGAAAATGATGAAGCGCAGATTTCACTCGTAAAGAAATTTATAGACAACTACATTAGCAATTATTATCAAGGAAAGAAGCTTCAGGAATATGCTTTTATGCAAAAATTAGACAATGGGTATTTGGTGGGTAGTGTTGATGAAATAAGGTTTAAAGAAGACGGAAGCATTGAAATTATCGACTTTAAGACCAACAAGGTAACTAATCTTAAAAAATTAACTGAAAGCTACAAACCGCAGATGCTACTTTACTCAAAGGTGGTACATGACCTCTATGGAGAATATCCAAAGCCTGCAGTATTGCATTTTTTGGAAACTAACCAAATTGTGAATATTGATATAAAAGATGATGAAATTGAGCAGTTGACCATTGACTTAAATTCATTCTTGAGCTTTATTAGCAATAATGATAATATAGACGAGTATCAATGTGTAGATACATGTAACGAATATTGTAAATATTTAGAATTTTGCGACAGGAAGAATAAAGATGAATGATAAATTTGAAACCAGAAGAATAACACTGGATAGAGCAATAAAAACAGGTACAGACATTACTAATGAGATTGATATATTGATAGCAATGCTAAGCGAAAATCTAGAGGATGCGGACTTATTCCTCAGTGATATCAATCATACATCAGATGGTATCAGCAAAACACTACAAAAGTATGCAAAGGAAGTTGCTGAAAAAAGCGTAAGTGAGCTGAAAAAGTTTGAAATGGAGCTAGCAGGTATTTCTGATTACGATGAATCTGAAAATCTATTTTCATTGGATAGTTCGATTTTAAATCTCTTGGATAAATTTGATGAAATCAATAGTTTTATGAGATTTAAGATCGAAGAGTACATTTTAGATTTGGAAAATTTGAGAAATTCCATTGATATGATAGTTATGGCTTTAACTTACCAAAAGGCAGGATATAGCGGAAAACAAAATCTTATTATGTAAGGAGAAAATATGCCACAAATAATTGGAAAAGGTATATCTAGGGATAGATTTAAAGAATTAAGTAGAATTACGGCACCAAAGTTAGCTATTATAGCTGATAGTCCGGTAGAATATTTCACCTATGAATTAGTGGAATCTGAATTCTTTATAAATGGTGAAGAGTTTTTCATGTATCCACTGATAGAAATAAAATTGTTCGATCGAGGAGATGAAGTACATGGGGCGATAGCAAAACTGTTAACAGAGGAGTTAAACAATTTAGGCTATACCCAAATGGAAATATTTTTTACTAAGATTGAGTATAAAGATTATTATGAAAATGGTGAACACTATTAAGAGCCTCGATGGGGCTCTTTTAGATATGAAATAATTTTGGAGGTAGTATGTCTGAAAACAAAGATACATCATTACAAAAGCATTTAGGGTTTAAGGAATTATTTATTATAGCATTGAGTTCCATAATTGGTGCGGGGATTTTCTCCATGACTGGAGTGGCAATAGGTGCCACGGGAAGATCAGTTCCCTTGGCGTTTTTGCTATCCTCATTAATAGTTATAGTGATGAGTATTCCAACTATTATTATAAATGCTACTGCTCGTTTTAAAGGTGGCCAGTATTCAGTCATATCCACACTTATGGGGGAGATGTGGGGTGGTTTTTACACTTTAATTATCATGGCCTCAGCCGTAAGTATTTCAATTTATGCAATATCTTTTTCAGATTATTTATCGTCAATTTTACCTAATATCAATCCTAAAGTCGTAGCTGTTTCAATATTGACAATTATGTATCTTGCAAATTACGTAGGTACACGATTTATTACTAGGGTACAAGCTGTTGTTGTATTTGTGCTCATTTTAGCTATAGGCCTATTTATATTTAAAGGGCTTGGGAATATTGAACCAAATTATGTAAATGAAGAATTTTTCTTAAATGGCATACCAGGATTATTGCAAGCGGCGTCACTTATGACCTATTCCATAGGTGGAGCAGCCGCCATAGCCAATCTGTCTGCAGAGGCTAAAAATCCGACGAAACATATTCCCATAATCATTGTTATAGCTACGGTGCTAATGGCTTTTGTATATGCGCTAATGGCAATTGTGGCGGCTGGGGTTCTTCCGGTGTTGGAAGTAATAAATCAGCCGTTGGATTTAGTTGCTAGAAGGATACTTAATGATTGGCAATTTACCTTCTTTATAGTTGGAGGCGCACTATTTGGCTTGGTATCTCCAATGAACTCTAATATGCTATGGATGACAAAACCTCCATTACAAGCAGTTAAAGATGGATGGCTACCGTCGTCACTGGGAAAGATTCATCCTAAATTCAACACACCCACTAGACTACTTACGATTGTGTATTTATGTGGACTGATTCCCGTATTACTAGATTTAAATATTGGGACCATAAGCAGTGCGATTATTGTATTTTATCAGCCATTAAATATTATGATGTCCTTGTCTATGTATAGAATAAGAAAGATATTACCTGAACTATGGGAAAAATCAAAGTTTAGAGTTTCTGATAACATGTTGAAATTTATAACATTTTTATGCTTGGCTATGGGTGCCGTACAGATAGTAATAATGTTTAGAGGTATGAGTAAATCTGTAGCAATTACGGTGCTAATAATGACAATATTAGGACTACTATACACTTATCTTAGATACAAGAGTGGGAAGGTAAAGACTGAAATAAGTTACGAAGCAGAATAATGAAATGCAAATTAAAAGAACTCACCGATGTGAGTTCTTATTTAATATTTTGCGTGAATAAAATCTATCATTTCTCCAAGTTCTTCTCTATTTGGAGTTCTAATAATTATTCCATGGTCTCCCATCAATCTGCTTAGAATTTCAGGAATTTTTTCAACCATCATAACTTTGTCGCCATATCTTTCTCTAATCTCTTCTACGCTGTGAACGTATGGCTTACTGTAGTATTTGGCGCTGACGTATGCACAGAAATATTCTCTACCAGGCTGTTTTTCCATATAATCTGACACGACTACATTCGCATATTCTTCATAAATATTAATATCATTTGCAAAGTTCATAACATCTAGGGTAGGATAGCCAGGCGCTCTAAAGTTTACTTCCATTGCAACTAATGAATCATCCTCTGTCCTAAAGAATTCAATGTGGAACATTCTTTCTTTAATGTCGAAGGCATCTACGATTTTTTTCCCACACTCAACCAAATCCTCAGGTATATATGGAGGAATTATATAATACATATCAGTATCCCCAAGATTGATATCCATGGTGGTTACTCCATAGCTTAATGTAGAATCAAAAACAATTTCTCCGTGTTTATTAGTCAATCCATCATAAGTTACAATTTCACCAGTTAAACATTCCTCGCAAATAAATTCAATGGAGTGGTCCTTGGTCATGTAAAAATACTCCAATTCTTCTTCATTTTCTAGTTTATAAGTGAAGGAAGCACCTACTCCATGATTTGGTTTTACGATAACAGGATAGCCTATAGTTTCAATAAAATCTTTCGCATCTTCTAAGTCCCCAATTACACGACCTGCAGCCACAGGAATTCCAGCATCAATAAAGACTTCTTTCATTCCAGACTTAGTCTTGAAGACATCCATTTGCTCATTTTTAAATCCAAAGACGTTGAAGTCCGTTCTCAATTGGGCATCTAGCTCCAGCCAGTGTTCATTATTGGATTCGATTCTATCGATTTTACCGTATCTATGAGTAAAATAGCCACAAGCCTTTAGTACCTCATCATAATTTTCCAAGTCATTTACTTTATAATACTCTGTTAAATTTTCTTTCAATACATCGGACAAACTAAAGTAATTTTCAGATGCGATGCCCAATACTGTGACACCATTTTCGTTCAAGTGCTTTACAAAATAGTCAAAATTCTTAGGAAAGTGGGGTGATATAAAAACAAAATTCATAGTGTACCTCCTTAACATATTATGAATATTTTAATCAAACTGTAATGTAATGTCAATTTAAATAATAAATTAAATTTCCTAACAATAGTTATATGGCAATAAAATAATTTATTTTGTTGATAAAAGGTTAGTGTTGTGCTAATATTTAAATGTTATAGTTATTTGGATGGGAGGTTTTTAAATGACAACTGTATTATCATTACTAATAGTAGCATCAAGTGTAGTCTTAATCGGATCAGTTCTATTATCTGAACCAGCAGAAGGCGGAATGAACGCGCTAACAGGAGGATCATCAGATTCTTTCTGGGGAGGTAATAAAGGTAGTAGCAAAGAAGCAATGTTAAACAAAGCAACAATCGCAGCTGCTGTTGTTTTCATGGTTTCATTATTATTGATAGCTAAATTTTAGGAGGAATTATGGAAATCTTGAAGTATTTAATTCCTGCGACGGGTGTTTTAGCGCTCATTTTTGCATTTTCTAAGAAAAGTTTTATTGAAAGTGTAGATGCAGGTAATGACAGAATGAAGCAAATAGCTGGATATATCAGCGATGGAGCTATGGCATTTCTTAGAAGAGAATATACAGCAATAGCCAAATTTATGGCTGTAATGACGGTTATCTTATTTGTAACTAGTGGAATGGATTACAGATTACCTCTTAACTTTTTAGTTGGTGGATTATTCTCCATGATAGCTGGTTATATAGGTATGAATGTTGCAACTAAAGCAAATGTTAGAACTGCAAACATGGCAATGAAGTCAGGTATGGGAAAAGCACTAGATATAGCTTTCTCAGGTGGCGCTGTAATGGGAATGACCGTAGTAGGATTGGGAATTATAGGTATTTCTGTATTATATATGATTTTTCAAGACGGCACAATCGTAACCGGTTTTTCACTTGGAGCATCTTCAATCGCGCTATTTGCCAGAGTTGGTGGCGGTATTTACACTAAAGCTGCTGACGTTGGAGCTGACCTAGTAGGTAAGGTAGAAGCAGGTATTCCTGAGGACGACCCTAGAAACCCAGCTGTTATAGCTGATAACGTTGGAGACAACGTAGGTGATGTTGCTGGAATGGGCGCTGACTTATTTGAATCATATGTAGGTGCACTTTTATCAGGTATTACATTAGGTCTTGCTGCATTTGGGGAAACAGGTGTAATGTATTCACTTACATTGGCTGCTGTTGGTATCCTAGCTTCAATTGTTGGTTGTTTCTTCGTTAAGGGAGATAAAAACCCACAAAAGGCTCTAGACATGGGTACACTTTCTGCATCAGTTATTACAATAATTGCTGCAGGTATCCTAAGTATGATTATGTTTGGACAATTTGGTCCATTTATAGCTGCATTTTCAGGGGTAGCTGTAGGTTTACTTATTTCTAAGGTAACTGAATACTACACATCAGCTGATCATGAGCCAGTAAAGAAGATTGCACACGAATCACAAACAGGTGCTTCTACTAATATTATAGCTGGATTGGGTGTAGGTATGATGTCTACAGTTGGTCCAATTTTGATAATCGCATTTGGTATAATAATAGCATACATTGGTTCTGGCGGCGCTAACGCTCCTATAGAAGGACTTTACGGTATTGCAATTGCAGCTGTAGCTATGCTTTCAACAGCTGGTATGACCATAGCAGTTGATGCTTATGGACCAATAGCTGATAATGCTGGTGGTATTGCAGAAATGTGTGAACTTCCTAAAGATGTTAGAAAAATCACTGATAAATTAGACTCAGTTGGAAATACAACAGCAGCAATAGGTAAGGGATTTGCAATAGGTTCTGCAGCATTAACTGCATTATCACTATTCGTAGCATATATACAAGCAGTACAATTAACTTCAATTGATATAGCTAAGCCTCAAGTAATTGCAGGTATGTTTATCGGTGGAATGCTGCCATTTGCTTTCTCAGCATTGACAATGGATGCTGTAGGTAAAGCAGCAACAAGCATGATAGAAGAAGTTAGAAGACAATTTAGAGAAATACCTGGTCTTATGGAAGGTAAAGCTGAACCTGAATATGCAAAATGCGTTGATATTTCAACTCAAGCTGCTATTAAGGAAATGGTTGTACCTGGTATTATCGCAGTAGCAGGACCAGTATTAGTAGGATTAATCCTTGGCACAGAAGCTTTAGGTGGCTTATTGGGTGGAGCGCTTGTAACTGGCGTACTAATGGCTATCTTCATGTCAAATGCAGGTGGTGCATGGGACAACGCTAAGAAATACATCGAAGGTGGAAAATATGGTGGTAAGGGTAGCCCGGCACATGCTGCTGCAGTTACTGGAGACACTGTAGGGGATCCATTCAAAGATACATCTGGACCATCATTAAATATTCTCATTAAGTTAATGACAGTTGTAGCTTTGGTATTTGCTCCGCTGTTTGTACAATTTGGCGGATTATTCTAAAAATTTAACAAAAAAAATCACTCTCCTAGTGAGGGTGATTTTTTTGTTAAAATATACAATTTATGATATAATCATTGGCGAGGTAAATATGGAAATTACTATAGACGGAATTAAATTAAACTATATTGATGAAGGTATGGGCGAGGAAGTAGTCATTCTCCTTCATGGATGGGGTGCCAATATTGCTACAATGGTACCCATTTCAAATTTATTAAAGGAAAAGTACAGAGTTGTATCGTTAGATTTGCCAGGCTTTGGAGAATCTGAAGAACCAAAAGAAGTCTTTAACTCCTATAATTATGTCGAGATAGTGTTAAAGTTTTTGGATGAGCTTAACGTAAAAAGAGCTATATTTATTGGACATTCATTTGGCGGTAAACTGTCTACTATAATATCTGCTAAACATAAAGATCGAGTAATAAAAACTGTAATAATTGATGCGTCTGGATTGATTCCTAAAAGAGGTATTGATTATTATTTTAAGGTGTACACCTTTAAATTTTTAAGAAAATTATATACGCTTTTACCATTGGGAAACAAGGAAGAAAGATTGAAGTCATTTTATAAGAAGTTTGGATCAGATGATTACCAGGCATCCCAAGGTATTATGCGAAAAATATTGGTTACTGTAGTTAATGAAAATATTAAACCATTAATGAAAGATATCGAATGCGAGACCCTATTGATTTGGGGGGACCAAGATGATGCCACACCACTGTACATGGGAGAAATTTTTAATAAGGAAATCAAAAATAGTGGGCTAGTTGTACTTAAAGGAGCAGGTCATTATTCTTATATCGACGACTACGGTACATTCAGTGCAGTTCTAAATTCATATATGTAAGGGGAACATATGATTATTTATATATTTATTATCGGTATAGCAATTATGCTTTATACTATAGGAAAGGGAAGAAATTCCCAAGCACTACATCTTATGCAGCTAGAAGGCTATGATGTAGAACTTTATAAAAAGTGGATAAGTGAAAATAGTTCTAAAATCTATTCCTTAGGGTCTATTATTCCAAGTGAGAAGTCACCACTAGTTTACACTGAGAGAGCTACAAGACTATCAAAGATGCATGAAAAAATCGTAATGGCAGCATTTTTTATTTTGTCATTTTTAATTCTAATTAGTTTTAACACTGGAGATTTTATTAAGGTAATTTTGTTAGCTATTGCTAGTGTACTCGTGTATTTGTTTATTCCACACTTAATGATATTGTCTACAATAGTTATGAAGCCCAAGGAAGAAAGCATAAACATGGGATTTTATCATGCAGCACAGGATAAAATTAAAAGTTTTCAAAATCTTAAGGTAGTTGGAATAACTGGAAGCTTTGGCAAAACCAGTACAAAATTCATCACATCAACCATATTAAGAGAAAAATTGAACGTACAAGATACTCCGAGCTCCTTTAATACACCAATGGGTTTATCAAAGATAATCAACAATGAATTAGATGAAACAAAGGATGTTTTCATAGCTGAATTGGGAGCAAAAAAAATTGGAGAGATTAAAGAAGTTGCAGAACTAGTTCAACCTACCATAGGGTTGATAACCTCCATAGGCATGACGCATATGGATTCTTTCTTGACGATTGACAACATCCTAAAGACAAAATATGAGTTGATAGACGCATTGCCACCGGATGGAATAGCTGTATTTAATTATGACAACAACTACTTAAAAAGATTGGCAGACAAGACTATTAAGGAAAAGTATTTATATGGCTTAGAGGATGTTTCCAAGCTAGATGTTTATGCTAAAGATGTATCTGTAAATTCAGATGGGTCTACATTTACGTTAGTAATTAATGGTGCAGGAGAAATAGAATGTAAAACTTCACTATTAGGAAAGCACAATATAAACAATCTTTTGGGTGGCGCAACAATTGCACACATACTAGGTATATCCTTGGAAGAAATTAAAAGTGGAATCGCGAAAGTAGAACCAATAGAGCATAGATTAAGCTTGGTTAAATCTCCAAATGGAGTAACCATAATAGATGATGCATTTAACTCTAATCCAATAGGTGCTAAGGCAGCATTAGATGTATTAGATGCCTTTAAAACAGGCAAGAAGTTAATCGTAACACCAGGCATGGTGGAACTGGGAGACGAAGAATACGAAGCAAACAAGAACTTCGGTAGACAAATTGCCGACGTTTGTGATTATGTAATATTGGTTGGAAAAGAAAGAACGAAGCCAATTTTTGAAGGCTTGGTGGAGAAAAAATTCCAACAGGATAAAATTTTTGTTGTAGATTCTCTAAATGAAGCCACATCAGTTTTTGGTCCATTGATGCAATATGGTGATGTTATATTATTCGAAAATGATTTACCAGATAATTATTCTTAAGGAGGCAAAATGAAAAATATCGGTGTATTAATAGGTGGAAGAAGTGTAGAGCATGAGGTAGCGGTTATTACTGCAATGCAAATGATTGAAAATCTAGACAAATCAAAGTACCAAGTCTATCCAATTTATATTGACAATATGGGAAAATGGTTGGTGGGTGAAGGCCTAGACAAATTCGAAACCTATAAAAACAAAGACTTTAAAAATGCCAAGGAAGTGTTTATTAATCCTACCCATGGTGACAAAAGCCTATATGTATTAAACAAAAAATCTATTTCAGGTGGAATTTTTGGAAAAACTGAAGAAGTAGAAGTACTTGAAAAATATGTAACCTTAGATGCTGTCGTACTCGGCTTACATGGAACAAATGGCGAGGACGGTACTATTCAAGGACTGCTTGATACAATGGGAATGCCTTACACAGGCGGAGGAGTATTGGCTTCATCAGTGGGAATGGACAAAGTACTTATGAAGGACGTGTTTAAGGAATATAATATACCAGTGGTTAAATATGAGTGGTTTTATAGGTCCGACTGGAATGCAAATAAGGAAAATGTTCTAAAGAAGCTAAGTAACTTAAAATATCCCCTTATTGTAAAGCCGTCAAACTTAGGTTCCAGTATAGGAATAAATTTAGCTAAGGATGAAGAAGCTCTACTTAATGCTATCGAAATCGCAATTAGTTATGATAAAAAGGTAATAGTTGAAGAAGCTGTAACTAATCTTAGGGAAATCAATTGTGCAGTTTTGGGATATGAAGATGATTTAATAAATTCAATCCTGGAAGAGCCGATAGGTTGGAAGGATGTACAGTCCTTCGAAAATAAATATAGCAAAACTGGTGGTACAACTAGAAGAATTCCAGCAGATGTTTCAGATGCTGTAGCAGATGAAATTAGAAGATTGGCTAAGCTATCTTTTAAAGTAATTAATTGTTCAGGTACTGCTCGTATAGATTTTCTTTTGGAAGATAATGAAACTGTATATGTGAATGAAATAAACACTCTGCCTGGCTCCTCAAGCTACTACTTATGGGACCATGTGGGAATAAAGTTCCCAGAGCTTATGGACAGACTGATTGACATAGCAATTAAGGAGTCAGAGGACAAAGAAAGCAATATGGTGACCTTTGAATCCGATTTGTATACTAAAACTACCTACGGTACCAAGGGAAGTTTAGCTGGAACAAAAAATAAATAATTTATTATCATCTCCCTTGGGTATATCTACTA
>CAYUJY010000026.1:0-15403 GCA_964445145.1 uncultured Peptoniphilaceae bacterium | reverse complement strand
TGCAATTAAAACAAGTAATTAAAAATCCCCCCAAATGGGGGATTTTTAATTACCTATTAAAGTCATGTCCGTCAAAAACTATATTACCCGAGGTCATTTCCTGAAGCTTTACCAGGATCTCACCTGTGGTGGTTTTACCTGAACCTGACTCACCCACCAGTCCCAAAATTTCATTTTTGTACATATCGAAAGAAACATCATCGATAGCCTTTACAGTATCGTTGCTTTTCGAAAAGAAATCCTTAAATCCTTTCCCGATTTTATATTCCTTCCTAAGGTTGGAAACCTTGATAAAAGTTTCTTTACTCATGGCTTCCCTCCTCCTTACCCTTCTCAATACGTTCCCTTACAATATCCCAAGTTTCCTTGTGATGTGAATTTTCTCTAAACTCCTCAACCCTTTCTGGATTATGGCAGGCGATTAAATGTCCGTTGTCATCCACAGGAGTAAGTGCCGGTTCCTGGCTTAAGCAATGCTCTGTCCTGAATGGACATCTCTCTTTAAATCTACAACCTGTTTGAGGTTCGATTAGGTTAGGTGGAGTACTGGGAATTGAAATCAATTCCTTTCCTATATCTAAAATGCTTGGGGAAGCGTTATGGAGTCCCAAAGAGTAGGGTGGAAGGTTTTTTTTGAAAAATACCTTGGTATTTGCCTTTTCCATAATTTTTCCTCCATACATTACTAAATAGTCTCACAGACCTCACTCACAACTGCTATGTCGTGGGTCATAAATATCATGGAACTGTTGAATTTTTTTAATATCTCTTTTATTTGCTTTAAAATTCTATCCTGTAAAACCACATCCAGTGCTGTGGTAGGTTCGTCTGCGATTATTAACTCAGGATTTAGTGACATGGCCATGGCGATAAGGGCCCTCTGTTTAATACCACCACTCATTTGGTGGGGGTAGGCGTTCATTCTATCAGGCTTAAGACCAATAATTTCAAAAACTTCAACAGCTCTATCATAGGCTTCTTTCTTAGTCATTTTTGTGTGGGCCATCATACCCTCTATGATTTGGTCCCCAATTCTATAGACGGGGTTTAAAGCATTCATAGCAGATTGAGAAATCATCGCAATTTCTTTAAGTCTATGTTTCGGATTTCCTCCTTAGACATTTTTACGATGTCTCTATCATTGAATAGAATTTCCCCTGGGGAATAATGCAATTGTCTGCACCCATTCTCATGATAGATTTAGCTAGGGTTGTCTTCCCACAACCGGATTCACCAACGAGCCCTAAGCTCTCTCCACGATTTAAGCTGAAGCTAACATCATCCACTGCAGTATTAAAGTGGCAGGTAGCCTCTCTCCAATTATCTGTAAAACATCTTTTCCGTAAAAATATGATTATCCAAAGTCCAATCTCAATAAATCCTTCAAAATATAACGTATTGCGTGACTAAGCCCTTATCCAGCCCATATTCAGCTAAGAGGGATTCCCTTGCTTCCTTAGGGATGGATGGGTCTACCACAAACGCGGTGGGGTCTCTCGGCATGGCTCTAAATAAAAAAGATCATTGTGGAAATCAGGATAAAAAATAAGCAACATTATTCCTATTCTTTTAAGAGTATATTTCCCCATAATTACTTCTCATTTGTCTGTATATAAGAATTACCGGAGATTAATCCGGTAATACTTATTTTGTTATAATATTTTCTAATTTTCTAATTTCTGTTAATTCGCAGGCATGTGCAGCTTGCCTTGGCTATCCTGTAAATCCTGCCTCTTCCAATATTTCTCTAGCCTTTTCAGGATTTCGTCATAAATTGGAACCTCTGGATTGTGCCAGAATGCATTGGCTTCGTTTATTGCCAGACCGCCACCGCCTCTAGTGCCGTGACCGTTAAGATGAACATCCACCGCAAGATTATAATCCACTAAGTGAGCAACTGCAATACGGAAAGCCTTGTTATTAATCGGAGCTTTGTCAATATTGAAGCCCAAGTAGAAAAATCCGATATCAGGTTCGGTAGTCAGTTCAAGATGCCCGTACTTGTTGCCTTCATTTGCTTCTATCAACTCGATGTGAGCAGGTACAAGGTCATAGGAAATCATATCTATCTCTTTAAGCTCGAGGGCAGTTAAAACACCTTCAGGAGAACCGTAAATTTTGAATATATATCCATCAATTTTTGCAGGATTATAATACTCGTCGAATCTTACAGTCACTAATTCCTCTCCTGGACGGAAATTAACAAATTAAAATGGCCCTGAACCTATAGGATTATCATTTGTATCATTTTTAGGGTCAGCCTTAGCTTACCAAACATGTTTAGGCAATATTGGTATTTGTGTAAGGGTGTTGTTAATAAATGATGCCGTTGGATACTTAAGCTTAAATTCTACAGTATTATCATTTACGTTATTAACTGATTCAATTGGTTCCAAGAAGGACATGAAATATTCTAAATTATTATCTATAAAAGCATCATAGGTATATTTTACGTCTTCCACAGTTACTGGATATCCGTCATGGAAGGTAAGTCCATTCTTTATTACAACATTTATCGTTGTATCGTCCGCTAATTCCCATGATTCTGCAGTAGCAGGGACAGGAACTATATCTGGGCTTAATCGAACTAGTTTATCATAGATTAATCTAAGGTTTCTCCACTCATATACAGTCTTGGCACCCATTGGATTTAACGTATTGATATTGATATTACTTGCAACCTTTCGAGTTTTACCCTCTGTAAGGGGTGTAAGCTCGATTGGAGTCCACTCGTTAAACAATCCTTCACTTGGTATTGCAATAGCATCAGCAAATTTTTCTTTATCATATACTTGAACACCATTTCTTGAATAAAGTGTAACCCTTGGAACATCTTCAGTTAAGATTCTTTGACCCTCAAATACTAATTCCTTTCGTTTTTCCGGGACCATTTCAGACCTTTGGTCATCGGCATTTTTATCGAACTCTTCATTTCTGTATCTGTCGGTGTTATTTCCACCTACTTCTGCATTAAATATATGGTTAATGGAATGGATAAACATATCAGGGTCCAGTCTTTCTATTCTTCCGGACCAGCCTATCGTGTACATATCATGAGCATTATCCTCACAATAAATTACATCCATTAAAACGGCGAAATCTGTTGGCTCTGCTTTAATATCTACACCCAGTTCTCTTAGTTCCTCGGCAACTTCATTTGCCATCTCGTAGTTAACCATATTTGCCTCAGGCAGAGAGCTTAATATAGTGATAGAGGGTACCAATTCACCCTCTGTTGACGCGCTTTGGGTATCTGTAGTAGTCGTTGCAGCTTTAGTTTCAGGTTTTGTCCACATGCTGTTAGTAACAAAACAAAAACTAATAAAATACCCAAGTGTTTTATTCTTTTCATTATATTCCTCCTAAATTATTAACAAATGATTAAATTCATTTGCTAAATTGTCACTTCAGTACAAATGACATGGTGAAAGTTTACAGTTTTAAACCCGTTAATTCAAATAAATTTATTAGCAATAAATATTAAGTTAAAAAATAACACCCAAATAATAGGAAATTATCAGAAAATCTTGCAATAAAAAAATGAATTAACATTTAAATTAGTGCACAAACATTAAGCTATAAAAAACATCTATAAACCATTGAGTTAATAATGATTTATAGATGTTGGTAAGAATTTTATTTTTCAATAATACTTAAAATTTCCACTACGTACATATAGTGAAAATCCTTGGCTGGATAGTTTTTAGATACAATGGATTTGTCAATGAAGGATTCTTCACTCAATTGTTGACAAAATAGTTTCCTAACCAAAATATTCATTCTCGCTTCTTCAATGATAGGAGCACCGTGTTCCACAAACTGGGCATGAAGTCCTGCTTTTTCCAACTTGTTTTCGTCCCTACCAGATGCAGACCCCAAGTATCCCAGCACTTTTTTATAGGAGCTATCCAAAACACTCAAGGAAAAATACTCATTATTTGGCAATAATTCCTGTGTATATCTTTGTGGTCTAACAAAAATATATGCGACTTTCATATTCCACAGTATTCCCAATCCTCCCCATGAAGCGGTCATGGAGTTTACTTTTTCATCATTGTAGCTATTAATCAACAGCCAATCTTCGTCAATAAGTGTAAATACGTTTTCGTCAAAATCTTTTATACTTAATTCCCTCATATAATCACCTCGCTTAAGATATACCCTAATTAAGATGAAATCCATAATGAAAAAGTAACAATTTTAGTGTATTCTATACATATGGAAAATAAATATTTTTTATACGATGAGAGCCTGTTGGAACACTTTAAGGATAAGGATGAAATACTTTATTGCTATATGAAGGAAAGGGGCTTTATTGAGAGGCCGGTAACTCCTGACATATTTGAATCCATCGTGAATACGATTGTGTCACAATTGATTTCCACAAAGGCAGCGGATGCAATTTATTTAAAAATAAAAAATCTGTTGGGTGAGGTGACTCCTGAAAACGTAGAAAAGGTTGATTGGGATGAGCTGCGCGTCTGTGGATTAACCAAGGCAAAAACCAATAGTATAAAAGAAATTGCTGCGAGAATTTTAGACGGAAGATTGCAATTGGAAGAATTTTCCAATATGACAGACGAGGAAATAACCAAGGAACTTATCCAAGTTAAGGGAATCGGAAATTGGACTGCGGAGATGATTTTGATTTTTACCTTGGGTAGAATGGATGTTGTTAGTTACAAAGATTTAGGTATAAGGCGGGGTATGATGAAACTTTATAACTTGTCGGAGCTGGATGAAAAGACATTTATGGAGTACAGAAAGAATTATTCACCATATGGCACTGTGGTGTCATTATATTTATGGGATATTAGTTGAGGTAAAAAATGGCAGATATAAAATTTGAAATAGTAGAAGAAATTGGTGTGCTTTCCACTGGTAAAAGCGGTTGGAACAAAGAGCTTAACTTTGTAAAATGGAACGAGTACGAGCCGAAGTTCGATATTAGAGAATGGTCTCCAGATCATCAAAAAATGGGCAAGGGGATAACCCTTACCGTGGATGAGATGAAGGAGCTTAAGAAACTTTTAAATAATATATTAGATTGAGGCCTAAATGATTACGATAGAAGGCATGCTGGAGAGTATTACCTATAGGAACGAAAAAAATTCCTACACAATAGCGAAATTATCAACTGACGATGGAATTGTAACGATTGTCGGTTATTTTTCGTTACAACCAATCGGTGCAATTTTAAAGTGTAGTGGAGATTTCGTTTTTCATCCGAAATATGGAGAACAATTTTCTGTAATGCGACTTATAGACTCCAATGCCAGCTATAGTAACAATATGGGAGCATATCTTAGAAGTGGGACAATCGCTGGTATAGGAGAAAAAATTGCAGATAGGATAATTAAACTGTTTGGCGATGAAACCTATGATATTTTTAAAAATAATCCAGAAAGATTACTAGAAGTAGAGGGAATTGGCAAAAAAACCCTCGAAAAAATAATGGCATCCTTTGAAGAACAAGTGGATTATCGTGATGTGATGATGGAGCTTGCTAATTTTGGAATTAATACGTCCATGTCCCACAAGCTTTTTGCTCAATTTGGAGATGGCATCATAGATATAGTAAAGAACAATCCCTATAGACTGGCGGATGAATCCTTGGGAATTGGATTTAGAATTGCTGATAAGATTGCCATGGAAGCGGGACTAAAGGAAGATAGCGAAAATCGCATTGAGGCTGGAATGCTCCACGTGCTGAGAATGTCCTCCAATGAAGGCCATTGTTATTTGCCCATAGAGAAAATTATAGAATCCACATCGGAGCTTTTAAAGCTAAACTCAGAAAAAATTGGAACTACGATAAAAAAATTCGCTGGCAATAGGAACGTAATAGTATCCAGTGTAAATGGAATGAACGTTTGCTATACCACGCAACTTGAAAATGCAGAAAGCTATATAGCATTAAAGCTAAATACCATGAACAAATTGGATTTTAGAATGCATAGCCTAGACATTAGCTCAATGATAAAGATGATTGAGTCTTTGGATGAAATAGAATTTGCAGATAAGCAAGCCGAAGCTATAAGTGCTGCATTTAGCTCCAGATTATTGATAATTACCGGTGGACCCGGAACCGGTAAAACCACAACACTAAATGCAATTCTGAGAATTGCTGATGAATTAGGCTTGAAAATTGCTCTGGCTGCGCCTACTGGAAGGGCAGCTAAAAGAATGACTGAAGCCACTGGTGTGGAAGCTAGCACCATACACCGACTATTGGAGTATCAATATACAGGTGATTACATGGAGTTTGCCAAGAATGAAGAAGAGCCACTAGACCATGATTTATTTATTATAGATGAGATGAGCATGGTGGATACACTGTTATTGTCGGGATTTTTAAAGGCTGTAAAAAATGATGCTAGAATAATTTTTGTGGGTGATGTGGATCAGATTCCATCGGTGGGAGCAGGGAATGTTCTCAAGGATATGATAAATTCAAACAGAATCAACATAGTTAAACTGGACACCGTATTTAGGCAAACTGGCGAAAGCGATATAATAAACAATGCCCATCGAATTAACAAGGGTCAATTTCCACACTTAAATGGCAAGGATAGTGACTTCTTTATGTTCAAATCCAAGAACCAAGCTGATACAGTTAGACTTATCAAGGAATTGATAGGGAGTAGATTACCTAATTATTATGGAGTTAACTCATTGGAAGATATTCAAATCCTAACTCCCATGAAAAAGGGCGTTGTCGGGGTGGAGAATTTAAATTCCGAGCTTCAAGAAGCCATGAATACTCCTGATTATTCAAAGTCGGAACTGATTTATAAAAACACCATCTTTCGCTTAGGCGATAAGGTTATGCAAATTAAAAATAATTACCAGATAACGTGGAATTCATACACGGAAGATAGGATTGTTTACGACTCGGGAGAGGGAATTTACAATGGGGATATAGGCTTTATTTCAGATGTGGACAGCCTAGGAAACAAGCTAACTGTAAAATACGAAGAGAGAGAAATTGTATATAACGAGGAGGACCTGGACGAGTTAACCTTAGCCTATGCAATAACCATCCACAAGTCACAAGGAAGTGAATTTCCTGTTGTGATTATTCCTGTCCATTACACTCCCTATGTTTTAGGCAACAGAAATCTTATCTACACTGCCATAACCAGGGCAAAAAAGCTTGTGGTTTTGGTAGGTGAAGAAAATGAGCTTATGAAAATGATAGACAACACCTTTATTAATGAAAGATACACGGGATTAAAGGAAAAGATAATTGATTTCGATAGAATATTTAATAAATAATGCTATTAATAAAGACAGCTGCTTAATTTGCGAGAGAAAGGTTGATGACCATATTTATATATGCAACCACTGCCACTCCTTGCTAGAGCCAATAAATCTACGTTTAGGTAGAGAGTTTAAGTTTATCAATGAGGCGTATTCGTGTTTTTATTACAATGAATTTATGAGAAGAATCGTTTATAATTTTAAGTTTAAAAACAAGAGATACTTTGGAAAACTATTTGGCGAGCTGTTAACGGATAAAGTATTCCAGCTAAAGCTTAACAAGAAAATCGATGTAATAGTTCCCATACCATTGAGCAAAAATACCTACAGCAAAAGAGGATTCAATCAAGCTGAACTTATGGGACGTTACTTAAGTGAAAAAACCGGAATCCCCATTTCAACAAACAACCTGATTAAGATTAGGGAATCACAGGAACAAGCCAGGTTAGACAGCGTTGATAGATTGCATAACCTAGATAATGCTTTTTCCGTCGCGTCACCTGGACAGTTCAAAAATAAAAATATTTTACTGCTGGATGATTTGATTACGACGGGTACGACTGTGGATAAATGTGCTGAGGTCTTACATGAATTTGCTGACGGTGTTTATGCCCTATCGGTAACGACGATTAGACAATAGGGGAAAACGTGAAGTTAGAGGACGCAATTGAACACATAAGCCTACTCCTTTACAATTTGTGATTTCTGCTATATAATATTGTAAAGATTACATGGAAAGAGTAGCGAAATATATTTTTACAGAGAGTTAGCGGTTGGTGAAAGCTAAAAAATATCTTTCATGAAGATGGTTCCATTTTCGCATCATGCCGATTGCCTACGTTATAGGGCTAAAGATGATCTGAAATTCAGATAAGTAGAGTGGAACCGCGGATATACTTCGTCTCTTTTTGACGGAGTTTTTTTATTGCAAAAAATCAATTTTAATTTTAGGAGGAAATATGGAAAAAAAGACCTTTTATGTAACGACGCCGATTTATTATCCCAACGATAATTTACACATAGGTCATACCTATTGTACGGTGGCTGCAGATGCAATTAAGAGATTTAAAACATTTCAAGGCTACGATGCCTACTTCGTAACAGGTACGGACGAGCATGGACAAAAATTAGAAAGCAAAGCAAATGAAATGGGCTATACAAATCCTAAGGATTATATAGACCCAATTGTGGATGCGACAAAAAAGCTTTGGAGCACAATGGAAATTGATTATGACACCTTCATAAGGTCAACAGATGCTGACCATGAGAAGAATGTTCAAGATATATTCCAAAAGTTATATGACAAAGGTGATATCTACAAGGGAGAGTACGAAGGCTTCTATTGCACACCTTGTGAATCATTCTGGGCGGAAAGTCAATTGGGAGACAACCACACTTGCCCAGACTGTGGAAGACCAGTCCATTTACAAAAGGAAGAAAGCTATTTCTTCAGACTTTCAAACTATAGGGAAGCATTATTAAATCATTATAAGGAACACCCTACCTTCATTATGCCAAAATCGAGAGAACACGAGATGATAAATAACTTCTTAAAGGATGGACTCGAAGATTTAAGTGTAACTAGAAGTAGCTTTAATTGGGGAGTAAAAGTTCCTTTCGACGAGAAGCATGTGGTTTATGTGTGGATAGATGCGCTTTCATGCTATTTAACAGGTGTAGGCTACGGCATAGATGACGAAAAATTCAAAAAATATTGGGCGAACACCACTCATTTGGTGGGCAAAGAAATCGTGAGATTCCATACGATTATTTGGCCAGCTATTTTGATGGCGATGGACATTGAACTACCTAAACAAGTTTTTGGACACGGTTGGATATTATTTGATAACGACAAAATGAGTAAATCCAAGGGAAATATTTATTATCCAGAGCCGATTATTGAAAAGTATGGCGTAGATGCCCTCAAGTATTTCTTACTTAGGGAATTCACTTTCGGCCAAGACGGAAACTTTACTAGGGAAGCATTTTTAAATAGAATGAACTCCGATTTGGCTAATGATTTGGGAAATCTAGTTTCTAGAACTTTGAGTATGATTGAAAAATATAACGACGGAGTATTAAAAGCTAGGGGAGAACACCAACCTGTGGATACAGAATTGGAAGAATTAGCTGTTTCAGTTGCTGCAAAGGTAGAAGATGCAATGGATTCATTCAACTTCTCCAATTCCCTTGAAGAAATATGGAAATTAATTAGACGAGCTAACAAGTATGTAGATGAAACTGAACCATGGATTGTGGCGAAAGACGAAGAAAGTAACAGAATAGACTCTGTACTATACAATTTGGCAGAAAGCTTAAGAATAGTGAGCGTTTTACTATATCCATTTATGAAAAATACAAGCTTACAAATTAGAGACCAGCTAGGTATAACTGAAATGCCAAAACTTGAAGAGGCTTACAAGTGGGGACTATTGGAAGCTAATTCGAAGGTTGAAAAGAAAGGAATAATTTTCCCGAGGGTAGATGTAAAGGTGGAAATGGAAGAAATGGTTAAGAATAACAATGACCTTATCCTAAGCCGTGAAGCAGAGAAGAAATTAGCTGCTGAAAATTTCCTCATGAAGAATAAGCCTGAAGAAGTAGACGAAGCCGAAGAAGAATTTCCAGAAATAACTATAGATGACTTTTCAAAGTTAGATTTGAGAGTAGCTAAAGTATTGAAGGTAGAAAATCATCCAAATGCCGATAGATTGTATCTACTTCACTTAAAGATAGGAAACCTTGAAAAAACAATTGTTTCCAGCATAAAGGAATTTTATGAACCGGAAGATTTGGAGGGAAAATCAATTATTATTTTGAACAACCTAAAAGCTCATAAATTTAGGGGTATCGAGTCAAAGGGAATGCTCCTTGCTGCACAAACGGAAGACGGAAAGTTAACCCTTTGTACGGTAATGGAAGAATTCGAAGATGGAGCGAGGGTAGGCTAATGATAGATGCCCACGCACATTTAGAAGATGATGCATTTGATGAAGATAGGGAAGAACTTATCAATAATCTCAAGGCAGATGGAGTTGATTTGGTGTTCAACTGCGGTAGCAGTGTGGAAACTAGCGTGCAATCCATAGAACTGGCAGAAAAATATGAAAATATTTACGCCATTGTGGGAATTCATCCACTCTATGCTGATGAATTTAACGAAGACACCCTACGTGAAATCGAGGAGTTGGCAACTAGAGATAAGGTTGTAGCCATTGGAGAGATAGGACTGGACAATCACTATGAAGACGCACCCAGCAAGGACCAACAAATGGAGGCGTTTTTGGCCCAATTAGAATTGGCAAAAAAGTTAAATATGCCAATTGTTATCCACTCCAGGGACGCCCATAAGGTAACTTTTGATATATTAAAGGCTGAAAGGGATAAAAATCCCGACTTTGTATGTCTACTACACTGCTATTCTGGAAGTGTAGAGCTTATGAGGGAATATATGAAGCTGGGATTTTATATTAGCCTAGGTGGCGCCACTACTTTTAAGAATGCGAGAGTTCCAAAGGAAGTGGCTACGGAAATACCAATAGATAGACTTTTGTTGGAGACTGATTGCCCTTATATGGCGCCCGTTCCCTACAGGGGAAAAAGGTGTGAACCTAAACACGTGCTTGAGACAGCAAAAAACATAGCTGAGCTGAGGGGAATTACCCTTGAGGAACTATTGGAACACACGGATGCAAATACCTACAGATTTTATAGATTGGAAAAATCATGATAAAGGAAGTAATAGTCGTTGAGGGAAAAGATGACATCACAGCCGTAAAGGCAGCAATAGATGCAGAAATAATTCAAACCCATGGATATGCTTATGGACAAAGCCTAATAGACACCTTAAGGTCAATAAACAAACGTAGGGGAATAATAATTTTGACAGATCCAGACTATATGGGAAACAAAATACGAAAAGATATTTCATCTAAAATTCCAAATTGCAAGCATGCATTTTTACCCAAGGGAAAAGCTCTTAAGAAGGATGATGTTGGCGTGGAAAATGCCACTCCCGAAGACATTAGAACCGCAATATTAAATGCAAAGCCTGAAATGCAGGAAAAGAGAAGTGAGTTTAATAACATGGACATGATACACTACGGTTTGTCTGGACAAAAAAACTCCACCCACTTAAGAGAAAAACTATGTGAAAAACTTGGAATAGGTTTTGGAAATGCAAAATATTTGGTTTCAAAGCTTAACTCCTTTGGAATAACCCGTGAGGAGTTGGAAAAGTCCCTGGAGGAAATTTATAATGAAGAGTAAGCTCACATCACCGAAAACTATTATAGACCTTTTGGAGAGGCATGGCTTTAGATTCAGCAAATCCCTGGGACAAAATTTTTTAATAGACCAAAATATTGTGGATAAAATTATTGAAAAATCTGAAATCAAAAAGGCTGATAACGTGTTGGAAATAGGTCCTGGAATTGGCGTATTGACTAGAGAACTTGCAGAAAATGCAAAAAAAGTCGTGGCGGTGGAGGTAGACGAAACCCTAAGACCAATTTTGGCAGAAACTTTAGAAAACATTGGAAATGCAGAAGTACATTATTCAGATGTACTTAAACTGAACTTAAAAGAATTTACAAAGGAAAAATTTGGAGACGAGAATTTTAAAGTTGTGGCGAACTTACCCTATTACATCACAACTCCAATACTGACATTTTTGTTAAAGTCTGGGGTGAACATAACGGATATTGTGGTTATGGTACAAAGTGAAGTGGCAGATAGAATGGTTGCAAACTTGGGTTCTAAGGACTATAGTAGCATATCGTTGTTTTTGAAATACTTCGGTGATGCTAAACGATTGATGACCGTACCTAATACGGTATTTATGCCAAAACCCAAGGTAAGTTCTGCTGTGGTGAGGTTGAAGGTTGAAAATGAAAATCGAGATATTCCAATTGCTGAACTAGAAAAAACTTTGCGAGCGGCATTTCAAATGAGACGTAAGACGATACTAAATAGTTTGTCGTCTGGGTTGTCCATTGAAAAAGAAGTGATTAAAGATGTTTTAGGAGAACTTAATTTATCTGAAAATCTTAGGGCTGAAAACCTAAACCTTAAGGATTATCTTGAGCTGACGAAAAGATTGGTGAATTCAACGGAGGGGGTATAGTATTGCAGGATTATAAAATAGAAAAACTTGCGGATATATTCAAATGTATGAGTGATCCCACCAGATTAAAAATTATTCATGTTCTAGCCAGTGGTGAACAAAGTGTAAACAATATATCTGAAGCTATCGGCATGGGACAATCTGCTACTTCCCACCAGTTGAGAAAGCTGAAGGATATGAAGCTTGTAAAATCCACGAAGGACGGTAGAATGGTGCTTTACAGCTTAGATGACGATCACGTTTTGAAACTTTTTATACAAGGGTTGGAGCATGTGGAACACTTGGATGTTTAATTATTTTTTGCGAGGGTAAATAATTAATATAAAATTTCAAGGAGGAATGTAATAATGAAAGATGTAGTTGTATATACTAGTTCAACATGCCCATATTGTACATTAGCAAAGGATTATCTTAAGGATAAAGGCGTAGAATTCACTGAAAAGAACGTATCTACAGAGAGAGAAGCAAGAGAAGAACTTATGGCAAAAGGCCACACGGGAGTTCCTGTAATCGTTATTGAAGGCGAAGAAATCGTTGGATTCGACAAAGCTAAAATTGATAGTCTTTTAGATAAATAGTAAAATAATTACGAGAGCTTGGATTTATATTCAGGCTCTTTAATTTATCTTTGCTAGAAGGCAACAAGATTGAGTTTATAGCTAATACATAGTATTATAGATGTATAATTATAAAAATGAGATTTTATTAATAAGTTTTAACACACTTATCAATTATTTTACCTTTCATTTAATAAATTATCACCAATTGTTTATACTTAAAACATAGATTTTTAGTTACATTTAATTTATAATTAAATGTGGAGGATTTTAATGACAGAATTAATAAATATTTCCAGTGTTAACGGAATTATAAGAAACGGTTTACTAATTGTAATTTTTGCATTGGTGGGGCTAATAAGCTATTACTTAATCAATATCGGAAATAGATATGTAGAACGTTCCAAGAGAATAACCATAAATGAACGCCTGGTTAGAAATGTTTTAATCGGGTTATTTGTATTTGCCCTGACGGTGTTTATAATTTCAAAAAATCCTATAATAAGTACGGTGATAACCTGTGCGATTATATCCGTTGTCTTAGCTTATATAATAAACCCCTTGGTTGATAGATTGGAAAAAAAGGGAATTAAGAGAGTTTTTGGAGTAGCAATTGTTTATATTTCAATAATTTTAGTTCTATCAATTTTGATAGTCGTAGTAGTGCCAAAAACAGGAAACGAGCTGAGAAACCTTGCCAATGAGCTACCGGTAATTGCCGATAACATAGGTGTGAACATCGACAATCTTTTAGAAAACCTTAACGAAATGAGCACATCACCTGATGAAAATACTGCTATAACACAAATATCTAATATGTTTGACCAAGCTATAAATGAAATTATGAATTCCTTACAAGAATTTGCTAGAAATGCAGCATCACAGGCAGCCAAGATAATGACTAATATAGTTTCAAACACAATCGGATTTATGGTAAGTTTTATGTTGGTTATAATTATGACATTTTACTTCTTGGTGGACAAGAATTTATACACCAGTAAAATAAGAAGCTTTATGCCAAGATTTTTAGGCGATGATATCAAGGGATTGGGTAGTGAAATCAATGAAGTGCTTTACGAATTTATCAGGGGTCGAGCCATACTCGCCTTGTTCGTTGGGGTACTTACCACCATATTATTACTAATAATAAAAGTTGATTTTGCCATTGTGATAGGTATAATAACAACAATAGCAGATATAATACCGTATGTGGGACCTTTATTAGGTTTCATACCAGCATTTTTATTTGCGCTGATAGAATCTCCAATGAAGGCATTAATCGTAGCCGTATTTTATGTATTGATACAATGGGCTGAAAACAACATACTTGCGCCTAAAATTATCGGTGAGAGTATGGGGCTACATCCGCTATTTATATTCCTATCCATAGTAATAGGTGGGGGAATATTCGGTGTGTGGGGAATGGTTGTTTCCGTGCCACTAGCGGCGATAGGCTGGATATTAATAAAATTTGCAATTCAAAAATATAAGGAAAGAAAGGAACTAGAAGCCTCTGCGAAGAAGGCATAAAAATCATGAGAAAACTAGGTTTACAAGAAATAAGAAGAGAATTTTTAGATTTTTTTGAAAGCAAGGGTCATCTGGCACAAATGAGTTATTCCTTAGTGCCAAACAATGACAACTCATTGCTTTTAATCGGTGCTGGAATGGCTCCAATAAAAAAATATTTTACAGGTGAATTAGTGCCGCCTAGAACGAGAATGGCAAC
This sequence comes from uncultured Peptoniphilaceae bacterium, assembly GCA_964445145.1. Lineage (GTDB taxonomy): Bacteria > Bacillota > Clostridia > Tissierellales > Peptoniphilaceae > CAYUJY01. The sequence goes on along the minus strand of CAYUJY010000026.1, from coordinate 729 downwards.
CTGCCAAAAATGTATCAGAACTGGCGACATTGACAACGTGGGTAAAACTGCACGCCATGCTACATTCTTCGAGATGCTAGGCAACTTTTCCTTTGGAGATTATTTTAAAAGGGAAGCTATAGCTTGGGCTTGGGAATTTTTAACGGTTAATTTAGAAATACCAAAGGAAGATTTGTGGGTTACGGTTTTTTACGAAGACGACGAAGCAGCTGAAATTTGGGAGAAGGAAATTGGCGTTCCTAAAGAAAAAATAGTAAGACTTGGTAAAGAAGATAACTTCTGGGAGCTAGAGGTAGGTCCATCAGGACCTTGTTCTGAAATCTATGTTGATAGGGGTATAGAATTTGGTTGTGATGATCCGGACTGTAAGCCAGGTTGTAACTGTGATAGATTCCTAGAGGTTTGGAACCTCGTATTTACACAGTTCGATAAGGATGAATACGGAGTTTATCATCCATTGGCACATCGGCAACCAAATCCACCACTTTGGTTAAAAGTGCAGGCGTAGGAATGGTAAAACGAGCATCTTTCATGTGATGGCTGTAGGTGGTTTCGTCTTCTGCACCTAAGTTTTTAATGAAAGGAAAGACTTCATTGGCAACGGTGTTATATAGCGTTGCGGCATCACCCAAAGTAATAAACTTCGACCAACGTAAATGATCTTGCTCAGGGGTGAAAATTGGATGTTCTACAGCAGTTTTTAAGCGGTTAGCTTTCTTTTCTTTCGTA
>CAYUJY010000025.1:0-15783 GCA_964445145.1 uncultured Peptoniphilaceae bacterium | reverse complement strand
AGTCGCTATCGCGCCAGCTCCCCTACAGGGGAGGCAACAGATGTTCTCAATACTTTTATTTGTTTAATCTCATCCCTTTCATGTATAATAGCAACTATGAAAACAAATTACTTGCGTGAATTTTTTAAACATATTTCTACTAATGTCGTGGGGACTATTGGTTTGTCTACTTATGTGTTTGCTGATACCTATTTTATCTCCCTTTATGCAGGGTCCCTCGGTTTGGCTGCTTTGAATATTTCTCTTCCTATATATAGCTTAATTTATGGACTGGGGTATCTACTGGGTATTGGCGGTGGAATTAATTTTACTTATTCCCTGGCTAAGGATAGGCGTATTGATGCCAACAGTTATTTTGATTTAACTGTAACTTTCGGAATTTTATTTGGGCTTATGCTTACATTTGTCGGGCTATTTTTTCCTACGCAAATTTCATACTTCCTGGGAGCAAATTCTGAATCCATAGGTATGTCAGTCATTTATATTCGAACGATTTTGATTTTTTCGCCCTTATTTATTCTAAGCACCATATTATTATGCTTCTTGCGTTATGATGATAATCCAAAACTAGCAATGATTGCCATGCTTGCCAGCAATTTTTTTAACATCGTCGCTGACTATATTTTTATGGCACATCTGGATATGGGGATATTTGGTGCTGCACTGGCTACGGGACTATCCCCTGTGCTTGCCATTGCCATAATTTTCCCCCACTTCACTAAAAAACGTGGAAATGTTCATTTTTCAAAATTATACTTTAATGTTAAACGGTTTTTTGAGGTTGCACGATTAGGTTTATCAACATTCGTTTATGAAATGTCTGCTGGACTGGTAATTTTTGTGTATAACTACCTTATTCTGGGGATAAATGGAAATATTGGAATTGCTGCCTATGGGGTGGTGGCAAATCTAGCGACCATATTGCTATCCATATTTAATGGTATTCAACAGGGTATTCAGCCCCTCATCAGCTATTCACACAGTAGGGATGATAAGCTGGGGGTAAAAACCTATTTAAAATATGGAATCACACTAGCTCTAATGCTTTCTACTGCTGTGTACATATTTTCCTTAGTCAATATTGATTTGTTGATTTCAATATTTAATTCTGAGAACAATCAAATTCTCCACGATCTAGCCAAGGCAGGGATTATCATATATTTTGCAGGTTTTATTCCCGCGTCATTGAACGTGGTCATCATTGCTTATAAAAACGCCACCAACAACGCCAGGGTTTCATTTATCATGTCCCTAGCGAGGGGGAGCGTGTTCGTTTTGTTATTTGCACTTTTACTTAGTTATTCCTTGGGTATGACTGGTATTTGGTTGTCATTCCCCTTAGCTGAGATTGCTACTTTGATACTATATGGCATTTTCTTAAAAATGCACATTTAATACTTAAATCTTCGTATCCGTGGTGTCGATGCTATAATCTGCTACATCACAAATATTGCATTTCTCAAAGTATCTCTCTTCCATGGGAATCCATCTGGTCACGAAGTTTTTTAAAGCTTCTTGGCCATTTCTTTCTTCTATTCTTCTTAGTTGTTCTTCGGATCTTACATCCACAAATACTCCTAAGTCAAAAAGTTCTCGCAAGTCTTCCCGAAGGGAGTATGAACCTTCCACAAATATATACCTCTTATTCAAAACCAAATCATAGCTGTTTATGGACATGGTTTTACAACTAAATACTCCGTAACAAGGATTTTTTCCGCTTAATAGCGGTTCCATAACTTCAAGTTTAAATCGTTCGTAATGTACATTCCCACCGGGTTCTGATAATCTCTCTGGAGACCTCAGTTCGAATGGCAAGAAAAAATCATCCATTTTAATGACTTGGCCATCGAATATATAGCTTAGTTCATATGCCATTATACTCTTACCCGAGCCACATCTTCCGTCTATGGCGATGTAAGCTGCTGGTTTTTCTCTTAGTGACCTTATTTTCATAAGAAGGTCCCACATATTTATAAACTTTTCATTTGTCACAATATAGTGTGGATTTTGTTGTGCTTTGTAATTATTAGAATGGGAAAATAGTGGTTCCTCCATGTTTTTCCAAACTTCTAATTCTTCTTTTAAATCTATTAAATCTGAGACTGAATTTACTTTATTTACAAAATCATCTTTATTTCCCGACCTGGTTGAGGATAATATCGCCAGCTTGGATATAAATTCCGAATCTATATTTTCGAATTTTAGCCTTTTTAAATTTAAGCGCACATATCCGTTGCCTAATGGTTCATACAGTGAAGTATTTCCACAAGCTTCTATTTCATCCAACTCCGACTTTAATCTGATTTCAAAATCGATGGGATTATCTATGGAGTGTCCTGGACCGAATTCATTTTGAAATATGAATTTTAGAACATCAGTCTTGGATACTCCGCTTTTTTTTAATTCAGCTTTTATCAGTTCTTTAAGTTCATTCATGTAAGCCAAAACCTACCTTTTCTATCATTAATACCACTGGTGGTACTATGATTAAATGAAGTACAATTGCTATGCCTGCGTTTAAAAATGCTCCAGCCAAAAATGCCTGCATAGTGAATTGATTTCCAACTATTCCCAAAAGTATATACATAGCTATACCCCAAATAATTCTCCCTACTAACATAGCAGTAATTAATGCGATGTACACTGATACTGGATTCTTAGACAGTCTTAAATATACAAAACCTGCTATTAATCCATAAGTTGCCAATTCAAATGCCATAGCTATCGCTACTGGAAAAAGTGGAGGCATCCCAAGCATAACTGAACGAAGTATCGGTGCTACGAAACCTACAATTAGACCATAGAATGGTCCACATACTAAGCCGCAAATAAAAACCGGAATATGCATCGGCGAAATCATGGAGCCTATCTGTGGGATTTGTCCCGTAAAGAATGGTAAAATAAACGCTAAGGCCAAAAATAGTCCTGCCAATACTAAATTTTTTGTGTTTTTCAATTTTCTTCCTCCAAAATCATTTTTACATTAAAACGTATGATCCTCATCAGTTCAGTTTCGCCCTTTCGGGCTCACTTCACTGTGAAGTCTCACGCGCAGTCGAAATTTTCCAATCATCTGCGCTCTGCGAGCTTGATTCTTGGAATTTCTTTGCGTATGATCCTCATCAGTTCAGTTTCGCCCTTTCGGGCTCACTTCACTGTGAAGTCTCACAAAAAAAGTATCTGCCTTTATGGGCAGACACCTTCTGGTATCTATAGTGAATTCGTTCACTTCTTAGCTTCTTGCTAATTTTATATTATCAAAAAAGTTTATTTTAGTCAATCTCACTTAAATCTTCTTTAATTTTATCCATGGCTTCTTCGATTAACTCCGTCATTCCCAAAGACTTGGTAGCTATGACAAAGTTATCGCATTTATTTACTGGTATTAACACCTTTTTTGCCCTGCTTTCTCCTACTGCTACGGCCATTTTCGGAGTTATCTCTCCCAGCAGTGAGTTTGCAATTACGATTCCTATGGGTCCCACTATAATATCTGCGTATTTTGCGTTGAACACTACGGGATTTTCTCCCGTTGCTGCCTTTTCTATTCCACACTTTAACATAGCTTGGGTTGCCATACTATTTGTTCCCACTGCTATAATTTCAATAGGTTCTTCTAGTTTTTGAAGTTGTTCGATAATTTCCTTACCTAGTCTACCGCCTTGGCCATCTATTACAAGTATTTTTTTCATATTAGCCTCACGGTGCTATAACCGGTACTGTCACCTCTGGTGCTGGTTCCGGTGCAGGCGTTGGTGTAGATGGTGCAGGTGTTGTTGGAGTAGTTGGAGTTGTAGGCGTCACTGGAGCCACCACTGGTTTTCTAGTGCCGACTGTTATGAGGGTATTTCTCATAGGATAATAGCTAGTGTTATATACTTCCCTAGAAACTTGTTCTCCGTTTCTTGAAATTACCTTAAATGTTCTGTATCTATAGCCGTCGTTGCCCTTTTGAGTAGTTTCCCTAACGCCCTCTGCCAAGGCGCTGCTCGGTGTCTCCACAACTTTACTTTTTATTACTTCAACTCTTTCAGACACTATGTCTATGTCGTAATCCTTTGTGTTTTTATCTCCCAATACATAAAAAGTTATGCTGGAATTATCTGCTTCCGTAGTTATATAAATTGGGAAATCAAAGGAATTTGTAAACTTTAAGTCTAAATATCCGCTGGCTACGGCACAATCTGTACCTAGGGGCACGTAGTTTACGGGTCGCGAGTGATTTCTTCTCTCATCGATTTGTATGTCAGCTCTAACTAGGGCGTTGTACATGGTTGTTGAAACCTGACATATCCCACCACCTATCCCAGTGTCGAATTCGCCGTTTATTATTACCCCTGCTGGAAGATACCCAGTACTTGCGGAAATATCCCCGACGGTTTGGTTAAAGGAAATTTGTTCCCCAGGTAATACGAGGAGTCCATTTAGCTTTTTTGCAGCAAGTTTAATATTTTCCTTACGATTTTTTACACTCGATCCGTAGTTGGATGTAAATTGTCCTATAATTCCATTCATTCGCGCAAAGCTTTCGGTTGTAAATTCAGCCTTTGTTTCAACTATTGGAAGCTCTACACTTCCACCATTGTTCAGTGAGTCCAAAATAGCTTTCTTTGCACCTTCTGTATCCAAATTACGTCCGTTGATTTCAGGTGTTATTACCACGTCACCGTTTTCAATTTTAAAGTTAGCATTTATGGGTGCTGTATTTACATCCTGGCTCATTAAATCCACAGCTATACCAACTTGTGTGTCATCGAATTTTTCAGTAACTTCGATGTCTACAGGGTTGTTTTTAAGATTTATTACCTCAACTAATCTAGCCACTGCATGACCTTCTCTTCCTAAATTATATGCAGTGTCCACAGCTTCTTGGAAGTTTGATTCGTAGCCTAGCGTCTTGTATGGAAATGTAAAGTGCAGTTCATGGAAATTGATATTTAATGAACCGGTCTTACCGCTGTAATTTTCCGCAACCTTTTTTAATGCTTCTGCCTTTGTAAGGTTTGTTACATCTATTCCCGCAATGGTAATTCCTTCATATATTTTATCTATATTGACGACCTTGTCGTACATATTGTATCCATATACTGATGCAGCCGTTATTAGGACTGCTATCAAAAGTAATACGATACCTATTTTCTTCATGCTTTGACCCCTTTATAATAATTGCAGTAATCCTTTATGGAGCAAATTTCGCACTTGGGCTTTTGTGCCTTGCAGGTGCGTCTCCCGTGAAATATTAAAATATGGTGGGCTTTGGTCCACATATTTTTATCAATTTTTTTCATAAGCGCCTTTTCAACTTCGTATACGTCCTTGGATTTTACGATGCCTATTCTATTGCTAACACGAAACACATGGGTGTCCACAGCTATGGCATCTACTCCGAAGCAGTTACTCATAACCACATTTGCAGTCTTTCTACCCACTCCCGGCATTTTTATTAGTTCTTTCATGGTTTCTGGTACCTTTGAATCATATTCATTTACCAAAATGCTACAAGTATTGAGTATGGACATTGCTTTTGTGTTATAAAATCCACATGGTCTTATGATTTCTTTCAAGTTTTCTTCACCGAAGGCTAAATAATCCTTTGGTGTTTTCAACTTTTCAAACAGTATCTCAGTGGTTTTGTTAACCCTGACATCCGTGCACTGTTGGGATAATATTGTGGCTATTAAGAGCTCGAAGGGATTTGTAAAATCCAATTCCGCTTTAGCATCTGGGTAATCCAATTCAAGAATCCTTATGACATCCATGGTCATAGCCTTTGATAACAATCTCAAATAATTTCACGCCTTATCTCTAAAATCTCATATCTATAGTCATTTTCTAAAAAATGAATTAATTTATCCATCATCTCATCTGCGTGGGCTCGACTATTGGAAACACACGCAAATCCCAGCTCCGAAACATTTAGTATGTCGTGGTCAGACACCTCCGCTGCAGAAAAATTAAATCTCGATTTTATTCTCTCTAGCACACTCTTTACCACTTGTCTCTTTTCCTTAATCGTTTCCGAGCTAAAAATTCTAACTTCCAATATACCGATAAACATTTCTATCTCAACCTTTTTCAAGTATCTCTAAATTCCTTAAAATTATCTTTCTGCCTACCCAAGAAAAGGAATAATTCTTAAATCGTCTTTTAAACTCCTTGTTTGACATCTCTGAAATTTCTTCCACATCAAAACTCGCCTTTAGTGGAATTTCATAATTGTATTTTGCTACTTTTATATCCTTATTCTTAGGACAAACTAGCTGACAAATATCGCAACCGTAGGCATATTTTATATTTAGTACCTCACTGGATTTACTTTTACTTTGGGTTAAATAGGAATGGCAGCTACGTGAGTTAATTGTGTAATCGCCACGAATGGCTCCACTTGGACAGCTTTTTATGCATATATTACATTCACCGCATTCAGATTCTAGCAACTCCCCATCATTTTCATAGGGTACGGTAGTTAGTAGTAGTCCCAAACTTATATAAGACCCAAACTCATCGTTTATTAAACAAGAGTTTTTGCCAAAATATCCTATGCCAGCTAGATTTCCATATACTCTTTCCAGCAATGAACCTGTGTCCACTTGGATTTTGTACTGGAATTCCAGGTGTTCTGACAATGCTTCTGCCAGTTCTTCCAACTTATTTCCCACAACTTTATGATAATCATAACCACGTGCATGGTTACTTATTTTAAATTTGTCCCCGTTTGAGCTTTCATAGTTATAGCTCATCCCAATTACAATAATACTGTTAACATCATTTAAATGTAGTGATGGAACTATTCTTTTTTCTATATTTTTATCTTCAAATTCCGTGGAAAGCTCATTTTCATCCCGATACATTAAAAGATTCTCAAAGGAAGACAACCTTTTTGCATCAGTTATTCCCACGAGATCTATATTTAACTTTTTTGATAAATCTTCAAGCATTTTTTTCAAATGTATCACCAAAGATAATTATAACTTAAATCTAGTGTAAAGTCATAGTAGTTACTGAATTGTAATATTTGAATTGTACAGGCTTCATACGTATGCAACATAAGATATTTGAAACTTTTCTAGAATATTTATCTTGCTCTAGATATCTTTAGATTTCATCTTACATTATTAAATTATTCTTATACTATTTACATTGAATATATTTACTTATACAGAATAGAATCAACTAGTAAACTATTAATTGATCTAGTACATTTCAAAAAATTAATACATGGTTTGAAACTTTCAATCCAAACAATTTCAGAGATCCTTTTTTTTAATTAACATAAAAATTTATCGAACTTGCCACTCTCAGGAAAGATCGATTCTCAAAACTATTTACATATCCTTATTATGTATACATCTATTTAATTTTAATTTATAAATACATAACTGATATTCTGATTTAAATTTCTCCTACATATATAACAATTAAAGATACTTTACATCTAATATGGAAATTATATTTTATTTAATCAATACCCTCTGTATTTATGTAACAGACTACTTAGTTTCTCATTTTTCTTAATAAATTCCATCAGATACTCTTTGGTTATCTCATATTGTTCATTTCCATCGTTAATTTTGGTTTTGGCAGCAAGTACTTGCTCACCACCTTTTGAAGTAATTCCAAAACCGTGAACAATTCTATCTCTCATGTTTTGATATCATGAAATAAATCCCCTATCTCCACACTATTACTGCAAGTAGTAATTGTATTTCTAATATCTTCAATAAGATATCCAGACATTTTGTCTGTCAATATATACCAATCATAAGAACAATCTGTTTTTATTATATTTTCAATTATAAAACTATTATTAGAGTTAAATACATTCAATGCACTTCCCAAAAGTTCTCTGTATTCCTTTGTTGGCAGTGATTGTCTTGTATAAGTTTCATACATTTTATCTCCTTCTAAAAATAAATCTGTATTCTCTGTCAATTAGGCATCATTCTTTAATTTCATATAATCTTCAAGACAATTCAATCTTTCTTTATTCATATACTACCTCCATAATTTCTCTCACCTTATCTGCAATTCCCATTTTCGTTGCTATTTCATTTAAGAAATAAATATCTTTTTCCTTATAATCAGAATAAGAACGAACGAGTTTTATGTAAACTTCTATATCCATTTTTTCTTTATTTAAAATAAAGTCACAGAGTATTCTCTCATAAGAATAAACCTTTATCACATTCCCAAACATTGTTGTTTTTTCTATTATCCCCAAATCGTAGATTGATTTTTTTACGTAATTAACGTTAACGCCACTTTGTTTTTCGTTAAATTTATAACCATTATAGACAGTGACATCAATTGCCCATGGAATTTTATCCGTTTCCCCAAGCAAATACAATGCCGTCTCATAAGAAAATAATGCTTTTTTATATTGAAGTTGGAAAAAATAATACTCATCGTAATCCCCATCAGCTGTAATGTAAATCCCAGTTTTAACTCTCGATAGCTTTCCAGCTCTTACTAAACGACTGAGGTATACAGTTGGTATATTATTTTCTCTACAATAAGCTGATGTTATAATTCCACCTGAATGTTTCAAATATTGTTCGATTTGTTGTTCGTAATTCATATCCCTCTTCTTTCTGTTGCATTTGCACTTATATGTTAGCATTTTATTAGTGTAAATGCAACAAAGACGTGGAATTGTAACAATTATTACAATTGTGTAAATTTATGAAAAGATTGTTAAGCTTTTAGTGAAATGTGGTATAATTTTACTATCGTAATAGAAAGGGGAATTTTTATGAGAAACAACAAATTAGTGGTATTACTTTTAGCACTGGTTATGGTTTTTGGAACGGTTTCATCTGTTTTTGCTTCACAATTTGCAGATGCAAATAATAACTGGGCTGCAAATCACATTGATTGGGCAATATCACAAGGAATCGTCCAAGGTTATCCAGACGGAACCTTCAGACCTACCAACACAATCACTAGGGCGGAGTATTGCACGATGCTTAACAGAATGATTGGAACTACCAATGTAGCTAAAAAGGTATATTACACAGACGTATATCCAACGTCATGGTATTACAACGACATTTCTTATGCGTTGGGCTATGGCTATCTACCACAAACAACAGGATGTATGTACCCAGAAGGATACATAACTAGAGACGATGCTGCACAAATGCTAGCAGCTGCATTCGGACTAAGTAACGATGTGGCAATGGGATCTAAGTTTGCAGACTCTGCAAGCATAGTTAACAAGGGTGCAGTAGGAGCGCTTATCAATGCAGGCGTAATCCAAGGCTACCAAGATAATACTTTTAGACCTGGAAACTACCTACAAAGGGACGAAGTTACTAAGATGTTCCACGTAGCTTACGTAATGCTAAGCCCTGGTTATACAGGAATTAGAGATTACTCTGTAATAATAAGTTCTTCAAAGGATCCTTTCTTCAATCCATATGAAAAACAAACTGTTTATCCATTCGTTTCATATTCGCCAAAGACTGTTTATACAGGATACGAATACTACAACAGCGATGTTAACAAACTAGCTAACGCAGTTGAAGATGGACAAGGTTATTTGGATAATTCTTCAAGATACACGGCAGCTTCTGTAGAAAATTTAAGAAGAGCTGTTAATAATGGTAAGGATATGTTGTCAACTATTAGAAGCTATTCATACCCTAGGGGATATGATGATTACTACAGATTCTACTATAATAACTATGGATATTATCCAACAAACTACAACGATAGATATTCTTATAACTACTGGTATGATTACTATAGAGAAAATGATTACAACTATTGGTTAGATAATTATTATAATAGAGATTACAACTACTGGTATAATAACGGCTATTATCCATTCTATGATTATGGATACTACGCAGGATATTCTTCTTCAGAAATTAACACGAGAACTCAAAGCATTATAGATGCAATAAGAGCACTTAGAGTTAGATAGCAAATAAAAAATGCAAGGTGAGTGTAAAACTGACCTTGCATTTTTAATGTTACTTTATATAAGCAAAAGCTAAATCCGAAAATGGATTAAACTCCCTTATACTAACTGCCAATTCGTTGGAGTACACATAAAGTTGTCCCGTGTATTTATCTACCCAAAGTTCGTTTCCTACATTTATAATGTAATATCTATCGCTTTCGCCAGTTATTTTTAATTCTGAAATTCGCTTCCTAAGTATTGCAGACCTGACTTCCTCGTTTAGGGTTTCGCCCTCGCTATATGGCTTATAGTTTCCATACATCCGTTCAAAGGCAAATACCATTTGTCCCTTTGCTACTTCCATGGCTTCTTCAGCCGTAAGTGGTGTAGCGCCTGCTGGATATTTGCTAATTACCAATTGGTTTACGCGGTCCACCATTCCACGTTTACCTTCTACATACTCCACATCTGCAGACAGGGCTTTTTGTAAAAACTCCACTGGAACGTAAATTATATCATTGATTATTTCTGGTTTCTTCGACAATTCAATTGTAGATGCATTTAGGTTTATGGAACCTTCGTCTATAAACACTTCCACCGTGTTTTCCTCATCGTGTAGGTTTGCTTTTCTATTGTTGGCATCCCAAGATAACTCCATGCTAAGCATTTGGGATATGGTCTTTATAGGTAATGAGATTACTCCATCATCATCCACATCCAAATTGCTGTTACTGATATAATTTCCATTTATAAATAGGGCTATGAAATCTTCATCTATCACTTCATAATTTGTATCCATGGATATGATAAAGCTTGCATCATCTTTTACTCTGGACACATTTACAATTAGGTTGTTGATATTTGTCCTGTTGATTAGTGCCCTATTTTTTTCCACCTTGGTTTTTACACTGGCTGGCATAGTCGATCCCCCGTTGGTCACAGGTGTGGAAGTTAGGTCGTCTATGAAGTTTTCAACCCTCGCACAGGAACTTAGAGTCAGTGTAAATATCAATATTATTAAAATTAAACTACATTTTTTCATATTCTTAGTCAAAGAAAGCAATTAATTACTTTCTACCTTTCTATCAATTTATTAAAATGCTATAACTATTCCCTTATCCGCTGCGTATCCTGAGGATAGTCCCCTAGTAGGTACGATTATGATTTCAGAGAAATTATATAATTCTTCAATTCTCTTTTTTACAAGCTCTGCCTTTTCAGGGGCCCTTACGTGTCCTATGACGATTCTACTTCCGGTCGTTTCATCTACGAAACTTCCTATGGAATCAACCATTCTATTTAGGGATTTGGTAACTCCCCTTGAAAGTTCGTGGAGTTCTATTTCACCGCCTGGCGCTTTCATTATGGGCTTTATGTTTAAAGTGTTGGCTATTAATCCTGCCGTCTTTTTTATTCTACCATTTTTTACAAGGTTCGATAGGTCTTCCAGTACGAACATCGTGTTGTTTGCATCCCTGTAAGCTTCAATCTTTTCAACTATTTCTTCAAATGGTAGTCCTTCTTCTGCCAGCTCTTTTATCCTTAAAAACATTCTCGTCTCACCGGATACGGCACTTAGGGAGTCTAGGATATGAATATTTTTAGGACCGTGTTCTTCGATAAAGATATTCTTTGCCAATACGGCACTTTCGTATGATGCTGAAAGTTTTGAAGATATTGTAATTACGAAAATTCCCTCGCTATCCATAAACTTCTCCATGGCTTCTTTGTAATCTCCAGGGGAAGGACAGGAAGTCTTTATGGGATTTGAAGATGCATTCATGGTGTCGATAAATTTGTCTAATTCTAGATTTTCATCATCTATATGGGGTATACCATCGATTGCTATAGTAAATGGAACCAATATTATACCAGATTCTTTTTCCATTTCCTTCGTCATGTCGCAGCTAGTATCTGCAATTATTCCAATTCTCATATTTCCTCCTATGAGAGCTCCTTTTCTATAAGCTCTGCCAACTCTTTGGCAACCTTGGTGATTTCGTCTTGCTCCTTGCCTTCTATCATAACTCTAACCAGTGGCTCGGTTCCAGATGGTCTAATCACGACTCTTCCACTCTTTCCGAATTCCGTCTCAATTTTTTCTATGGCTTCTTTGACGGTTTTGTTTTCTAAATATTTATATTTTTTTGCATTGTCCACGTTGGCATTAATTAGCACTTGAGGATAATTTGTCATTAAGTCATTTAGCTCCGATGGTTTCATGCCACTTTCTAAAATCAACTCCAGTAAGTGTAGCCCTGTAGCTAAGCCATCCCCCGTGGTGTTATGCTTTAGAAATATTATATGTCCCGACTGCTCGCCACCGACTACATAGTCATTGGCTAGCATCTCTTCCAATACATATCTATCACCCACGGCTGTCTTTACGATATCTACGCCAATACTCTCCAGATAAATATCCAGCCCAATGTTTGTCATAACCGTTCCCACAACGGTGTTGTTGTTAAGCTGTGACTTTCCTTTTAGCGCCCTTGCAAATATGGCAAGCATGTGGTCGCCGTCGATGTATCTTCCCTGCTCATCCGTTGCAATTATTCTATCTGCGTCCCCATCGAAGGAAAACCCTAAGAAGGAGCCAGTTTCCTTTACGAGGTTTGAAATCAATTCAGGATTTGTGGAGCCACAATTTCTGTTTATGTTTCGCCCATCTGGTTCGGTATTTATGGCAAAAACCTCTGCCCCTAAATCCTCCATAACCTTTGGCGCTAATTTACTCAGTGCGCCGTTTCCACAGTCTAGGGCAATCTTAATGCCGGTTAAATCCAACTCCAACAAACTCTTTAGGTATTCGATATATTCTCCCACGAGTTCAGTACCGTCTTCTAGTATTCCCACACTGTCGCCTTCGTGTATATCTACACTAACATTTGTATTTATTAAACTTTCAATTTCATCTTCTATTTCATCTTTAAGCTTTAGTCCATCTTTATCAAAAAATTTTATGCCATTGTATTCAAAGGGGTTATGGGAAGCGCTTATTACGACACCTGCTAAATACCCATGCTTTCTCACCAAGTATGCAACTGCGGGTGTGGGAACAACTCCCAAATCTACAACGTCTAATCCCGTCGCCATCAACCCAGAGGACAAGGCTGCTTGTAACATATCACCAGACTGTCTAGTGTCCCTACCGACAATCACTTTTCCCTTTGCCCCATTGGAGAGGACGGCGCCTCCGTAAAGTCCCAACTTAAAGCTAAGTTCAGGCGTCAGCTCCACATTAGCCACACCTCTAACTCCGTCGGTTCCGAATAATCTACTCATATATCCTCCATTAGCCTGTTTTTGGCTATCTCAATCAATTTATCTCTATCGTTCATGGTTGGGTCATCTAATACGATTTCAGTCAACTCGCCCAAAACTCTACCCAACTCCCTACCTTCATTATATCCTATTTGTATTAAATCGTGACCATTAATTTTCAATCCCTGCTCATTAATGGGCTCGCTGCTGTTTAAAATATCTGTGACTTCTAGCTTTCTATCCTCTAAAAAGCTCACATCTCTGCCTTCCCGCGTGCATTTCACATCGGAAATCATCAAGTCTAGCAAGTCATAAATTAGATTTTCTCCGACGCGGTTAATTTGTCTTTTTACAGCTTTTCTAGATAGGACATCATGGGCTTTCATATGGTTTTCTATAAGTAGGTTTACTGCTTCTATGGTTTTGTTATCATACTTTAATCTCTTTAATACTGTAGTTGAAACCTTAGCCCCAAGTAGGTCGTGACCGTAAAAATGCCCCACTCCATCTTCATCAATGCTCAAGGTATCTACTTTGGATATATCATGAAACAGCGCTGCCAGTCGAAGGTGTAGCTTTTTAGGTACCCTATCCACTACGCAGATTATGTGTTTGAACAAACTTTTGTGGTGGTATGGGCTCATTTGGTCATAGTCTACAGTTCGCATAATTTCAGGGAAAATTTCCTTTAATAGTCCCGATTCTAGAAGTAGCTCCAATCCCCTTTTGGGTGTATCCGATAGGAGTATTTTATTTATTTCCATTTGTATTCGCTCTATGGAAACTTCATGTAGTTTTTCTGCCGTATTTTTTATTGCGTTTAGGGTGTTTTCTTCTATTTCAAATTCCAATGTCGTAGCAAATCGAACCGCCCTCAACATTCGAAGTTTATCTTCTTCAAATCTCTCCAAGGGATCTCCCACAGCTTTAATCACTTTATTTTGTAAATCTAAAAGCCCCCCAAATTCGTCCACGATATTTCCTTCAATATCCATTGCCATGGCATTTATGGTAAAATCCCTACGGTTTAAATCGTCATAGAGTCTTCTAGAAAATTCCACGTAGCTTGGATGACGTCCATCTAGGTAGGCTCCATCACTCCTAAAAGTGGTCGCCTCCACCATTTCCCCACTATGTAAAATGCCAATGGTGCCATATTCTCTGCCTAGGGTTACTAGCTTGCAGTCAGAGAATAACTCCTCCATCTCGTCGGTGGTAGCACTCGTTGTGACATCAAAATCAGAGGGCTCCACATTTAGTAAAATGTCCCTCACACATCCACCCACCACGTAGGCAGAATATCCAGCATTTTTAAGTCGTTCAAGTACGAAGCTTGCTCCGCTCGAAATTTCCGATTTTTTCATATTTAGATTATAACATAATCAGTGATACGAGGAAAAAATATTTATTTTATAAAGTAGGCGTATATGATAGGATTAGTTATTATATGTATGTGGGAGGAAATTATGTATATAGATTCTTTTAAATTGGAGGATTGGCTCAGTATTAAACACGAAAATATCCAATACGATATAGCGCAAACGAGCGAGGATGCCATATCCTTAAGGACGCTTCTGGAAATTGCAGAAATTTCTCCAGAAGAATTTCAAAACAAGATACTCGATACGACACTAAACTATGGATATCCATTGGGAAATCCAAATCTCAGGAGAAAAATCGCTCGACTTTATAAAAATATTGAAAAGGATAATATCGTTACGACCCATGGCGCCATTGGTGCAAACCACATTATAATTCAAAGCCTACTGGGACCAGGTGACCACGTAATTACGATAATGCCCGCATATCAACAGCTTTATTCCATTCCAGAATCCACTGGCGCAGAAGTTAGCAGATATTTTTTATTCCATGGTGATAACTATGAACTTAAGGTACAGGATTTAGAAAAGTTTATAAAGCCAAATACAAAAGCTATATTTATAAATAATCCCAACAACCCAACTGGTCAGCTTTTTGATAATAATATATTATATGAATTGGTGGAACTGGCGAAGAAGTATGATTCATATATAATTTCAGATGAAGCATATAGGCCCTTAAATCAAGGTGAAGTATACTCTGAGTCCCTGGCGGATTTGTACGAAAAGGGAGTTAGTATTTCTACATTGTCTAAAATATGTTCCATACCTGGCGTTAGGATAGGTTGGTTTGCAACTAGGGACAATGAACTTAGAGATCATGCAATTAGACATCGCGAGTACAGCACAGTTAGTTGTAGCATCATAGATGAATATATTTCTGATATTGCACTTGGTGTTGTGGATAAAATTATTAAAAGAAACGTGGAGCTGGTTTCTAAAAATTTGCAAACTTTAGATGAGATAATAAATAGATGTGAAAACTTAAGCTACGTGAGACCTAGAGGAGGAACCACTGCATTAATTCACTATGACATAAATCTAGACAGCTTTACAGTGGCAAGGGAGCTTTTAAAAGACGTAGGCGTATATGTGGTGCCTGGGGATACCTTCGAAATGCAACATAGTTTTAGGGTTGGAACCACAGTAAACCCTGAAACCTTTAAAACAGCCATGTTAAAAGTCGAAGAATATTTCAACAAAAAATAAAGCCCTTGGAGGATTTTTACATCC
>CAYUJY010000024.1:0-16753 GCA_964445145.1 uncultured Peptoniphilaceae bacterium | reverse complement strand
GCTCCTGGTACAGCATACGATAACTTTGCGCATCTTTTTAAGACTAAGGTTGAAGAAGCTTCAGGCGGAAGATACACAATCGATATCTACCCTGCAGGACAACTGGGAGTGGATAGAGAGCTAATGGAATCACTTCAAATTGGTAACATCGATTTCACTGTAATCACAGCATCAGATATTAACCAATTTGTACCTGATATGGCTGTACAAGATTTACCATACCTTTTCCTTAACTGGGACCATGTTGAAGCATTCTTAGAATCAGATACAGCAACTGAATTCTACAAGCTTACTGACGATGTAGGAATGACTACATTATCATTCATGCCTAGAGGCTTCAGACACGTTACAAGTAACATAAAACCTATTTTCACTCCTGAAGATTTACAAGGACTAAAGATCAGAGTTGCTGAGTCAGAAGTATATTTAGATACCTTCAAGGCACTAGGCGGAAACGCAGTTTCAATGTCATGGGGTGAAGTATTTACAGCACTACAACAAGGTACTATCGACGCTCATGAAAACACACTAATCACAATCAGAGACTACAACATCAATGAAGTACAAAAGTATGTTTCTGAAACGGGTCACTTCTTCGCATTTGCTGCACTTCAAATGAACTCTAACCTACTAAACGGCATGAGCGCTGAAGATCAAGAATTATTTAGAAAAGCAGGTCTTGAAGCAGCATTAGAATCTGGAGCAGTTCAAAGAGCAGATGAAGAAGCTACAAAAGAAGAACTAATCGGCAAAGGTATGGAATTCAACGAAGTTACTGACAAAAAGGCATTCCAAGACAAGGTACAACCGGTGTATGATAAGTATTTACAAACACATAGCGACACTTATATTAAAGCAATCCAAGCTTTAGATAATTAAGATTATTGCCGGGTAACCGGCAATATCTTCATATTAGGAGGAAATCATGAAAGGTTTAATCGCAATAAATAACGCTGTGAACAAAATTAGCAGATATTTGCTGATACTAATGTTTGCTGCGATAACAGTTGTTTACACTTCCCAAATCGTAATGAGATACTTCTTCTCATCGGGATTGCACTGGGGAGAAGAGTTTGTAAGATACGTAGATATAGCAATGGTAATGTTGGGTTCGGCAGTCCTTGCAAGAAGTAATGGACACGTAAATGTAAGTGCATTAGAATCCATTACACCCGAAAACAAGCTAAAGTATCTTCAACTAGTTCAAAATATTTTATCTATAGTGTTTTACGGAATAGCGATATTCTTAGGTCTACAATTCATGGAACTAGCTGGAACGCAAATTTCAACGAACATGAGACTTCCGATGAAAATGATATATTTAATATTCCCGGTATCATTTGTAATCTTAGTATTTAATGCAATAATGTTCATTTTGGTAGATTTATTTAAAATTGGTAAGGAGGCGAAATAATGGGTGCTGGTTTACTGTTTTTATTAGCCGGAGTATTCCTTGTATTGGGAGCTCCAATTGCAACATCCGTCGGTTTAGCATCACTTATTTTCGGCGCTACTGAAGGTGTAAACCTTGTAGTAGTAATTCAAAAGATGTTCGCAGGAATAGATACGACTTCACTTCTTGCAGTTCCATTTTTCATCCTTGCTGGTGACTTAATGAACAGAGGTGGTATAGCAAAGCGTATAGTTAACATGGCTTCAAAGTTAGTAGGAAACGTACACGGTGGTGTAGGTATAGTTGCAATTATTTCATGTATGTTCTTCGCTGCTATTTCTGGTTCAGGTATCGCAACAGCTGCAGCTATAGGTGGAGTTATGTACTATGGATTCTTAAGAGATGGTTATGACAAGGCATTCAGTGCTGCAATTATTTCCACAGCGAGTCCACTAGGGATAGTTATTCCTCCTAGTATAGCATTTATAGTATATGCTACAATCACAGGAGCATCTGTATCTTCACTTTACAAGGTAGGATTTCCAGCAGGTATTATAGTAGGTATTTTCCTAATGTTCCCGACGTATTTTATCGCTAAGAAGAGAGGATACAAGGAAAAAGCTGCTAAAATCAGATCTGGTGAAATTGTAATAGATGAATTACCACAAAAATATTTAACTGATGATGCGAGTGAACTTACAGGTATTCATGCACTTATGGATTCACTATGGGCGCTTGGTACACCTTTCATTATAGTAGGTGGAGTATTTACCGGTATATTTACACCGACAGAGTCAGCTGTAGTTGCGGTTGTTTATTCAATATTCGTAGGTATCTTTATCTACAAGGAAATGAAATGGACAGATTTGCCTGAGGTATTTTACAAATCCGCATTATCAAATGCAGCAATAATGATAATAATTTCCACTGCATCACTTTTCGCATGGGTTATGACTTACGTCAGACTTCCTCAATCCATCATGGAAGCAACAATCCAAGGTGGTTATGGTAAAAATGTATTGCTGTTAATGGTTAACTTAATCGTGTTGGTAGCGGGAATGTTCATGGAATCGGCAGCTATTCAATATATCGTTGTACCAATAGCATATCCACTTCTAACGAGTGTAGGAGTAGACCCAATTCACTTTGGTATTATGATTGCTGTTAACCTAGCGACAGGACAAATGTCTCCACCATTCGGTACCGTACTGTTTACGACAATAAGGACTTATGATGTTCCGATTATGGATTTGATTAGGGAGGTAATTCCATTCTGGATTGCCATGATAATCGCACTGTTTGTAATTGTATATATGCCGTTCTTGGTAATGTGGCCATTGGGACTTTAAAGAAAGGATAAGATAATTTGGAAAAGATAAAAGTAGGTGTAATAGGACCTGGTAATATCGGTCTAGACCTTCTATATAAACTTCAACGAAGCGAATATTTACAACCAGAATTAATTGTAAATGTTAGAGAATCAAAAGGAATAGAATATGCAAAAGGGATGGGAGTAAATACATCCACAGAAGGCGTAAAAGCGATACTAGACAGAGAAGACATTCCAATAGTATTTGACTGTACAAGTGCAAACGCGCACCAGGTACATGCTCCACTACTAAAAGAAGCAAAGAAATTCACTCTGGACTTAACACCAGCAGCAGTGGGACCATATACAGTACCAGCTGTAAACATGAATGAAGAAATATTAGAACTAGACAACGTAAACATGGTAACATGTGCAGGTCAAGCAACAACACCATTCGTCGCAGCAATAAACGACGTAGCAGACGTATACTACGCAGAAATAGTATCCTCAATCGGCTCAAAAAGCGCAGGCCCAGGAACTAGGGCAAACATAGACGAATTTACCATGACCACAAGAGACGCACTAATCCAAGTAGCAGGAGCCGATACCGCAAAAGTATTGATAATTCTAAACCCAGCAGAACCCCCAATCTATATGAGTAACACCATATATGCAAGAGTTAGAAACGTGGACATGGAAAAAATCAACAAAGCCCTTCAAGAAAGACTAGAACTAGTAAAGACCTACGTACCAGGAACCAGATTTAGAATGGAACCAGTACTAAAATACGAAGACGACGACATAGTAATGTTGATAGTAGAAGTAGAAGGCTTAGGAGATTATCTACCAGTCTATTCAGGCAACCTAGACATTATAAACTCAGCAGCAATAAAGATAGCAGAAGAAAAAGCAAAGAAACTATTAGGGGTGGAATAATGGGAAAAATAACAATAACAGATACCTCATTAAGAGATGGTAACCATTCCGTAAAACATCAGTTTTCATTAGAAGACGTAAGAAAAGTAGCAAAAGCACTAGACGAAGCAGGAGTGGACATAATCGAATTAGGACACGGAGATGGACTAACCGGCTCCACAATAAACTATGGCTTCTCCAAAGAAGGCGACATGGAAACCATAAAAGCAGCAGCCGAAGTAGTAAAAGACGCAAAAATAGCAGTACTACTACTACCAGGAATCGGAACAGTACCAGACATGCAAAAAGCATATGACGCAGGAGCAAGAGTAGTAAGAGTAGCAACCCACGTAACCGAAGCAGACATATCCATGGAACACATAGAAAAAGCAAAAGAAATGGGATACTTCGTAGTAGGCTTTCTAATGATGGCTCACCGAGCACCAGTAGAAAGAGTATTAGAAGAAGCAAAGAAAATGGAAAGCTATGGAGCAGACGTAGTATACTGCACAGACTCAGCAGGCGCAATGCTACCAGACGACGTAACAGAAAAGATTACCACACTAGTAGCAAACCTATCAGTCCCAGTAGGCTTCCATGCCCACAACAACCTAGGGCTAGCAATAGGTAACTCCCTAGCAGCACTAAAAGCAGGAGCAAGCTACGTAGACGGATCATTAGGCGGACTAGGAGCAGGGGCAGGAAACACAGCAACAGAAATGCTAGTAGGCGCAATGGACAAAGCAGGCTATGCAAAAAATGCAGACTTCTTTAAAACAATGGACGCAGCAACAAACGTACTAGCACCTATAGTAGAATCACACGGAGTAAAACTCCAAAAGATACAAGATCCGCTAATGCTAGGCTATGCAGGAGTATACTCAAGCTTTATGCTCCATGCAAAACGAGCAGCAGAAAGATTTAAAGTAGACTACAGAGACGTAATAATGGAAGCAGGAAGAAGAGAAGCAGTAGGAGGCCAAGAAGACTGGCTATACGAAATAGCAGCAGAAATGGCGAAGAAATAATAAAGAAAGAACTAGCATTTTATGTGCTAGTTCTTTCTTTATTATGATAAATATGAGAAAAAATTGCAAACGTATTCATATTGGAAGTATAATTTAGTAAATGTATAAAAGGAGGATATCATGAAAAAGATTTTTAGTATTATGTTAGTTATGGTTCTTATGTTTTCATTAGCGGCGTGTGGAGGAAATGAAAGTGCTACCCCAACAACTAACACACCTGCAGCTACTTCCACTGAAGCACCAGCTGAAGCGGAAGGACTTACAGAACCAATTGCGGAACAACCAGTGCTACTCACATCAGTAGGACAAAGTGCCGATGTTGAAATGGTAAAGTCAATGATAGACAAGAATGGAACTGAATATGTTATGAACAATTTGGCTACACCAGACGATATAGGTGATGCGAAAACACTAATATTAGCTATTGGTGGTTCATCAAAAGGCCTTGGAGCTGCTGGAATTGACGCAGATCAAGAAATTGATAGAGTAAATAAATTAGTTAATGCTGCCGATGAAAAAGGTTTGACTATCATAGCAATACACATTGGAGGCGAGGCTAGAAGAGGAGAATTATCAGATAAATTTATCGGACCTAGTTTTGAGAAGGCTGACTATGCAATCGTAGTAAAGGGTGGAAACACAGACGGACTTATGACAAACCTTGCAACAGAAAAAGGAATTCCGATTGATGTAATTGATTCAATGACGGATGCTGTAACATATTTAAAAGCCGCATTCAAATAATTAAATTTAAATTTACCATGAAAGGAGGGTGCTAATGAATTCGGAACTAATAATATTTGTTGTTATGATTGCAACATTTATTGTGGGTGTTATGTTGTTTAAATTACCATCTGGAATAAGTATTGTAATGGCAGCAATCGCAGGCGCTTTAACAGGCGGGCAAGGAATCCCAATTAGACACCTTGTGGAAGGGACATTTTCATATGTCGATACAATACTTGTAATTTCATGTGCTATGATTTTTATGAAAGTAGTGCAGAAATCAGGTGCTTTAGATGCTTTAACAGCCTTAATTATTGAAAAGTTCTATAAAAGACCAGCGTTACTTTTGTGTATGGTTATGTTCATTATTATGTTTCCAGGCATGATAACTGGATCATCCACCGCGTCAGTACTTTCAGCGGGCTCAATTATGGCACCTGTTTTACTATTAATGGGGATTCCAGCAGTTGAGGTAGCGAG
Source organism: uncultured Peptoniphilaceae bacterium (assembly GCA_964445145.1). Lineage (GTDB taxonomy): Bacteria > Bacillota > Clostridia > Tissierellales > Peptoniphilaceae > CAYUJY01. The sequence goes on along the minus strand of CAYUJY010000024.1, from coordinate 10,902 downwards.
CATTCTAGCCTTAGGTGGTGTATTGGGAATGGTTGCACCCCCTGTAAATGTGGCGGCAATGATAATTGGTGGTGGAATAGATATTCCATATGTTGGATTTGAAGTACCATTAGCTTTACTTACTTTCCCACCTGCTATAGTAATTGTTCTTGCTTTAGGACATAAATATGCTAAAAAGATGGACTATGAATCAATAAGAGCAAAATTAAATTTTGAGCCACGAGAAAAATTTGGGATTAAAATTTATCTACCAATAATGCTAGTAATTGTACTTCTGGTACTGAATAGAACTGTACCATCATTACCAGACTTAGGGATGCCTTTGATATTTTTGATTTCTGCTTTTGCAGGTCTTTTTACAGGATATAAATTCGATTACTTACCAGAGTTTAAAGATGCGATTAAAAGCGTTCTACCTGTTTTGGGGATTTTGATAGGTGTAGGGATGTTCATACAAGTGATGACACTAACAGGTGTAAGAGGATTTATCGTAAACACTGCACTAAGTTTACCAGAATCAATGAGGTATCTGGCAATGGCTATTTCTATTCCATTATTTGGAGCTATATCATCATATGGGTCAGCATCAGTACTTGGTGTACCATTCTTGTTAGCATTCATGGCTAAAGATCAAATAATTACTGCTTCAGCAATATCTTTAATTGCTGCAACTGGTGATATGATGCCCCCTATCGCATTGGCAGGAATGTTTGCTTCGAAAGTTATTGGATTAGAAACCTATACGCCAGTTATAAAAAAATGTGCAATACCAGTTATAGGTTTGATTTTATGGGCATTGATTTTCGTAGCATTTGCAAATCAATTAGCACCACTAATTGTTTTCAAGTAAAAGGAGAAAAATATGATTACTTTAATATATAGAGGAATCTTAGCGATGCTGATATTCTTTATAGTGTGGATTCTTTTCACTGAAGAAAAGTTACCAAATCAGGCAATAGCTGCACTAGTAATTATTCCTTTAGTTCTTCGTTTCTTGATGATTAAATAGGAGATTTTATGAAAAATAGATATATTACAGGTGCTGTATGTTTGATAATTTCTGTAGCAATAATGGTATTCACTGGAATGGATTTCATTTCTATTCACGAACTACCTGAGATATCAGCTGGTCCAGGGGTAACAAGGGTGGCAATGCTATCTGAATATTTTGAAGGATTAAAAGGTACCAATGGCGATACTCCAGTTTATATAATGGAAGGAGAAAGTCCGGGTGGAAAAGTATTAATATTGGGTGGCACGCATGCCAACGAACCATCAGGACATATGGGTGCGGTATTGTTTGTTCAAAATGCTAAAGTTGATGCAGGTACAGTATATGTCATTCCTTATACTAACAGGAGTGCGTTCACTCACAATGATCCGCAAGAGGCATCTCCAAGAGATCTTCATTTTACGACTAAAAATGGAGAGAATGTAGTCTATAGATATGGATCTAGAGCTACAAATCCTATAGACCAATGGCCAGATCCTAGTGTATACATTCATGCATCATCAGGGCAAAGGCTTTCAGGATCTGAAACTAGAAATATTAATAGAGCTCATCCAGGACGAGCAGATGGAAATTTAACAGAAAAGACAGCATATGGTATATATGAACTAATTACAAAAGAAGATATTAATTTGACATTTGACCTTCATGAGGCATCTCCTGAGTATCCAGTTATTAATGCAACAGTCTCCCACGATAAGGGTATGACAATTGCGGCTGAAGGAACAATGGAATTGCAATTTTCTGGTATTGATATTGCCTTGGAACCATCTCCTGTAAACTTGAGAGGTCTTACTCATAGAGAACTAGGCGACTTTACCAATACAATACCTTTACTGATGGAAACTGCAAATGCATCCCAAGGGAGATTAAGGGGTGCAACAAATGAAAAATTAGTGTTGACAGGTATTGACAAGTTTTACGTCTTGTCACAAAAACTTGGTTTTTTGTACGTACCTTACGATGATAAGGGGCATTCAATTGAAGAGAGAGTAGGAAGACATCTTCAAGGCATTATTGAGTTTACACAAGCGTACAATAACAATAATCCAGACAAAATGGTTATATTTGAGGATGTACCTACATATGATATGTTGTACACCTCATCAGATGGAACTGATTTGGGCGGAAAAAGGCTTGGTCAGTATTTAATAAAATAATGGAGGCTGCAAATGAAAAAAAGAATATTAGCATTACTTTTAGCACTCGTATTGATGATGGGGTCCGTAGCAGCTTGTGCAAAACCAGCAGCACCTGCACAACAGGAACCTGAAAAGACAGAGGTTGTTGAAACAGTAACTGAAACCGAAGCAAGTGAAGATGTTGATAAAAATTATACATCATTAGATGATTTCAAACTCTATGATGATAAAAACGTACTTTTAACTACTGGAAGAAATGATGTTGGACAGAATGGTATCGTTTCATCTGGTAAATATGAAGCATCAAAAATCGGTAAAGAAATTATGGAAAAGGGTGGAAACGCAGTAGACGCTGCAGTTGCTATCGGATTTGCATTAGGGTTGGTTGAACCAAATGCTACGGGTATAGGTGGCGGTGGATTTATGACTATCCATAGTGCTGAAACAGGAGAGACACTTTTCATTAATTTTAGAGAAACAGCACCAGCATCTGCAACACCAGATATGTGGCAAACTGTGACTGATGCAGAGGGCAAAGAAAGTGTAATTGGGAATCAAAAAATACTAGGTGGAAAGTCGGTTGGTATACCAGGAAATGTAGCGGGATGGCTTTACGCACTTGAAAACTATGGATCTATGTCAAGGGATGAAGTATTAGCACCAGTAATTGAACTAGCTAAAAAAGGAATTACAGTAACTCCAACATTAGCAACTGATATGTCAGGAGAATATGATAACCTTATGCTTTATTCAGAAAGCGGAGACATTTTCCTAAAAGACGTAGACGGTATCAAGTTTCCATATGAAGTAGGGGAAATATTTAAAAACCCTGATTATGCAAAGACAATGGAAATAATTGCAAAAGATGGTATGGATGGATTCTACAAAGGACCAATCGCTGAAGCTATGGTAAAGACAATAAACAAATATGGTGGAATATTTACTATGGATGACCTTGCAAATTACAAGGTTGAAGTAATGGAACCAGTTCATACAACATACAGAGGATATGATATTTATTCCTCACCTTCACCATCTTCAGGTGGAACAATCGTAGGACAAATATTGAATATTATGGAAAACTTTGACATTCCAAGTATGGCACCAGATTCACCAGAAAAACTTCATATACTCGCTGATACATTCGCAATGGCTTATGCAGACAGAGGGAAATACATGGGAGACACTAAATTTGTAGAAGTACCTATTAAAGGATTATTGAACAAGGAATATGCTAAAAAATTAGCTGCTAAAATTGTTCCTGATAAAGCATTAGAAAATGTTTTACCTGATGACCCATGGATGTACGAACATGAAGATACAACTCATTACTCTGTTGCAGATAAAGAAGGGAACATGGTAGCAGTAACAAGTACTGTAAACTACTATTTTGGGTCAAAAGTTGGAGTGCCAGGATATGGATTTGTTATGAATAACGAAATGGACGATTTTGTTGTTGGTCCAGATCATCCAAACTCAATAGCAGGTGGGAAAACTCCTCTTTCTTCAATGTCTCCAACAGTTGTATTAAAAGATGGAAAGCCTTTTGCAGCACTTGGATCTCCTGGAGGTACAACAATAATAGCAGCGGTTGCACAAGTTATATCTAACTTGATAGACCATAATATGACTATGCAAGAAGCTGTTGATTTCCCAAGAATCAAAGGTTTTAGAGATATGAAGATAGATTATGAAGATAGATTCCCAGCAGAAACGATAACGGCTCTTGAAGCGATGGGTCACATTCCTAATAAAAGCGATGAGTGGAATAGAAGCTTCGGCTCTGTCAACTCAGTTAGATATGCTCCAAATGGAACATTGGATGGCGCTGGCGATCCAAGACGTGACGGTAAAGCTTTAGGATTCTAGTATACTCTTCCTTTCAAAAAGTAACGCGATGTATTTCGCGTTTCTTTTTGTATAAGTTTATGTGCTATAATAATAACAGAGGTGGTAACTTGTCAGAATTAGTACTTGTTATAACAATTATTTTTATAATATTTCTAATAATAGAAAAACGAAATGCATTTATATATAGGAAAAAGCTTAAATATGTTATACATGTAAATGGTATTAGAGGAAAATCTACGACAACCAGATTGATTCATGCAGGTTTGAAAGCTGGTGGATATAACGTAATATGCAAAACTACCGGTACACTTCCCATGATTGTAGATAATGAGAATGTAGAGTCATTAATACAAAGAAAAGGGAAAGCTAATATAAAAGAACAAATCTGGGCATTAAGGGAAGCTGTTATAAAGGGCGCCGAAGTATTAGTGGTAGAGTGTATGGCTGTGAATCCTAATCTACAATACATATCAGAGAATAATATTCTACATTCTAATATTGGCGTAATAACCAACGTACGATTAGATCATACAGAAGAAATGGGAAACACATTAGAAGAAATTTGTGAATCATTGTGCAATATGATTCCTATCAATGGGACCCTTGTTACAAGTGAAGTAAAATACTTCAACAAAATAGAGGAATTTGCAAAACTAAAAAAAACAAAAATAGTCAAATCAATAGCAAAACCAGAATATGACAACATTCACTTTGCAGATAATGTGGCTTGTGCAATATCTGTATGCCAACAGCTAGGAGTTGATGAAAATACTGCTCTTAACGGAATGGCCAATTTTGTAAAAGATCCATATGATTTATCAATTCATAAATTGAAAACTGGGGGGTTCTTTGTTAGTGGGCTATCAATTAATGATCCTATGTCTTCTGAAATAGCTTTATCCAGAGTAATAAACAAGATAAATATACGTCCTAAAAAAATAACTCTCTTAATTAATAATAGACCAGATAGAGGCTATAGAGCAAAGCACATGATTTTACTAACAAACTCAATAAGACCAGAAAGAGTTTGGTTGATGGGTTCCTTTGTAAATAATTTAAGAAAAAGTCTAGTAATGTATAATCCTACTATTTTCCAGAATGCAAAATCATTGCCTTTTGATGAAGTAGAAAAAAATGAATTGGTATTTGCTGTTGGAAATATCGGAAATCACGGAAACGATATTATCGATCTTGTAAGTAGGGAGTATGCTGAACATGTATGATAAAATAATTATTTTAGGAGTCTTAATTAGTGTTATATATAGTGAAATAACAGGATTGTCTTCAGGTGGATTAGTAGTGCCAGGATACATTGCATTAAATTTAAACAATCCTTATAGATTAGCATACACTTTTTTTGTTGTAATATTAACATATATAATTATGAAAGTATTATCTAAAAATTTAATAATCTATGGTAGAAGAAGATTTGCGTTAATGGTTGCTTTGGCAATGCTTTTAAATATTGGGTTCATAACTATGAATATATTTCCAACGACCCCGAGTATCATCGGTAACATAATCCCAGGAATAATTGCTAATGAGTGGGAAAAGGAAGGTATTATAAGTTCAGTAATATCATTAGGCATTGTAACAATGATAATAGTACTCATAATGTTTTTATTTAATATACCAGTATTCGGGTGAAATATGAAAATAAAAGACACTAAAGCAATAAAAATGATACCAATATTTGTTTTTCTTGTAGTAATAACTATGTTCACAAATGCTACTAAAAGTACATCAAAAACGAGTTATTATGATAAACAGTATGATGCAGCATTAAGAATGAAGGTATTATCGGAATCAATTAAGGATTATAAAAAAGAATTGGACATACCTATATATAAATATGACACTTTCGGTACTGGGTTATTAGGAGATGAGTATAACGACATTACCACATCCTTAGGAAACCTCGAAGCAAAGAGAACAAGCGCAAATCCAGACATGGCTGCGCTTGTAGTAAAAATGTTTCATGAAGTAAACTTAAAGCCTGGTGATCGAGTAGCTGTAGGGTTTTCTGGCTCTTTTCCAGCCTTAAACTTGGCAGTATTAAGTGCTGCAGAGAGTATGAATTTAGATTTGATTATTATTTCAAGTATGGGATCTTCTACTTATGGCGCTAACCAGGAAAATCTTACATTCCCCAAAATGTTAGCTTTCCTATATTCAGATGGGCTAACAAAATACAATAGTGTAATGGTAACCCCTGGTGGCGATGATGATATAGCTAGTGATATAGATGATGAAATTAAAGAACGCATCTTTGATGAATACAAAGAACTAGGATTAAGGCTAGTAATTGAACCAAATTTTGAAAAGAATATTGAATTAAAAGTAGAAGAATACTTCAAAGATGGTAAAATAGATTGTTATATTGCTGTTGGAGGGAATATAAGCTTCTTAGGCTTAGAAGAAGGAGATCTTAACCAACAAGGAATTATAAGAAGAAGTAATATCAGGCAAAATAATTTCGATGTTTCAGATGGATTGCTAAAATACTTTACATCAAAAAATATTCCCACAATACATTTATTGAATATAAAAAAGATAACAACAGAGTATGGTATGCCATATGATCCAACTATCCAGACAAATATAGGCGAAGGCAATATTTACATGACACAATATTACAATAAATTTTTAATTGTTTTCTCACTAATAATTACTATGGGGGCATTATTTTGTATTAGCAAAGGAAGAAAGCAAAATGTTTAAAGTTGAAGAAATATCAAAAAATAAACTAGTAATTGGATTATTATTAATAATGATTGGTATATTAATACCTAATTTTTTGAGCGTATATTCATTCAATATAATTGATAATTTGAATTCAGCTGTCACTGAAGGAAAAGTAATTAATTTGTTCAAAGCTGCAATTTATCTTGTGCTGTTAAATTCACTTAGGGCATATCCCCATTATATTGGTGCATTTTATCTATCTGATGCTTTTAAATTTTCTGAAGATAATTTAATTAGTAGGTATTCAAAACTACTTATTAATATGATAGTTATACCTGTAGTATACTTTATGATACTACATTTTAGTAATGTGAGGTATCATTTTGGAGCTCCTGCTATTATGTTGATAGTACTAGTTTCTCATCTGGGAAGAAGGGATTACAGATATGTATCTGAATGGAAGAAAATATTTATGATCATATTTTTCATAACTTCGATTCAATTTTTAGATGTTGTTCCATTAATTAGTTTTATGCCATTTGGTCGAGGTGAAACTTCTCAAGAAGTAAAATTGACTTCGATGTTCCTAGATGTGCAAGATGAGTTAAGTGTCTTTGCACTATCGTTATTTGTAGTTTTTATAATATTTAGTATACTTCTATATATGTTAATTAACGATGAGAACAATTTGTTAGCCATGAATGATTTGAGGAAAGAAAATCTTATATTAGCGAACGAAACGAGGCTGAAAAACTTAGAAAATCGAACGTTTCAAGAAACTAGATACTTAGTTCATGATTTAAAATCTCCACTCACTTCAGCACAAGCCTTAGTAGGTCTAGTAAGGCAATCTTGCGCTGACAAAGATATGGCAAAAGAATATGATTACTTAGGGAGAGTTGAAAATTCCATAGATCGTATTAGTATTATGATTTCAGAAATTTTAAGTGAACGAGCTAGGTTTAATATAAAGACGGACGATATTGTTAACTCATTATTATCGAATATTAGTACAACTAGTTATTCATCGATCATAGAAGTATATAACAATGTACCAGGAGCATCAATTTTTGTAAATAAAGTATATTTCATCAGGGCGCTGGCAAATCTAATAGAAAATTCCTACCAGGCAATAAAAGGGAACAATGGAAAAATCGAAATTATGGTAAACCGTGAAGTTTTAGCTGGTAATAATTTTATTACCTTCACGGTTAAAGATAATGGGAGTGGAATAGAAAGCGAAAACTTGAAATATATTTGGGAGACGGGGTACAGCACGAAAAATTCTTATGGTCTTGGACTAGGATTTGTTACAAAAGTAATAGAACAATCCAAAGGCGAGATATATATTGAGAGTTTAGTCAATGTGGGTACAAAGGTTATTATTATGTTAAAGGAAGAGTAAAATGAATGGAAATGAAATTAGCGTATTATGTATAGATGATGAAGAATCTATAAGATTTGCCCTAGATGCAGTAATTGAAAGTCAGGGATGGAAAGCATATTCTGCAAAAAATGTTAAAGAAGGTTTAGAAATTTACAAAAGGGAGCGCCCAACTATTATTCTAATAGATTACCACATGCCTGAAATTAATGGGATAAGAGGAGTTTCGATGATACGAGAACTTGATCCCAATATTCCTATTATTGTATTTACTATTGATGCAAATCAGGAACTAGCCGATGCATTTATCGAAATTGGAGCAACGGATTTTGCAAATAAACCGATTAAAGCACCAGACTTGATATCTAGAATGAAATTGCATATAAGATTATTAGAAAAACATGAAGAATTTACAGCAAAATCTATTGTCGAACAATCACTTAATAATACCAAAGGAATTCGAGAAGCAACGTTAGCGTTAATTGTAGATAGCTTGTCGGGAAATAATAAACATCTAATGGTTGAGGAGATTTCTGACATAACTGGATTATCTTATCAGACTACATATAGGTATTTACAATTTCTAGAAGCAGAGGGCATAATTCAAGTAAAGATTAGTTATGGGAAAATTGGAAGACCTAAGCAAAGTTACACTATGATGAAAAATAATATTAGGAGGAATTAATGAGTACATATAACTTATACTTCAGCCCCACTGGAGGAACTAAAAAAATTGGAAATGGCATAACATCTAATATTGATGAGAATTTTAAAACTATCGAAATAGAAGATCTTGTAAAAGAAAGATTATTTAACGCAGATGATTTACTAATTGTCACGATGCCTTGTTTTTCAGGTAGATTACCTGAATATTGCGCTGAAAAACTTAAATTATTATTTGGAAATGGAGCGAAGGTAGTTATTGTTTCTGCATATGGAAATAGAGAATTTGATGATCAATTGATAGAAATGAAGGATATTCTATTGGAGAGGGGATTTATTATTATCGCTGCTGGCGCATTTATTGCACAGCATTCCATAACAGGAGTGCAGGGCAAAGGAAGACCAGATTCTGAAGATATAAATGATTTTAAAGTATTTGCTGAAGAAATTAAAGAGAAACTAGAATTAGGAACAAATGAAGATTTTGAAATTCCTGGCAACAAGCCATATAAGGAAGTTGCTAAGAGCAGTGCAGTCCCATATGGAGATGATAGATGTCTTTTTTGTATGGCGTGTGTGGAAGGATGTCCAGTAAATGCAATTACAGAAGAAGACCCTACAGACACAGATGCAGATTTATGCTTCGGTTGCCAAAGATGTATCGTTGTATGTCCGGTGGAATGCAGGGCAATAGACAAAGATATGAAAGCAGCGGTAACTAAAATGTTGTCACAAATCGCCAGCGAAAGAAAAGAAAACAAATGGTTTTTGTAATAAAGTGAATTAATTTGACATTTAAAACTCTCCTTGATATTATTAGTTAACTAGGGGAGTTAGCTCAGCTGGAAGAGCGCTACGTTGACATCGTAGAGGTCGCTGGTTCAAGCCCAGTACTGCCCACCAGTATAAAATACGGTTATTCGTACTTTAAGACGAATAACCGTATTTTTGCATTCAGAATATAATACTACCTACCTAAATCTATTACATTCTGTACTAGCCCTTTGCACCTGCCGCAGTGTGTTCCTGCGCCTGTGATTTCACCGAATTTTTCTACTGTGTTAGCACCACTTACTATTGCATCTATCACATCTTTCCAGGATGCTCCAGCACATCCACACACTGATGTTAGGATTCCATCCATTTCATTTAAACATCCTTCGCATTCGCCGCATGCTCCGGTAGCTGTCTTCACTTTCTATAGTGTACGAGCTCCGTTAACCATAGCTTTTCTTACGTCTAAGTACTCCACATTGTTTGTTGTACAAATTATTCTGTTATGTCCCATTTTTCTCTCCCTTAATAAAATTCAACAGATACTATTATAAATTAGTGTAGATTAAATAGCTAGCATTTTTAATGAAATTATTGTCTTAAATCCAACCTAAATTAGCTTAGCATTTATATAACATAAAATTTACTCACCCTCAATACAATATGGGTAAAATAAAGTAAAGAGATGATAAAATGCGTTATAAGAATAAATTTTACTCTTACTAATATCAGTAATTACTTTACTTGTATTTACTGCATGTGCCACTGAAGTTGAAACATCTAAAGATACGTTAGGCGCTAGTAATGGAACGTTACTGAGGATTCCATCTGGTCTGAGAACAAAGAGTTGGAACCGATACTAGATAGATTTGGCAAGGAAAATAAAATAACTATCTATATGAAATATATAAGCTCCCTTGAAATTATGAGAATTTAGGTGGAGATAGTAAAGATTACGATGCGATTTGGCCGGCGAGTTCTATCTGGATTTCAATGGGCGATATCAACCATAAGGTTAAGCATTCTGAATCAATTTCCATCACTCCAGTAGTGTTCGGAATTAGAAAGAGCATTGCCGAAAATTTACGATTCGTCGGAACTCGCGTGTCTGTAAATGACATAATAGAAGCCATAAATGAAAAGAAATTTAGCTTTGCAATGACTTCTGCTACCCAATCAAACTCTGGTGCTAGTGCATACATTGGATTTCTCAGTGCAATAGCAGGCAGTCCAGACGTACTAACTGAAAGTCATCTACAAAACCCTGAATTGAAAACAAAAATTATGGAGCTATTAGGTGGTGTTAATAGGTCCTCAGGTAGCTCAGAATGGCTAAAAACGATGTTTTTAGATTCAAATTATGATGATATGGTTAACTATGAGAGCTTAATTTT
>CAYUJY010000023.1:13440-17221 GCA_964445145.1 uncultured Peptoniphilaceae bacterium | reverse complement strand
CAGCTTTATGACAACTGGGTTAATGGTACAGAACTTCCTGAGAAATGTGTTGTAATGACCTTCGATGATGGTTATGCTTCTCACTTTACCTTGGTCAATCAAATTCTATCTAGATTCAATGCAAAGGCTACATTCTACATTATAAAGGATAGATTGTATTACGGAATTGAAAACAGAGATGTTGAAGGACTTAAGAAATTAGCCAAATCTGGTCAAGAAATTGGATCTCATACAATGACGCATCCGAACTTCCATGAGGTTACCTATGATGAAATCTATTCAGAAATAGCCGAGTCTAAGGCTTTCTTGGAGGAGACATTGGGTATAGAGGTTAAGACCTTCTCATATCCATATGGAAATCACAACGCAAATGCAAGAAAAATTCTAAATGAATTAGGAATGCAAACTGCTGTGACTACGAAGGAAGGACTTTCCAATCCTAAACAATTTGAAAATGATAATTTACTCTTGATGAGTAGACACAACATCGGCTATGAAACTCCGATGGATGAATTTATTAGAATCGTAAATGGACAATAGAAAAATCACCTAGGCTTATTGAAAGTCTAGGTGATTATTTTTATTTATTTTTTCTTCTAAAAATTTTGTTCAATCGATTTAGGAATTTATTGTGTTTTCCATAATTTAAGGATGAGCTTCTATATAGTCTGATGGACAGTATAGATAAAACCACTGTGGTAACAAATAGTATACCTAAGGATATCCATACTTCGTTTAGTGGCATATCAGTAAGGGCGTACCTCGCATGCATTGTAAAAGGCGAACTAAATGGCACGAAACTCAGTACCTTCATCATGGTTCCCTCTGGATTTGTATATGCCATAATTGTGGTGAAGTAAACTACGATTACAATGAGCATAACGGGTGTTACAGCTACATTCACTTCCTCTATCTTTGAGACCGTAGCTCCCAACGCAGCGTACACATAAAGATACAAAATATATCCGAATATGAAAAATGCGATAAAAATAACTATTATCATAGGATCAAAACTTAAATCCATACTAGCAAACATAGTGTTTAACACATCTTTGTTGATCATAAAGCCCACAAACCCTGCAATTCCGTAGGATATTAATGTCAACAACCCCTGGACAAAGCTTGCAATTACTTTTCCATTGATTAGATTTGTAGGTTCGGTGCTAGTAATTAATAGCTCCATAGTTCTATCGCTCTTTTCTCTAGCAACGGATGTCGCTGAGATAGTGCCATTCATAATAACCATTAGATAAATTATAAATGTTAGTAGTGTAGCTAGTGTATATGAAAATGGACTGATTGGATTAAGGGATTCCTGTTCTACTTTTAAATCTACACTATTTTGTATTTCAGTTATTTCTGCACTTGTAATCCCTTTTTTCGAAAGCTTTTGATCCACAAGATAGCTTCTAATTGGATTTGTATAAATTTCAGGTGATGAAAACATCATACTTTTATTTGTAATTACTTTTATGTCGTTTAAGGATCTAATTATTACACCTGCAATGATCTCATTATTTTCCAACGCAGTCTTTATCTCATCTTCAGATTTATATTCTGTAATCTTATCATCTTTATAAATTGATTTGATTTCATCAATCTTGGTACTACTGTTTTCTAAAAGTATACCTATATGTTCACCCGAAATGACAGCACCGGTTACTTGGTTTTCCAAGTCCCCAATTTTATCTTCCATACTACCACTTGTTACTCTAAAGAAGATGGAACCAGCAATAATCATAAACACCAAAATAGAAGTGGAGATAATAAAAGCGGAGGATTTCACAGCATTTTTTAATTCGAACTTAAAAACTGTAAAAATTTTATTCATGTTGTTCACCTACCGCTTTAATAAAAATGTCATACATTGTAGGCTCATAGTCTGCAAACTTTTTTAAGTTGACGTTTATATTTAATAGTTCCTGTAGGAATGTTGATTTGCTCATGTCCTTTAAGGTTATTACTAAATCATCTTTTATGTTCTCAATTCCAAGATTGTCAAACTGGCTTTTTAGATAAAGTTCTAAATCACTCCTATCCATATCATCAGCTAATATGGCGATTCTGCCCATTCCCAATTCGTTTTTAATATCTTTAATTTTACCAGAAACGACTATATCACCATTGTTGATTATAACTAAATCAGTACACATCTCTTCCACGTATCCCATTTGATGGGATGAAAATAGCATATATTTACCTTTTCTAGCCAAATCCATTACCATGTCTTTAAGAATTCCTGAATTTATAGGATCCAAACCTGAAAACGGTTCATCAAGTATTATTATGTCAGGATTGCTCATAAGAGCTTGGATTATCTGGACCTTTTGTTGGTTTCCTTTTGATAAGGTTTCAAGTTTTTTATTGGCATAATCTTGCAACTCCACTTTTTCCAATAACTCCATAATATTGTCCTTTGCAGCTTTTCCCTTTATTCCCTTAAGTTCTGCAAAATACATAAGCTGGTCTAGTATTTTTGATTTGCCGTAGAGTCCCCTCTCCTCAGGTAAATATCCAATTTTATATTCTTTACGTTCAAATGGTTTACCGTCTATGGTTATTTTACCTTCATCAAATTTAAACACATCCATAAAACCCCTTATGGTGGTGGTTTTGCCAGCTCCATTACGTCCTAAAAACGCCATGGGCTCTCCAGGCTTCACTTCAAAGTTTATTCCATGGAGCACATGTAAATCATCATAGGATTTATGTAAATTTTCAAATCTTATCGTCATAATAGCCTCCCATGGATATTATACTACAAACTTTATACTATGCTTATATATTAACAAAATTTCATATTTGCAACTAAAAAGACACCCATTACAGGTGTCTTCTAATGTTATTAATTAAATTGCACAAGGGCTGTATCCACAGTCTTGGCATTCAGAACAACCACCGGAGTGATTCATTTGTCCGCCACACATTGGACATTTATTAGGGTCTTCGTCTAATTCCCTTGCTATTTCTCTATTTAGCTCATCTTGTAGCTCTTTTATTTTACTCTTTTTAGAACTGTCTGTGATTAGTATTCCACTTCTTTCACAGCCATCCCTATAGATTGTAACTCCCTTAAGTCCCTTTTCCCAAGCATATTGGTACAGGTGTTCAACTTCATCTACGGTAAATTCGTTTGGCACGTTTACGGTTGATGAGATGCTCGCATCTATAAATTGTTGAAGTGCAGATTGTACTTCGATTCTCTTCTTATAGTCTAGCTTATCAGCTGTTACGATAAAGCTCGGTAGTTCATCTTCTGAACTTAGGTTATTAGTGTCCATATATTGTCTTACAATATCAGCGTACACTTTGTAGTATTTATCTTCTGCATGGATTGATTCAGTCTTTCTTGTGTAAGAAATTTGGAATATCGGTTCTACACCGTTACTGCATCCTAAAAGTGTTGATATACTTCCAGTAGGTGCTATGGTCAGTAGTTGTGAATTTCTCAGTCCATGCTCTTTTATTAACTCTATAACGTCATCATCTGCGTTGTGTAGCAGGAATGGGCTCTTTAGAACTGCTTCTCCGTTATAAGCTGGGAAAGGACCTTCCTCTGCTGCTAACAATGCCGATGTTCTCAATGCTTCATTTATCAGTAGTCTACCTATTTGGTGAATTAGATTTATTGATTCCTCAGAACCGTATTCGATTCCTAACTTTATGAATGCATCAGCAAGACCCATTATTCCAAGTCCAATTTGCCTTAAATCCATCGCCACTTCACGTTGTTGTGGTAGTGGATGAAGCTAAGGAGAGAGTTGCAGGATTGGGAGTGGAA
>CAYUJY010000023.1:3322-13430 GCA_964445145.1 uncultured Peptoniphilaceae bacterium | reverse complement strand
AGATAACTCCACTGTGTACCAATTGTGCAAATGAAGCAAAATCAAATCTTGCATATTTGGTAAATGGATAGCTTACAAATTCCGCTAGGTTTATACTAGCTAAGTTACAGCTTCCAAATGCCGGTAGAGGCTCCTCTGCACATGGATTTACTCCAGCATATTCAAATTCTGGATCTTCACTCATTAAGTGCCAACTGTTAATTCTATCTTGGTATAATACTCCTGGTTCAGCCATTCTCCAGTTGTTAAGCGCCAGTTTTCTAAAAACTTCTTTTGCATTAACTTCTTTTTCTATTTTTTGACCAGAAGCTACTACTTCAAAATGTTGTAGGAATGGTTTATCATTTGCTACTGCTTCCATAAATTCATTATTTACGTTTACTGAAATATTTGCACTAGTTACTTTTTCTAAATCGTTCTTTATATTAATAAAATCTTCTAGGTCAGGATGCGTACAGTCCATATTCAGCATTAAGGCACCACGACGGCCCCTCATACCAATTAAGCTAGTAGTTAGTGAGAATAGTTCCATAAAGCTAACTGCACCTGTCGTTGTACTAGCTGCATTATTTACTCTAGCTCCCTTTGGTCTTAGGTTGGAAATGTTAAGTCCTACACCACCACCATAAGAGTAAGTTCTAGCCAAGTATTTTGCTGTGTCGTAAATCTCTTCTATGCTATCGCCCACTTTTGGCATAACGTAGCAATTTGAAAGAGTAATTTTCTTGCCCAGCTTATCTAGTCCACGACCTGCTAATATTCTACCAGCTGGCATAAACTTCTTATCTTTTATCGCTTTTTTTACTAAGCTGTTTTTTCCGCCTACTCTATCTAGGAAGCCTTCAAAGGTTTCAGAGTCGTAACGATATTTTTTCTCATAGATGTCTCTTTGTAGGTCAGTCATACTCCAGCCCTGTTCTCTGAGCTTGTTTCTTTCTTCTCTATAAATTATATATTTTTTCGCAACGTCAGGTCTAACCTTCATCAGTTCAATTTCTACGTTGTCTTGAATTTTTTCTATGGTTAAATCATCGACATCTTTAAACTTGTCTTCTATGGTTTGTGCTATAGCTCTAGCTATTTCTGAATCTACTCCGGCATCTGTTTCTGCCATCGCCTTTTGGATTGCTATTACTATTTTTTCACTTTCGAAATCTACGAGATTACCATTTCTCTTTCTTACCTTCATCTTATCCTCCACTATATATTGTATCCACTAAGGGTCATTGCCCGCATAAATTACTATAGCACAACCACTTTATAGCGTCAATATGTGGGTAACTTGTGTATAACAACTACTAAATATAGTGTGTCCCCAGTAATCAGCCATTGTTAAAAGTTTGAGAGAAAATATAATAAAAAATATATTTTATTTCTTATAAACACCATTTATAGTATATACAATAATTATAAATTGGTGTAGTTTCTCTCAATTTTATCTATGTAAATTCTAAAAAGTAGGGTATCATAAATATATAATTTGAAGGAGGGATTTTTTATGAAAGAAAAAATTGTAATGAAAGAAGTCCAATACGGAACAGATGAATATGAAAAAACTATCGATATCAGAAACGATGCCTTTAGAAAACCACAAGGATTAAATATTAGAGATGAGGACCTATCCGGAGATAAGGAACTGTTAATGTTTGCTGGCTACATAGATGGAGAAATGATGTCCACAGTATTTTTGGCACACAAAGACGAAAAAACTGCACAAGTTAAATCAGTAATAGTAATTGATAAGTACAAGGGACTTGGCCTTGGAAAATACCTAATGGATTTTATAGAGGACTTAGCAAAAGAAGAAGGCTACGAAAAAATGATTCTTATGGGCCGTGTAAAAGTAGAAGAGTTTTACAAGAAGCTGGGCTACACCACCACTAGTGATCCATTTGATTACTACACAACACCCCATGTATATATGGAAAAAATGTTATAAATACATTGATATGGAACGGCTGGTACGTTCCTTTTTTTTTACATTTTCATAAAAAAGAACTGCCAATTAAGGCAGTCTCTATAAGGATGGAAGAGTTATTTGATATATCTAGCTACTGATTTGTATAAAAATGTGCACAACACTGCTCCTACAACACCTTGAATAATATTGGATGGATAGCTAACTATTGCAGCAGGAAAGCCATACATAAAAACTTCAACTAAAAGATATCCTGTCGCCATCCACAATCCCGCCATAATCAGTGGAATAATTACGTGTTTTTCTTTGAATAGACGTTTATATAAAAGTACCCCCAACATTCCTTCAACGCCTTTTATAATGAATGTAAACGGTGCATAATAAGCATATCCCAACAATATATCGGCTAATGCAGAACCTAGTCCCCCAACTAGAAATCCACCTGCAGGTCCAAGTATCAAGCCCGAAAGTAGTACAATTGCATCACCGAGATTTACGTAACCTTTAGTAGCAATTGTGGGAATTGAAATAACCATTGTTGCAACTGTGGTTAAAGAAATTAATACACCATAAAGCGCTATTTTTGAAGTTGTAATTCTAATTTTTGTATCGTTGTTTAACATAAAATATCCCCTTTCTGTTCTTAGAGAGAGGATATCATTTTTACTGACCTCATTGCAAGTATCAAATCATTACTATTTTATGGTACCAATAGCAAGTTTATATTGTTTCTCTTCTTGTACCTTATGCTCGTGGTGCCTGTAAATAAGGGTGGAAAGTCCCGCTGATAGTAAATCGCAAATTGGATATGCCAACCATACGCCCATGGCTCCTAAGCCAACAACTTTTACTAGGAATATTGAGATAGGTATCATCAAAACCAATTGTCTAATAATTGCAGTTCTGATTGCCATTTTTGAGTTTCCAATCGCTTGGAAAAAGTATATGTTCACATAATATATACTAACTACCGGGAACACTGCAGTCATAATTCTAAAACATTGTACTGCTTCAGCCACTATATGTTCATCCCCAACAAATAATCTAATAAAGTTTTCCGCAAATATAAATTGGATTATCCAAACTATAGTTGTAGCTATGAGTGCTATATTTCTAGTAACTTCCTTAGTCTTTTTTATTCTTTTATCGTTCTCAGCTCCAGCGCAATAGGAAACTATTGGTTGCATAGCAGCTGCTACGGAACAAACGGTGATAAATGAAAACATATATATTTTTGAAACTACCGATAAGATTATAAGTCCATTGTCTCCTACTGAATTGGTCAATAGTGAGCTTAAAACACTCATTAAAATTCCATCTTCAGCTTCTATTACAAAGGTTGAAATTCCCAGTAATACAACTAATTTAAATATCTTATTATCCAACCTTAAGCTTAACTTTATATTTAACTCTTTAATTGATAGTACAAACACTATAGCCACATACGCAAAGGCTATGATTTGAGATACTAGTGTTGCTATGGCAGCACCTTCAATGCCCATTCCCAATACTTTTAAAAATATATAGTCTAGTACGATATTTATTACTGTACCTATGCTTGTGCTTATTAGCCCAACTTTGTTGTTACCTAAAGTTAATAGAATGTTTGAAAAAAACATTCCAGAACCTAGAAAGAAAAGTCCAACACCAGTGTATTTCATGTAGGAAGCTGCATATTCTACCATGGCAGCAGATGAAGATCCCATACCTAAAATATTTTTTGCATTAAAGGATAATGTAATGGCTGCAGGTATCAATAACATTAGTAGAAGTGTAAATCCCCCATCTAAGTAATTTCTAGCTGACTCGTAGTCTCTAGACCCGATATTTTGTGAAAATGATGTACTGGTTCCTATAGCAATCATCGTAGCCAGTGCTATTACGATTCTTTGGAACGGAAATACTAGCATCATAGCTCCGACCTCTGCCGAAGTGCTGTAGTTTCCAATAAAGTACATATCCACCATATTATATAGTTCGCCTACCAAATAGGTTATAAAAATCGGTAGTGCTATTGTCATTAATAAAACCTGAATTTTTTCTGTGGCAAACTTGTTCAAATTTTTGCCCATAATATTACCTCCAAACTCTATATGTAATATTATCATCTACTATTTATAATTTCAGCCTTATAAAAATGGACTTTTTGGATTATTTACTCAATTATAAAAACAAAAAAACGTACTTTTATTAAAATAGTACGTTTTTTGATATGATTTTAGTTCATTTTTAGATTATAAATACTTTTTAGAACCTTCAAGTCTCTTCAATAATTCTTCCTTACCTAAAAGATAAAGTATATTTTGTAATTCAGGTCCATGCTCCACACCTGTAATAGCAATTCTAGTAGGCATAAAAAGATTTTTACCCTTGATTCCCGTTTCTTTTTGGATTTCCTTCATAAAGGTCTTTGCGTCATCAAATGAAAGGCTTTCCATACCTTCTAACTTTTCGATTATTGCATCTACCAGCTGAGGTACAGTCTCACCCTTTAGGATTTCTTTCTCCTCATCGTTTAAATTTTCAGGCATAGGATCTAAGATAAATTTAATCTTTTCTGGAACTTCCTTAAGGGTATCTAAGGAATCCTTTACAGTATTTAGTAAAATCATAACCCAATTCTTATGGGAGTCGATAAAACTTTTATCTAGAACCTGTGCGTCCACAATGAAAGGTACAGCCAAATCAAACAGTTCTTGGTCCGTTAATTCTTTTATATAATGGGAGTTAACCCAATTCAATTTTTCCCTGTCGAAAATTCCACCAGACTTTGAAACTCTATCAAAGCTGAACTTCTCAACCATTTCATCCAGAGTCATAATTTCTTGGTTGTCGTCTGGTGACCAACCCACAAGTGCTAGGTAATTTACAAGGCCATCAGATAGATATCCACTTCTTTTAAAGTCCTCAACTGATACATCGCCTTCACGTTTAGAAAGTTTTTTCCCGCTTTTATTTAGTACTGCTGGCAGATGGACATATTCCGGTGCTGGCCATCCAAAGCATTCAAATAAATATACATGCTTCGGTGTGGATGGAACCCATTCCTCACCACGAACCACATGCGTAATTCCCATCAAATGGTCATCGATTACCACAGCTAGATGGTAAGTTGGAAAACCATCTGATTTAAGTAGAACTTGGTCGTCTAAGTCATCAGAGTTTATGCTAATTGTACCCCTAACTCCGTCTTTAAATACGATATCTTTATTTTTAGGCATTTTTAACCTGATTACATGTTCTTCACCAGCAGCTACTCTAGTTTTTGCATCTTCAAGGGAAATTCCACGACACAATCCATCGTATTTTGGAACTTTACCCATTGCTTTTTGCTCTTCACGGAGATTTTCTAATCTTTCATGGTCGCAGAAACAATAATATGCGTCTCCTTTTTCTACTAGCTCTTCCACATATTTTTTATAAATATCAAGTCGTTCAGATTGAATATAGGGACCAAATTCACCCTTTTGTACAACTTCACCGTTCTCTATAAATACACCCTCGTCGTAGGTAACCCCTGCCCAACTTAGTGCGTGTATCAAGTTTTCTATAGCACCTTCAACAAGTCTAGTTTGGTCAGTATCTTCGATTCTAAGTACGAATTTTCCGTTATTTCTCTTTGCATATAAATAGTTATATAAAGCAGTACGTAATCCTCCTATATGCAAAAACCCCGTTGGACTTGGGGCAAATCTTACTCTAATATCTCCCATGGCAATCCCTCCTTGTCTTATATTACCCTATGGAACCTTGTTTTTCAATGTTTTTGGTGACAAAATTACTTCGATTTTACGAGTTCATAAAAAGAAAACCTTCCAAGAAACACTCGGTTTCATTGGAAGGCTTTTATTACTATTTTATTTTCCTTTTACATAATTGTACAAGTTGAATAAAGCTGTTTCTCTATCTATTTTCTTAGTAGGCTCTAATATAGTGTCAGAACCCGTTTGAATAAATCCCAAGTCCTTTGCTAGTACTAAATAGCCGTAGTTTGCGCTGTCTTTAGACATGTCGGTGAACTTGTCATCGAATAAATAACCCCTATCTGCAATTTTTTGATAGTTCATGCTGCGTAAAGTGTATTTAGCCATGTCTTCGTTGGTTACAATCTTATTTGGTTCCCTTGCATCTGAACCCAGTATCATTGTCCATTTTAGTCCTTCATAAATTTCATCATCGGATAAATTAGAAGGTGACGCTCCGTAGTTTAATAGGCTGTATAACAATCTTAACGCTTCGATTTGTTTTATCTCTTGTTTTGGTAATAAAACACCATCGGAAAATCCTACACCATTTTCAGCTAATTCTTTTATTTGCTCTTGATATTTTGATTCGTTCAAGTCAGAGTAATTAATATCTGACAACAACTGCACAGGAGCTCCATTGTAATCTATAATCTTTTTGGTATTAGCATCTACCATTAGACTGTTGCCAGGATATCCAAGATACGGTGGCGAAGTAATTTCAAAGTATAGTTTTACTGGTTTGTCACTAGTATCTGCAAAATCTCTTTTGTATACTAGGTTAAATCCATATGAATCTCTAAGAACTTCATATGCTTCATCTACAGTTAACGTAGAAGTAAATTCCTTGTCCTGGAAATCATAATCCCAGTCTTTGTAGAAGTTAACAACTTCTTTTCCATCTGTAGATACGGTTATATTTACAGTTGAATTAACCACATACTTCTCATCGCCCAAGGATCTCATATAGGTTAAATTAAACCCGCCGCTATCTTGTGGGAACTTGCTAACTGGTGAAAGTTCCAGTTCTTTTAAATTCATGTTGGCTTTTTCTGTTAAGAATGTTTCAGCAACATTTTTTGCTTCTTCAGGTTTAACTGTGTTGAAACTGTTTGTGGCATTCATATCTGACTTGCTATAGTTTATAAGCTCTAAGTCCTTACCTATCATTCCGACACCAACATATTTACTATCGTTTGAGAAGGATAGATCCCATTTGTATATATCCTTAGTACTCATGTAGTTTCCAAAGCTGGACCAAGTTAACTTGTATGAACTATCTAAATTAAATAGATCCCTTGCTCTCTTTTCAGCTTCTTCAACAGTTTTTTGAGACTTTATGTTGTCAATCATTTCCTGCTCGACTTCAGAAAGTGATGCACCCTTTGCCTCTGCCATATCTCCCATTGCATAGTATGTTGTGTCTTGGATATACTTAGGTTCTAAGGTTTTTGCATCTATGGAAATTTGATTTCCAAATAGTGAGTATACGTTGATATAGTTTAACTTTCTAAATTGTGAAGTCGACTTATAGTCTGAGGTTCCTAAAAATCCTTTATACAATTTATTTTCAAGTTTGTATTTAGCGTATGCTTCTTCGATATCTTTAACATCAGCCTTAGCTGCTAAATATGAGTTATCTGAAAAATCATAGTTAGTTCCGGTAGTAACGTACATGGATGTAACCTTTACATTGTACTTATTTACTTCCATGTCTATTCTATCTGATGCTATAGGAACCCCTTCGAAGGATCTTTGGAAAGAAAAGTTATAGGTAGGGGATTCTAGGCTATAAGAGTTATATGGCTTTATTGTCACCCACTCTGAAGCTTGTTCTCCGTACATTTTAACTAGCAATGCTTTTGCTTTTTCCATTGATACTTCCCTAGTAACTACTGCGGTCTTTTCGTTCGTTTGATTTCCGTATGATAATCCATAGCTAAATAAATTACCATATCCATCTGTACTCAACCAAGC
Organism: uncultured Peptoniphilaceae bacterium; assembly: GCA_964445145.1. Taxonomy (GTDB): domain Bacteria; phylum Bacillota; class Clostridia; order Tissierellales; family Peptoniphilaceae; genus CAYUJY01. The sequence goes on along the minus strand of CAYUJY010000023.1, from coordinate 5,792 downwards.
GGATTCATTTGCTGAAGTATTCGTATAGTTGATGTTATAGTTTTTCAAGCCATTCTCATCGGTGTATTCAGATGAGCTCACTTCGTTATATTCGTCTCCTATTTCTAGGAGAGATTTCATCTTTGTGATGATATCTTCTAACTTCATTTCTGGCTTACTGCTTTTGATTTTAGTTCTTCCAGTACTTGGTGGCATAATTTTAGTATCTCCTGACATAGTAACTACATCGGCTTTTGCTTCCTCTGTCTTTACCAATGCTTCAGCAGTGGCTGCAGGTTTTATATCCTCCATAGATTCTGTGTTTTGACTTTTTGTGGCTGTGGAACATCCACTTAGAACTATAACCATAGCTAATATAATATACTTTAGTTTTTTCATAGTTGTTGCCTCCTCTATGCACTTAGTATATAACAATTAATTCAACAAATCTTTACAAAACGGTTAATCTTTTATTACAATATCGTTATAGTAGCAATTTATTTTATTATTCTTTTTCTTACATATTAAAATTATCCTCATATTGTGTTATAATATAACGACGTGTGAGGTGAAATTATGTTAAATGTAAATAATGTAAGCTTGAGCTTTGGAGCTCAAAAGCTTTTTAAAGATGTAGATCTTTCCTTCTCTCCTGGCAACTGCTACGGAGTGATTGGAGCAAATGGTGCAGGAAAATCTACTTTTCTTAAAATATTGTCCGGAGAAAAAGAAGCGGACACAGGAGAAATAACAAAGGAAAAGAATGCCAGAATTTCAATTTTGAAACAGGATCATTTCCAATACGATGAAGAGGTTGTAATCGATTCAGTAATTATGGGAAATAAGAGACTTTATGACATAATGATTGAAAAGGATGAACTATATTCAAAACCAGATTTTGATGATGCAGATGGCCTAAGGGCAAGTGTACTGGAAGCTGAATTTTCAGAATTAAATGGTTGGGAAGCAGAGGCTGAAGCTAGCTCCCTTTTACAAGGTCTAGGTGTAGGTACTGAGTTGCATTTGAGAAAGATGAAGGAACTTACGAGTAATGATAAAGTTAAAGTATTGTTAGCCCAAGCATTATTTGGAAATCCTGAAATTCTATTACTGGATGAGCCTACTAACAACTTGGACTTCAAGGCAATAATATGGCTACAGAACTTCCTAGATTCGTTTGATGGAATAGTAATAGTTGTATCCCATGACAGATATTTCTTGAATGAAGTATGTACCTACATGGTAGATATCGACTTCGGCAAGGCTAAGATGTATGCTGGAAACTACGATTTCTGGTATGAATCTTCTCAACTGGCTATGCAACTAGCAAAGGACCAAAACAAGAAGAAAGAAGATAAAATTAAGGATCTTCAAAACTTTATCGCTAAGTTCTCTGCAAACAAATCTAAATCTAGACAAGCTACTTCTAGAAAGAAATTGTTAGAGAAAATTACCTTAGATGACATTTCCCCTTCTACAAGAAGATACCCATATGTTGGGTTCACAATTGAAAGAGAAGTTGGTAATGAAATACTTACTGTAACTAATCTATCTAAAAAAGATGAGCTTGGAAATTATCTGATAAAGGATTTGGATTTTAGAGTAAATAAGAATGAAAAAATTGCATTTATTGGAAATGAGTTGGCAATAACTGCACTTTTCGAAATTATAAACGAAAGAGATACGGATTTTGAAGGTGAATATAAATGGGGTCAAACCATCACTACCTCTTACTTTCCTAAGGACAACACAGAGTATTTCGAAAGTTCTCAATATAACCTGGTGGATTGGTTGAGACAATACACTGCTGAACAATCTGAAATTTATATTAGAGGATTTCTAGGTAAGATGTTATTCTCAGGGGAAGAAGGTCTTAAAAATGCTTCTGTTCTTTCAGGAGGCGAGAAGGTTCGTATGATGTTTTCAAAAATGATGCTTGCTAATTCAAACGTTTTAATTTTAGACCAACCAACTGCCCATCTGGACTTGGAGTCTATAACTAGCGTAAATGAGGGATTAATAAACTATAAGAGTAACATTTTATTTACATCCTTCGACCACCAATTCGTAAATACTATTGCCAATAGAATTATTGAAATCTATGATGATGGTAGCTATAATGACAGGTCCATGACCTTCGATGATTATATCGAAAAATTTATGTAACAAAATAGAAAATCTTAGTTTTGTAATATGCCCCCTATCAGTTGTTGACAGGGGGCATAAAATTACTAGATTTGTCTATTTTTTTCTATACAAAGAATTCTTCAAATTCTGAAAAGTCAGGCTTTTGTTCTTCTAATGCTTTTGTTTCTTCGTTTATCCAATTTTTAGATTCTTCTGAAAGGTTTTTTTCTGCAAATGGGTATAGTACATCATCTTCTTTTGTGGCATGACGTCTCAATAAATATACATATGCCATTCCGTGGGATAAGATATCAAGTTTGTTTAATGCCGTTGGATCTTCGTCATATGCAGCCAGTGCTCTCTC
>CAYUJY010000023.1:2202-3312 GCA_964445145.1 uncultured Peptoniphilaceae bacterium | reverse complement strand
CAACGGTAAATCTTGCTAAGTCATGTTCTACCAGCATTCCGCCTCGAACCAATTTTTCTGCAACTTCTCCCAGCTCTTCCATCATTTTTTCAAATAGAAGTCCTTCTTCCTTTTGGTGATGGTGACCGTCGGCATACTGTCTTATAAATCTGATACATTTTCTAAAATAATCAGTATCTATCTTGCCAGTCTCTAATGCATAAACTAATCTTTCTTCTAAAATATTCGTAAAGTTTAAAATATTCTTGTGTTCATCTACTAAAATCGTAATTCCAATCATTTGTTCACCTCATAATTTCCTTCGTTATATCCAAAGTTGAATCCGCTATTTTCTGCAAGTCCCTTGATCCATGCACAGCGTAGTTCATTGTACATAACGCCACCATCGTTCCAATATTTTTCGTGCACATCTACCTTTTGAACCCATCTTGCTTCTGTTTCGTCTAGTATCATGGGCTGAATTGCTCTATCACAAGGCATTCCGTCCAAGAATGAGTCAGAAAATATTCTGTAAACCTCTTCGCCACTCCCCGCAACTGCAACATTCTTACCCCTATTTTCAAACCAAGTAACTAAATCTTCTTTAGTTTTTCCCTTGGCTAATAAATTTTCTACTATAAAGGAAAAACTCTTCTCTACAATATCGATTTGTCCTTGTAGCCATCCATGGATATTATTGTGGTCAATTACATCCGCCAAAATTCCATCCTTAAATTCCCCTACGGTCGTAATTACACTTTTAGATAATTCATCATCTCCAAAGTGTTCTAGTAAATCCACATTTATTTCATTTTGGTTTTTTATCTTATTGTACATATTGTGATGTATAGGTGCTAAAAATAAGCTCATAAGTTACCTCCGTTTTTATTCTATATAAATTATATGCTATTTGAATTCAAATTTCCGTTTCAAATGTTACGATTTCAAAGTAATATTCAAATTTTGATTTTGTTAATACTGGGTAAAACTAATTTAAGGAGGTTTACAACATTGACAAAAACTATTGGAATTATACAAATAAATGATACCCATGCTAACCTTTTACCTAAGGGTGATATTAGGTATTCTGCAAAGGGATTTAAGGTGGAGAATCTCGGTGGTTATACTAGG
>CAYUJY010000023.1:0-2192 GCA_964445145.1 uncultured Peptoniphilaceae bacterium | reverse complement strand
AAACTATCTGGTAAAACTCTACTTTTTGATAATGGCGACACATTTCATGGCACCTATGAAGCTGTACAGTCCAAGGGAGAAGTAATGATACCCTATCTAAATATATTGGGTGTAGATGGGATGACTTTTCACTGGGATGTCGCCTATACACCAAAACATTTAATAGAGCTTGGAACAAAATTAAATTTTCCAATACTCGCTGCCAACGTCTATGACGATGAAACCGACGAGTTATTATTTCCACCAGTTAAAACATATGAAATCGATGGAATTAAAATCGGAGTCATAGGTGTGGCATCAAATATAATTAAGAAGAACATGCCCGCACAATTTTGGGAGGGGGCAGAGTTTACTAACGGAATTGATGAATCTCGTTACTGGGCTAAAAGGCTACGAGATGATGGGGTGAATTTGGTAATATTACTCTCCCATTTAGGATATCCTCAGGACATCGAATTACTAAAACAAGTAGACGGAATAGATATCTGTTTATCTGGGCATACTCACAACAGAATTAGATTTTTGGAAAAGGTTAGGAATTCATATATTATTCAATCGGGCTCCCTAGCATCCTCTATGGGATTTTTAGAATTGGATTTTGTTGATGGTGAAATGAAAAATATCCGCCATGAATACACTGTATTAGATAACTTAGTCCAAGAAGATAATGAAATTGTAGAAATGTTAAACCATGACAAAATATTAAATTCCTACAGTGCTCACCTTGATGAAATTGTGGGAGAAAGTAAAATTGATTTACACCGAGGTAGCTCGTTTTTTGGAACTATGGATTATCTACTTTTAGATTCCATAAGGGATGCTACTGGGCTGGATATTGCATTTTCAAATGGTTGGAGATATGGTGGCGCTGTAGCTGCTGGAGCACTCACCAAGAGACATCTATACCAGATAGTCCCAATGGATCCTGAAATTATTACTGCTGAGTTGACGGGATATGAAATATTTCATTTGCTCGAAGATAATTTAGAGAGGACATTTTCCACGGACCCATTTAAACAAATGGGCGGGTATATAAAAAGAAATTCGGGTTTGAAAATTTATTTTAAATTAGAAAATCCCTATGGATATAGAATTCAAAGAATCTTCGTAAATGATGAGGAATTAGATTTTGAAAAGATTTACAAAGTTGCATATGTAACCAGACAAGCAGTTCCAGAAACATATGGTAAAAACCATAGACCTACAGGAATTTATTCCATAGGAGCTATGGAAAATTACTTAAAAAAGGCTCCATATGATAGGGCCGATCTCGAAAGTTATATTCCAGTTTAAATAAAGACCGACTTATGTAGTCGGTCTATAGTTTTTTCTTGTATTTAAATTCCAAAGTGTCAATCCTATTAGAAAACCAATCGAAGCAGGAAGAACCCGAAATGTTCTCACTATTTGTTGATGTACTTGTTAATGATGAATGGCTATTTTCTGCGACTTGTTGGGGTTCGTACATTCCCAACCTATGATTTTACTAGCTATCACAACCATATCATATGTTTTCATAGCTATTACAACCACATTTAATATCTTTTTCCTACTCACTATAAGTTAACCTTATTGATAAGTTTGCCCTAGTAATTTATATATTAAAGTTCTCTATTGTAAACAGTGTGGAGATGGGTTACTTCTTATGGTCTATACGTGCGATATTTACCCAAATTATACCACACTAATCTACAACTAACAACAATTATCCTTTCTAATTTTTGTACAAATATCCTTTCTAATTTTTATAATATTTGTGCTTCTTATATTCTATTCTAATAATTCCTCCATAGCTTCTGCATCTCCATATTTTAAAAAGAAATCCACAATTGCTATCTCAAATATATCTTTTTGGCTAATCCTTCTATCCTTGCTAAAGTCTATTATCATGTTTTCTAAGGTGGAATTCATATTAAATGATTTTGACTTGTAGATTCCTTCTAATCTATATCTCAGAAGTTCATTAGATACTTCATCTGTAGTATCATTTACTGCAGTTTTTTTCTTTCCATCTTTTAGTTCATTTATCCCTTTAAGCACTTCCATCAACACTTCTTCCAGATCTTCAGATTCAAAGTTTAACTGTTTTACATTTGTGTTATTCTCGACTTCATCCTTTTTTATCTTTGTATAATTATTTTTCTTAACATCCCATTCATATTTTTTTCTTTTCATAAAGGTTGCCATCTCAT
>CAYUJY010000022.1:0-17721 GCA_964445145.1 uncultured Peptoniphilaceae bacterium | reverse complement strand
GCAGATATTGTTGTACACAGTGCTACGAAATATTTAAATGGATATGGAGACGTTATAGCTGGACTAGCAGTAGGTACAGCTCAAATGATGGCAAAGGTTAGACTAGTGGGACTTAAAGACTTAACGGGATCCGTACTTAGCCCTAATGATGCATTCTTAATAATAAGAGGGATGAAAACTCTTGGAGTTAGAATGGACCGTCATATAGATAACGCAATTAAAATTGCAGACTTTTTAGATAAACATCCTAATGTTGAAAAAGTATATTATCCTGGACTTGCAAGCTTCCCACAAAAGGCACTTGCGGATAAACAAATGAAGAAACCAGGCGCTATGATTTCCTTCGAAGTAAAGGGCAAGGTAGAGGGCGGAAAGACTGTAATGGACAATGTAGAACTATGTACATTGGCAGTTAGCTTAGGCGATAGTGAAACCTTAATCGAGCATCCAGCGAGCATGACTCACTCCACATACTGTGAAGCAGAGCTTATCGAAGTAGGAATAGCTCCAGGACTCGTGAGACTTTCAGTTGGACTAGAGGATGTAGACGACATAATAGCAGACTTGGACCAAGCGCTAAATAAGATAAAAGCATAGAACATAAAAAATACCCGGTGAAAATCCGGGTATTTTTTAATGAAACTTAACGTGCGGCCATATAGACGCCCAATTTCAATTTAGCGGGCGGCCTTATAGACGCCCATTAACAGCCACATACACTAACTCCTACCATATCCCTCCGAAATACTAACTAACTCGGACTCCAACACATCAATTCTATCCACGCTGGCAAATCCGCCAAGTAGGGTATAATATTCCGGTAGCCTGTCGTTTGCCCATTTAATTTCTATACCAAAGTATTCCTTTAACATACCGACTATATCGTAACCGAGCGCCTCCAATGAAACCCTCATTCTCTCAGGATATTTACAATCCCTATCATGGACTTTTTCGCATTCCTCGCATAGGGCACAGGAACCCATGGCCGAAAAATAGGTGTCGGTTAATTTGCTTTCCATTTCTATTAACTTATCGTGGATATATATCTTAATGGGAAAGAAGGTTTCCTTCGTATATTCTAATGCCTTTTCCTTTCCTTGATGAGTTGCTATCTCTTCATCAGTATAATCTATTTTTGCGACTATCAGCTGCATATAATTATAATTATCTAAGAGATTGTCTACCTGATCACTAAATGGAGGACAGCTGTATTTTTTGTCATAGCTTCCACATTCCTTACAATATCCTTGAAACCTTTCCTTGTCATAAAAATTGTCATTTAATTCTTCGATAGTAATTTCCTTTATGTACATAGTGATATTTGACATAACTACCTCCTAAATTAATTTTACTCTTTATTTCGAATCCTCACAAATAATAATTGATTATTTATTTAACTTAATTTCCATTAGAAATAATAGAGTATCGCAGGAGGGAATATGTCTGAAAAAAATAACGAACAAATTGTTGCCGACTATAATTATGGACAATTTGACGAAATAATAAATATTGTTGAAAGCGCAAAAATAAGGGCTTACAAGAAAGTAAATGAAGAACTGATATTAATATACTTTGAAATCGGGAAGTATGTCAGTGAAAAAAAGCAAAATCGCATCATATGGATCTAATTATGTAGAGAAGATTGCTGAATTTTTCAATAATAATTACTGATTTAAAAGGATTTACGCGCAGAGGACTCTATAGAATAAAGCAGTTCTATGAGTTATATAAGAATGATGAAAAAGTGTCAACACTGTTGACACAATTGAACTGGTCGAATCATCTAAAAATAATGTCTGCCTCAAAATCTAAAGAAGAGCGTGAATTCTATATGTTGTTAACTATAAAGGATAAGCTAAGTCATCGTGAATTAGTTAGACAAATAGATAGCGGATATTACGAAAGGTATATACTATCTTCTAATATTATAACCTGGATACATGATTCTGATGATAATACTGAATATGTGTTTATGGATAAGTACGTACTAGAATTTTTAGATACTCCTATAATTGGGAGTGAAAAAGACTTGCAAAAGCTGATAATTAAAAACCTAAAGCACTTCATTTTAGAGATAGGCAGAGACTTTACCTTTGTGGGAGAGGAATATCGAATACAGGTTGGTAATCATGACTTATATATAGACTTATTGTTTTACCATAGGGATTGTCTTGTTTAGTCGCATTTGAACTTAAAATTGGTGAATTTAAACCGGAAATTCATTGGAAAAATAAATTTGTATTTAGAAGCGTTGGATATGGAAGTAAAGAAAAGTAATGAAAATCCAAGCGTTGGTATTTTACTTTGTGCATCGAAGGATGATGAGGTAGTAGAGTTTGCACTGAGTCGAAGCTTATCTCCTACGTTGGTTTCCGAATATACTTTAAATTTAATTGACAAAAAATTATTGCAGAAAAAGTTAAGAGAATATACTAAAATTGCAGAAGAAGGTAATGAATAAATTGCAAGATACAAAGTATATAGAGATTAATATAAAATGACCACCCATAAATTCAGGATGGTCATAAATTATTTAATTAAATCAACCAATACCGCCTAATAATACTCCTGCTACATATACCAATATGGTTATACCAACAAATACATATTTTGTCATAGGCTCCAACCATGGTCCGATTGGCTTTGAACGTCCCTTTTGCAGTTCTGCCCTCACGTAATCTGAACCGAATACCCAGAAGAACATTACGGCTGCAAGGATTGCACCTAGAGGGTTGATGTATATGGAAACCACGTCCATCCATTCACCAACGATTCCTTGAATCAGAAGACTTACCGTTATACCGACTGCGGCAATTGTACCTGCAGCTTTCTTTCTGGAAAAACCGAAAATATCTTGTAGTGTAGCTATCGGCATCTCGTAAAGATTTATTATCGAAGTCACCGCTGCAAAAAGTAAAGCTACAAAGAATACTATGGTTACGATATTTCCGCCAGGCATTGACTTAAATAAATTTGGTAAATGTATAAACATTAGACCAGGTCCACCTTCGTCCAGTTGTGATCCCGTAGTTGCAATTGCAGGAATTATTACCAATGATGCGATTAACGCAGCCATTGAATCGAAAAATGATACTGTTAGTGCTGAGCTTGGTATATCTTCCTTATCGTCCAAATATGAACCATAGATTACCGTGCCACTTCCTCCCAATGATAGGGAGAAGAAGGCTTGTCCCAGTGCATAGATCCAAACCAAAGGGCTGAAGAAAAACTCCGGTTTTATTGTGAATATATATTTATATCCATCGGAAGCACCAGGTTGTTGTGCTACATAAATCGCAAGACCTATGAATAGCACATAGAATAACGGCATCATTATCTTATTTGCAACTTCGATACCATTTGCTATACCTGCTACCATTATACCGAAGCATAGTAGCGCTGCTACGATTTGCCAAGGTGTATTACCAAAGCTAGATGCCATTCCTCCGAAAGCACCACCGAATTCATCTATACTTGTAGGAGCTAGGGTTGCGCCCGTTATTGCACCTACTGTGTACTTAAAAATCCATCCAACTACAACTGTGTATCCTATGGCTAATAAGAATCCCGCTATGGTAGGTACATATCCTAAAAGATTGCCTAACTTTTCATCCTTTCCAGCGTGTTTCATCGCTTTACCGAAAGCTCCAACCGCGCCACTTCTGGTAGAACGGCCTAGGCCCATTTCGCCCATAACTCCACTATAACCTAAAACAACTACACATATAATGTATGGAAGTATAAAGGAACCTCCTCCATATAGCGACACTCTAGTAGGGAATAGCCAAATGTTGCCCATTCCTACAGCAGAGCCGATACATGCCATTATAAAACCCCATCTACTCGAAAAACTGTCTCTCTTATTTTCTGTCATGACTTTACTCCTTATAGGGGTTAATTATTAAATTGTTGAGAAAATATTAATCCAAGGCCTCTATGAGCCTTAACACATAGAGGCCTTGGATTAATATTTATTCTTCAATTTTTTCTAAGTGTGCTTGGAAGTGTCTAAGAATAGGTGGTTCCCAAATTATTCTATAGCCTCTCTTTATGTCCTTTGCACGCTTCTTAATTTCTATCAACGCATCAACTATTATGTCTAGATGAGCTTGTGTATAAACTCTTCTAGGTATTGCAAGTCTTGTGAATTCAAAGTCAGATTTAATTTGTTCTCCTGTATCAGGGTCGTTACCTAACATATAGGATCCAATTTCACTAGTTCTAACTCCTGCTTCCTTATAAAGTTCGATTGCTAATACTTGGGCAGGGAATTCATTATATGGAATATGAGGGAACATATCAGCAGCGTCTAAGAAAACACCATGTCCGCCAACTGGTGATTGATAAGCTATTCCAGCTTCATCAAGTCTACCTGCGATATACTCCATTTGACCTATTCTATATCTTAAATAATCTTCATCAATACCTTCATAAAGTCCAACTGCCAAAGCCTCTAAGTCTCTTCCGTTTAATCCGCCGTAGGATGTGAATCCTTCGAATGAAATACAGTTAGCTTTTACACCTAGGATATATGGTGAATTTCCATCTTTAATTCCAATCATACCACCCATATTTACGATGGTGTCTTTCTTAGCACTCATGGTGCAGAAATCTGCATAGCTAAACATTTCTTTTACAATGTCCTTAATGCTAGCATCCTTAAATTCTTCTTCATCACGTTTAACGAAGAATGCATTTTCAGCATATCTTGCTGCATCAATGTTCAATGGAATATTGTATTTCTTACAAATTTCTGAAACGTCTCTCATGTTTTGCATGGAAACAGGTTGTCCACCTGCGGAGTTATTAGTAATAGTCATAACAACTAAGCCAACGTTTTCCGGACCTTTTTCGTTTATTAATTGTTCAAGCTTTTCCACGTCCATGTTGCCTTTAAACTTAGCTCTGATCTTTGGATCCTTAGCTTCAGCAACCACACAGTCTATTGCTCTAGCGCCTGCGATTTCAACGTGAGCTCTAGTTGTATCAAAGAACATATTGGAAATTGCATATTTGCCTTTGCCAAGTAGAAGTGGGAATAGTACTTTTTCTGCAGCTCTACCTTGGTGAACAGGTTGTATAAACTCATAACCGAATATATCTTGAGCAGCTTCTACAAACTTGAAGTAGCTAGTTCCACCTGCATAAGCTTCGTCGCCTAGCATCATAGCTGACCATTGATTCATGCTCATAGCGTTCGTTCCAGAATCAGTGGTTAAGTCTATGTACACTTCTGTACTTTTTAGATTGAAATTGTTGTAGTGCGCTCTTTTGATAGCCTCTTCTCTCTCTTCTCTCGTCAACATCTTAAGTGATTCTACCATTCTAATTCTGAACGGTTCTGCTACATATTTTACTGCCATAATAAACTCCTCCTTTGAAATTGTGAAAACGATTCCTTATACATTTATTATATAGCTACAATTTTTCATTGTCAATAATTAATTCTCACAATTAAATACAATTATTATTGTAAGAATGTAATAATTGCACTATACTATAATTGTAAATTGCCTTTAACTTTGGTAATATTGTAATATTGTGGAGGTAGCAATGAAAAAGAATATTTTTGATCATTATATAAATTTAATGAATTTTATTAGCAAGACAATAGGCCCTGATTATGAAATCACTCTATTGGATACTACTAATAGCTCGAAAAAAATTATTGCCTTGGTTAATGGACATATCAGTGGGCGTGATGTAGGAGCAGGACTTTCACCCTTAGCCCAAAAAGCTATAACCGAAAAAGAATACGAACAAGCAGACTACATAATCAATCGAACCTCCTATGCCGTATCTGGAAAAGCTCTAAGGTCATCCATGTTTTTCATAAAGGATGAGAGGGGAGAGCTGGAGGGGATTTTATGTTTAAATTTTGATGACTCCAGATATGCAGAGCTTAGCGAAAATTTATTTTCCCTCTGCCATCCAGATAAATACTATTCTGGCAATAAAGAAATAAATATCAAAATTCAAGAGCCTGACAAACCTTACGGAATTGAACGAGAAGAGAAGGGCACCCTAAAGGAAACTATAGACCATATTATAGATAAGGATTTGGAAAAATATTCCGTTTCTGTAGATAGGTTGACCCAAGAGGAACGACTAGAGATTATAGAACGACTAGATAACCAAGGAGTATTTATGATGAAGGGTGCTGTAAGTTCAGTATCTGAAAAATTGAAATGCTCCCAGGCGAGCACCTATAGATATTTAAGCATGATAAGGCAAAAGGACTAGGTAAATATGAAAATTGATTTTACGAAAAGATTTATAAAACTGGTCTTTGGCTTATTTTTATGCTCCGTGGGGCTGGTTTTTATAATAAATGGTAATATTGGGATGGATGCATGGAATGGATTTCATAACGGAATTTCCTTGCACACAGGAATTAAAATCGGGTATGTTTCCATACTGACGGCTATTATTGTGTTTTTCATAGCAGCCTTGGCAGGTGAGAAGTTCGGCGTGGGAATAATTGCCGACAGTATATTAATTGGATTATTTATGCAGATTATTCTAGATGCAAATATAGTACCTATACAAAATTCTATTCTTATGGGGATAATTTATATACTAATTGGAATTGAATTCTTGTGTATTGGAAATATATTATACATGGGTGCGGCGCTAGGAGCAGGTCCTAGAGATTCCTTCACCCTGGCAATGGCAAAGAAAACCGGACTTAAGCACGGACACATGAGGGTTGTAGTGGAGATAGTTGTGCTAGTATTTGCATTTTTATTAGGTGGTAAACTGGGTTTGGGAACGATAATAACCACACTGGGAACCGGCTCCATAATGCAGCTAAATATGGACCTATTAAAGTTCGATGCAAAGAAGATAAAACACGAAAGCTTTTTAGAGTCGGTGGAGAGATTTAGGTAAGTTAAACATTAGTTGATTTATATGGATATTGAATGTAAAAACCTCCTACTTATTGCTGCTTTGCAATTAGTAGGAGGTTTTTTATACAAAATATTTAGCTAAAAAATCGTTTTATTTTATCGAAAATACTTTCTTTTGGCACTTCAACTGGGGCCATCTCCTCTTCTACGAGCTTTGCTTGCTCTATGGAAATTCTCATCATTTCTTCTTGGGCATTTATAAGCTTATCGGAAGGCTTTGTGTCTATTGGTCTATAGACTCCTTCACAGGTGAGATTTCTAGCCTTTGTGTTATCTTTCCATTGGTCATATAGATAATTTTTGACTTTGTTTCTAACTTCCTCATCTAGTAGGGGAACTGCTATTTCAACGCGTCTCTCCGTATTTCTTGTCATTAAATCTGCCGAACCGATATAGATTTTAGAATCTTCTCCTGAACCAAATTTATAAATTCTAGGATGCTCCAAATATCTTCCAACGATACTTCTGCACTCCACATTGTCGGTGTAGCCCTCAACTTCAGGACGCAAGCATGAAATTCCCCTAATTATCATTCTAGTTTTTACACCAGCATTGGACGCCTCTGACAGTTTTTTTATAATATCCTTATCCGTAAGGGAGTTGAACTTGAAGAATAACCTTCCTTCTGTTCCTTTACGAATTTCTTCATCCATCAATTTAATAATTGTTTGCTTAAATGAAACAGGTGAGACAATCAACTGGTCATAGACTCCATCGATATTTCCAATATTCATGTTCTTAAAAAATTCTACTGCATCCTCACCGATGGATTCATTTGCTGTAACCAAGCTCAAGTCTGTATAGAGCTTTGATGTTTGCTCGTTGTAATTTCCTGTTCCGATTTGGGTTATATGTCTTATTCCTTCGTCAGTACTCATGGTTATTAAACAAATCTTCGAATGGGTTTTATATCCGCTCACACCGTAAATGATGTTACAACCTGCTTCGTATAGCACATCTGAGTAGTTGATGTTACTTTCTTCATCAAATCTTGCTTGGAGCTCCATTATTACTGTAACTTCTTTTCCATTTTCCGCTGCTCTAATTAAATTTTGTACGATTTTAGAATTTTTAGACAATCTATAAATTGTTATTTTTATTGACAACACCCTAGGGTCATTTGAAGCTTCTTCCAATATTTTAATGAATTCGTTTATGTCTTCATATGGATAAATAAACAATACATCGTGATCTAAAATCTGATTTATCAACGGTTTTTTCATATTCAACATTGGATTAGACTGAGGTGTATATGGTTCGTTGAAAATTGAATTTAAATTCATCAACTTTACTTCATCCTCTAAATCATAAACAAACTTTAATGCCAGTGGTGAATTTGTAACAAAAAACTGGTTTTTCTTAATGCTTAAATTTGTTACCAAAAAGGACAAAAGCCCATCAGTAATTGGAGAATCTGAATTCAATCTAACAGCTTGTAGTCTGTTTCTCTTTTTAAGTATTCTCTTCATATGACTTCTATAATCCTGATCGTGGTCTGCCAAGTCTTCTTCAATTTCAAGGTCAGTATTTCTGATTACGTTAATGACGTGTGCGTTCTTTACCTTGAAATTTGTAAAAAGTGAAGGTGACAATTGTTTTATAATATTTTCCGTTCTTATAAATTGCAATCCTTCCTCTACTACATAATATCTACTTATGGATTTTGGAACGGGCACCAATCCATATGGTTTGGAATGTTCACCTACTAGCTCCGCAACTATATACAAGGAGTCATTTTCAATAAATGGAAATGGGTGATGTGGGTCTATTATCTGTGGTGATAATATTGGCTCGATAAAATTTGAGTAGTATGCTTCTACTTTTCTTTTTGCTGACTTTGAAAGATACTTATACTCCAAATCAATAATGCCAAGCTTTTCCAATTCGCCCTTTACTTGGTTGAAAATCTCATCCTTTTCTACAACTAATTCGGCAGTTTTTTTGTAAATTGCTTGTAGTTGTTCCTTAGGCGTCATGCCTGTCTTATTGTCCGTTGTGATTTCCTTTAGGTAGGATAAATCCGTTAGGGAACCAACCCTAACCATATAAAATTCGTTTAAATTGCTCATGAAAATAGCGATGAACTTCATCCTTTCATAAAGGGGAGTTGATTCATCTAAGGCTTCATGTAGCACTCTTCTATTGAAATTCAGCCATGATAGCTCTCGATTCATGGAGTAATTATAAATATCTTCTATGGTTGTTGGGTCTGAAATATCTTCCTCATCCTCCATATCCTCTGAGAACGTTGGAATATTGGAAGAAACATCTGCCAATTCCATTTCCATATCCTCAGGATATCCCATATCTTTTATCTTTAAGATTTCGTCTGCGATTGCGTTATCATTATCGTTTTTACGTAAGTTGTTCTGCTGTTCGGTCATTTCCTTCACCTATGTTATTTATTAAGAAACCTTCCCTTACACCCTTATCACTTACTAATATATTTGTAGCTCCCGTATGCTTTAGAATTTCCCTTAAGATAATCAAGCCTGGCATAATGGTGTGAACTCTTTCGGGAGTTACCTGTAATACAGTTTTGTAAGCTAGCATGTCTTGGCTTATAATAGCCTTTGCTAAATCCCTAACATTTTCTGCGCTTATTTCTTTTCCTGAAGGCAAGTTATATAGCTCCATGGCAATATTTCCAGTAGCCCTCAGGGTACCACCCACACCATAAACTGGAACTACCGTCTTTGATTTTGGAACCTTAAAGTCTGCTAATAGTTTTGAAACATATTTTTGCATAGCTTTAATTTCCTTTTCAGTGGCGAATATATTGTTGCTAAACCTCTTTAATAGTGACAAAGAACCTTCAGTTAGGGATGTGGCATATTTTATCTTTGAATTTTGTATAAGCGTGATTTCTGTTGAACCGCCGCCGATATCTACAATATATCCGTTTTCAATTTTGTAGTCTTCGCTAATGCCGATGTATCCAAAATTTGCTTCATCTTCTCCAGATACTAAATCCACAGTCGTTCCTATTTCATCTTGAATGTACTTTATAACGTCATTACAATTTTTTGTATTTCTCAAAGACGCTGTAGCAAACATTTTAACTTTTTCTATATCAAAGTAATTACAAATTTTTATATAACTTTTTAAAATTTTAACTAGTTTATCTGCACCCTTTTTTGTCATATAGCCATTTTCTACATAAGTAGCCAAACCTGCTACGGTTTTTTTGTTCAAAAGGGACACTATATTTTTTCTATCTGTTACTAAATATAAATTTAATCTTATTGTATTAGATCCAATGTCTACAATACCGTATTTCATATAATCAGCTCCATTTGTGTAAATTTTCATATAATAAATTATATCATTAAATCACAGTTTATATTGTAAATTTTACATATATCAAAATAATTTTGAGAAATATTTAATAAAGCTATTTAAAAAATATGAAAGTGTGTTATAATTTAGTTACTTCAATCGAGGGGGAGTAGCAAGAAACGTTTAATCGTCATTACGGATTTTATCCCGGTTAAACACGCGTTTAGCGTTTGCAAGACCTTTGTTTAGACCGCTAAACAAAGGTTATTTTTTATTTATGGAGGGAAATATGGAAAAATGGTACAATCTGACCGAGTCAGAAACCTTGGAAGCACTCAGTACCACTAGGGAATTTGGACTAAGTAGCGAAGAGGTTGCAACTCGTTTAGAAAAGTACGGGAAGAATGAATTGGAGCAAGCTAAGAAGAAATCATTAATATCAAAATTGATTGACCAATTCAAAGACCCGATGATACTTATTTTATTGGCTGCCAGTGCAGTATCTGCATTTGTAGGTGAAATAGAAGACACATTTATAATCTTAGCGATAGTAGTAGTGAACGCCTTCTTAAGTTTATATCAAGAAGGAAAAGCAGAAGCTGCAATCGAATCACTACAAAAGATGAGCGCGCCAACTGCAAAGGTTATAAGAGATGGAATAACGACCGAAGTTAGCTCCACAGAATTGGTACCTGGGGACATAATAATCCTAGAGACGGGCTCTATCGTTCCTGCTGACATCAGAATATTGGACAGTTCCAACCTGAAGATAGATGAATCATCCCTTACGGGAGAATCTGTGCCAGTTGAGAAGGATGGAAGAATTAAATACGATGGACTGATGGAGATTGGAGACAGGGAAAACTTAGCATATAGCTCCACAATCGTAACCTATGGTAGATGTCATGGCGTAGTAGTCGAGACTGGTAAAAATACAGAAATAGGTAAAATTGCAACGAGTATCATGCTAGTAGAGCAAGAAGCAACTCCACTACAATTAAAGCTAGCAGATTTATCAAAGCTCCTTGGATATATCGTTATCGCTGTCTGTGTAATCGTATTTGGCGTGGGACTACTTTATAAACTAGACTTTATGGAAATCCTAATGACTTCCATATCACTTGCTGTAGCAGCTATCCCAGAAGGACTTCCTGCGATTGTAACTATCGTTTTATCCTTAGGAATGGGTAGAATGGCAGAGAAAAATGCCATAGTAAAAAAACTACTTGCAGTAGAAACCCTTGGTACAACAACTGTAATTTGTTCAGACAAAACAGGTACCTTAACTCAAAATGAAATGACCGTAGTAAAGGCGTATGTAAATGGACAAGTAGTGGATGTTAGCGGAAGTGGCTACGACCCAATTGGAGAATTTTTTGTAGATGAAAAAGAAATTAAAGCTACAGAAGTTCCTGGATTAACAACGCTTATGGGAATTTCCACACTTGTAAATGATGCAAATTTAAGCAATATAAATGGTAGTTATAAGATGATAGGTGACCCTACGGAAGGGGCGCTACTATCATTCTCTGGAAAGAACGGCATCACAAAAAAAGAATATGATGAGATGTTCCCTAGAATAGACGAAATTCCATTTGACTCTGCAAGAAAAATGATGTCCACCTTCCACGATGATTTCTTCGAAGGACAAGTAGCATCCTTAACAAAGGGTGCACCGGATATAATTATCGACAAATGTTCAAAGATTTTAATAGATAATGAGCCAGTGGAATTTACACCTGAGCTTAAAGAAAAAGTATTGGAAATGAACACAAGCTTTGCAAGGGGTGCTTTGAGAGTACTTGCTTTCGCAGAGAGAAGATTTGATGCTATTCCAGAAGAAAAAACATCCGAGTTCGTAGAAAATGATATGACTTTCGTCGGGTTGACAGGGATGATTGACCCACCTAGACCTGAAGTTAAAGCAGCCATAGGTGAGTGTAAAGACGCTGGAATAATTCCTATTATGATTACTGGGGATTACCTAGATACTGCATATGCAATAGGTAAGGACCTAGGAATAGCTGAGGATGAATCCCAAGCTATCATGGGTAGAGAATTAAACCAAATGTCAGAAGCTGAGCTTCGTGAAATAGTAAAGACAAAGAGAATATTCGCGAGGGTTTCTCCAGAAAATAAGGTGCAAATAGTAACAGCACTTAAGGAAAACGGAGAAATAACGGCGATGACGGGAGACGGAGTAAATGACGCTCCTGCAATTAAAAAGGCAGACATAGGTATAGCTATGGGTATCACCGGCACAGACGTTGCAAAAAACACCGCTGAAGTAATTCTTACGGATGATAACTTTGCAACTATCGTAAATGCAGTAGAAGAAGGACGTATAATATATGCAAATATTAAAAAATTCGTATCCTTCCTACTATCATGTAACATCGGTGAAGTATTAATAGTATTCCTTTCAATAGTTTTCAACTTACCTGTTCCACTGGCAGCGAAGCAACTACTATGGATTAACCTAGTAACGGACTCCCTACCAGCAATGGCACTGGGTGTTGAAAAAGGTGAAGATGACATAATGACTGAGCCACCTAGATCAAAGGATGAAGCCATTCTTGATAAGGAAACCATGAAGATGTTAATGATTCAAGCGACAGCAATTACAATATCCACCTTGGGTGCATATCTATGGGGCTTGAATAATTTCGCCTATGGACCAGATAATATGGCTGGACCTAGAACTATGGCTTTTGTAACATTGATAATGGCTGAGTTATTCAGGTCATATTCCGCTAGGAGTGATAAGCATACCCTATTCCACATCGGTGTGTTTACAAATAAGAGACTGGTACAAGCAACTGTAATATCATTCTTGATGATGTTGGTAGTATTGTATGTACCTTCCTTAAATACACTATTTGATACAATTCCATTGGGATTAGATGGATGGATGGTTGCACTTCCAGCATCATTACTTCCGCTAGTATTGGGTGAGATATATAAAGCTGTAAAGTATAAGCATTAATATAAAAACACTGCAAAATTTTTGCAGTGTTTTTATGATGTAAAAAACGAGGATTTCTCCTCGTTTTCATTAAATTATGCAACTAGCAATTCATAGGTTGAACTGATTTTCAATTCCCTTAACATATACAAAACCTTAGCAAGTTCTGCACGTGTAGTTCCACCCTTAGGGTCGAACATATTATCAGGTTTACCGTGGATAATTCCAGCGGTTACAGTTCTATCAACAGCGTCTTGCGCCCATTCAGCGATTTGTGCTTCGTCTGCAAAATCAGCAGGCTTTATTTCTCTGATTGGAGTTTTCTTGTAAGTTAAGAAATTACTTAAAATAGTAACCATTTCTTCTCTCGTAAGAATTTCATTTGGCTTAAAGGTTCCCGTAGCTGGTCGAGCTATATTATTTTCTACTGCCCAGCTTATTGCCTTATCATACCATGAACCTCTTTCCACATCTGTGAAATTGGCAACAGTCTTAGGCTCTACGTTTCCATCCATTCTGTGTAGCGCAGTTAATATCATGCCCCTTGAAATTTGTGCATCAGGTGCAAATAGGTTGTCTCCCACACCATAAAACACATTTAAGTCAGACATTTCAAGGATGTATTTACTAGCCCAGTGTCCAGTTATATCAGTATACTTAACTGGCTTAGATGCAACTGTAATTCTACCTTCTACCTTAGGGGAAACTGTTCCCTTTTCTGAAATATAAATTGCTAACACTTCAGACAATAGCGGATGTTCAGAAACTTTTTTGCCCTTCTTAAGCATTTCGTATCCATCTCCACCAACTGCCATAAAGTCATTTGTTACCAACTTATAAGTTTTAGCAGGGTCCAGGTCTACACCCTTAACTTTAACGTCAAACACTCTAGCGCCTGCTGCTTGTTTAGGGTCATACTTAAATGTCATTCCACCAACGTGAGGGAATTTTCCAACTACTTCAGGTGCTGAATCCACACCAAATTCCAAAGCTTCTAGGATTTCTGAGCCCTTAAGCTCTAATACCACTGGATAGTTTGTGAATGGGAATGCTTGTAAAATTTCTCCCATAGTGATGTCGCCCACATCTATGGACGAACGGATACCGCCACCATTTGTAAGTGCCACATCAGCTCCAGATATTGCTAGCATCGAATCAGTTAATAGGTTGCCTAGATTAGTTTCACCTGCACGAACCAATTCACGTGTACCTTCAAGCAAAACGTCAGTTCTGCCCACAACTTGCTCTAAATATGGCTTGTTTGACTCTTCAACTGCTGCAATTGCGCTTAGGATTTCTGCATTTGGTGCTAATCCTTTAAGCTCAGCATAGGTGTGAAGTCTTGAAGTTTTTGAATTAACTTTTCCATTTTCAATAGTAAGTGTAACTTCGCCCACGTTCTTTAGATGGTCACCTGTTTGTGCTATCAATACACCATTTACTAGCTTAGGTTGATCAATTAGCGTGTGGGAGTGTCCATCAATAATTACGTCAATTCCAGGAACTCTCTGTGCTAATACATCCGATCTTTCTACACTTGATTCATCCAATCCAAGATGCACAAGCGCAATTATTGCTTCCGCACCTTGTGCCTTAAGTTCAGCAACTTGGCTTTGTGCAGTGCCGATATAGTCAGTAAAAGTAAGTCCAACTGTATTAATTGGGTTTGACTTTGTCTTTGTCTCAGGTGTAACAATCCCGAAAATACCAACCTTAACTCCATTTACTTCTAACATTTTGTTTGCAGGTAGAGGTCTAGCTCCACTTGCATCAACTATATTAGCTTGTAGGATAGGGAAGTCTGCTTCATTTGCTAACTTTGCTAATCCTTCTTTGCCATAGTTGTAATCGTGGTTACCAGGAGTCATGGCATCGTAGCCAATTTTGTTCATTAGATCTATTATGGAAAGACCGCTGCTAATTGTTGCAAATGTTGTTCCATGGGTCATATCTCCAGCATCTAGAAGTAATGCTCCAGGTTTGGAATCAACAAATGTCTTTAATTTTGCAAAGCCAAGTTTTCCAGCCTTATCGTCCTCAACTGCATTTCCGTGAACGTCATTAGTATGAAGTATAGTAATGACCTTTGGACCTGCTGCAGTAGCTAAAGCCTCCACTGGAACAGCTATTATACTAAGCATAATAGCAAATACTAATAGAAGACTAACAATTTTTTTTCTTAACATATAATTCCTCCTTTAATAAATTTCCTTGCACTTAATATATAACCAAATTTCATAATAATATCACATTTATTTAATTTTAATAATTGAAGTGCAACACACTATAAAAAGTACTACTATAAAAAAACTAAAACTATAAAAAATTTCATTGACAAAATGTCAAAGAATACTGTTTATTACAATACTATTTAGTGGTGTCACATTTGTTATTACCATGTTATAATAAATTATCAGTATTAGAAAAAAACACAAAAATTATAATACAATAAAATATAAATCGAAAGGAAATCTATTATGAAGAAAAAAATTGCACTATTTCTTTGCTTAATTCTTGTCCTTCAGTTCGTTGCGCCTTCAATGGGAACGGGATTATTTACTGAAGAGGTAATGGCTGCGACGAGGACTAAGGTGGTCATTCCAAACACCAATTTTTACAACATCAACAATACGATGGACTCCACCAATGGTTATTTTAAATATGGAGGTGAAGCACCGGTAAATAGTGTTGTAGGAAATGTAAATACTCCTACTATTATCAATATGACAATTGGACAAACTCAGAAGTCTGTTATTAATGGAAGAGAAGTTTACAATCTTTTTGAAGAGGATTTAGAAATTCATTTGGATATGAATTTTGGAAAGACATCTACCAAAACCTATGACTCTAAGGAATATATAGATGAAATGAACCGCGGTATGACGGTTATGTTAAAGGGCGGAAATCCTATTGACGTTCCGGGAGGCGGGACTAATGGAATGGTAAGAGTTTAGGAGTTTATGGAACGAATAGCAACAATGCTCCTGAAATACCCAGAGCATTTGGCGTGGAATTTGATATGTATAACAACAATGACCAAATGTATGACAGCGTAAATGGAACTGGGCCACATATTGCAATAACTGAGTCCGTAACACCTGAACCAAATACAAAAAAATTCGTAACCCATAATGCTGTCAGCCTATATTCAAATCTAGCCGATGGAAAGTATCATAGGGTAGTAATTTCATGGAAGTACTCTGGACCAGGAATGGATTTAGATTCCGTTGATGACGATTTATATACACTTAGCTATAAGGTATATGCAAACAACAATCCATCCGCTACAGACAATCCCGTTACCGGGCAACAACAATATGTCAGGTCTCAAGTAAACGCGATTTTAGGTGGAGATACTGCAAGATTTATAATTACTGCAGGAAACACAAACGTGCTTAATACTGATTTTAATCAAAGTATTATGTTTCCAACCCAAAATGCATATACTATAAATTATTTTATTCAAACTGCAGCAGGAGTGAAAACATCCACCGTAGTACCTGGACTCGTGACTAATTATCCAGGACAAGGTGGAACTCAGAACCCTATTAAAGGTCAAGCACCTGTTGGCTATATGGATTTAGGTGCACTCCCAGAAGCGCCATTTGGATATAAATTGGTTGCTGGACAAAATACAAATGTCTACGTGACAACAAACCCTACAACAAATCAAAATCCAGCAGTTAACGTATATAACTTTTATTACGAACCTGCATAGATACCATATAAAGTTAATTATTACTTTGAAGATATGAGTAAAGATGGAAATCCTACAGTTTATCCAGTTGATAAACTCAGATAACCAAAGCATCAACGTCTATTACAGAGGATTGAGCGGTAGAAAGTACACTGTAAGACATCATATTATAGACGCCAACAACAATGCAGCTGTACAAAAAGCTGATTACGAATATATAGATGGAATTTCCAGTGCAACTGTGAATGTTCAAAGCAAAGTAATGCCTGTAACGGAAACTCCTGGCTACGTATATGATCCTACGCGCACGAGATCCACCCTAGGCACCACAACTTATACTGCACCAAGCGATCCTATGACCACGATTCACTTTCCAAATATTTCAGAAAATGAATTGGCTACAAGACCGTTTGTAATTGATTTGTACTATAATCCGCAGGCTGTGAGATATAAGGTAGAGCACTATATAATTGACTCGGGAGAACCAACTGGTTATAATCTCCAATATATTTCTGAAATTACAGCTTTTGCAAGTACAATAGTAACTGCAAAACCAATTTACAATACGACAAACACTCCTCTCCAGGGATATTATTTCGACAGTGAAAACACAAATAATGTGATGGGTGGTAGGGTAGAAGGCGATGGAACCACAGTATTTAAGCTTCATTATTTACCAAATAGCAGCACATCATATAGTATTCAATACTATCTACAAGGAATCGATGGCTCGTACCAAATTGTTCCTTCACAACAAGAAGTTAAGACAGGAATTACCAATTCAACCGTTTGGGCAACAATAAATGGAGCAGAATCCATGGAGCCATCGGACTATAGGACCTTTAACGGCTATACAATTGACCTAAACG
>CAYUJY010000021.1:10951-17763 GCA_964445145.1 uncultured Peptoniphilaceae bacterium | reverse complement strand
TTTAATTCAGCTTCTGATTCCCAAAGACCGTGGATGTTGCAATAGCTTACTGCATATAGTTGTCCACTTTCTTTAGCTGCGAATTTTACTGTAGCTTCGAATTTTGAGAATACATCACTTTCGCCTTGTGCCTTAAATTCTACATTTGCTACTTCTATCGGAGCTGCGAAGCTTTCAGGCTTGAAGAATAATTTGATCCAGCCTATGTAATGTTCGAATGTATTCGGATGAGGAATTTCTTCTCCGATAACCAATCTTACAACTACATCTTCTCCTGCTACAGCTTTCTCTACATGAATTACAGGAACATGCTTTTCGCCTTTCCAGTCTCCACTTTTAATCATTGAACTAATCATAATAAAAAAACCTCCTAAAATTTATATATATTATGTATACCCAAGTTTTAATATTTATCCAATAATTTATTGGATATCTTCTATGTATAAGTGCCATTTTCAACAATAAAGGAGCTAATTTCAACATAGTCAATAGTTCCCTGTATTTGTATGCTATAACTAAATGAAATTTTGACATGAAAGAAATATTGAGTTAAATAATTAGATAAAAATAACTGAAGGGAGTATTCTATAATGCCAAGAAATTTACAAATAATTCTAGCATACTTATTAATATTTTTAGTAACTATTGTTAAACGTATGCTTAGAAAAAACAATAAAAATATAAGCGGTAAATTAATAAGCGAATACATATTTGATTTAATGCTTTCTCTTTCCCTTGTTTTTAATAATGGGATTTTATTTATAGGCTCGGCTTTAGTTGCATTACTAAATGTGGTGATAAACACTTATTTTACAAAACAGGACAACAGGGAATTGGATATTAAGTCCTTTGTTAATTTAAAAGTAATAATATGGTTTATTTCCATATTACTGTCTGTCACATATCTACTGAGGGGGGACGGATACTTCGGATTTAATTTTATTAGTAATGCAGATGTAATACACGAAAAATATTATATTTTATAAATATTCCGGTGTCGATTATGCTTGTTGGATTAATCTATAAAGAAGCTAAGGGGCTGAAAAATTATCGAGATGATAAATTATTTTTGATACTTATGCTGATATTGTTGCTTATAATAATTGGAATGTCATTTAATAATTTAAGGCTATTGGGATAATAATTACAAATTTTAATACTTCGGATTTTAATCCGGAGTTTTTTAATGTCAAATACTACCGTTATAAAGATAATTACAAATTTGTAGGGAATATGGTAAAATGGATACAGGTGAAAAATGAAAAAATATAATTTAATCGCAACCACGACCTTCGGGTTGGAGGCTATTGCAAAAAGAGAATTGATAGATTTAGGATACGAAATAACTAAGGTGAGTGATGGCAAGATTCACTTCGAGGGCACCATGGAGGACATAGCCAAGGCGAATATTTGGCTTCGTACTGCTGATAGGGTGCTGATTGAGCTGGCGAGCTTTAAAGCATTGACCTTCGAGGAGCTCTTCGACAATGTTTATAAAATCGATTGGGCTGATATAATTCCTAAGAATGCGAATTTCGTCGTGGATGGAAAGAGTATAAAGTCTAAGCTATTTAGTATATCTGACTGTCAAAGAATTACAGAAAAGGCAATAATTGAAAAACTAAAAACAAAATATGATGTGGATTGGTTTGATAAGTCTGGAGCACTATACAAATTTGAGGTAGCTCTCTTAAATGATATTGCTACCATTACTTTGGATACGACGGGACCAAGTCTCCACAAGAGGGGATATCGAAAAAAAATAGGTGATGCTCCGATTAAGGAAACCTTAGCTGCTGCGATGGTACTATTGAGTTATTGGCGCAAGGATAGGATGCTTTATGATCCCTTCTGCGGTACTGGAACCATTTTAATTGAGGCGGCTATGATTGGAAAAAACATGGCTCCAGGGCTAGATAGAGGTTTTAGTTTCTCCAACTGGACTGGTGTAGACAAGGATATTTTAAAAAAAGCAAGGATTGAGGCTTTAAATGCTATAAGTGACGTTGAGTTAAAGATTTTAGGGACGGATATAGACCCGGAAATGGTTAAACTCGCTAAAGAAAATATAGAAAGTTTGGGATTTGAATCGGACATTACGGTTTATCATAAAGATTTCAGAGATATAATTTTAGATGACAACTACGGTGTAGTTATTACTAATCCTCCTTATGGAATCAGGTTAGATGATGGGGATGTGACTAGCCTAGAAAAAGATTTAGGAAAGAAAATGAGAAACCTAAATACTTGGTCCACTTATGTTATTACTAGCAATGAAAGATTTGAAAAGAACTATGGAAAGAAGGCTGACAGAACCAGGAAATTGTATAACGGAAAAATAAAGGTTGACTATTACCAATTCTACGGACCTAGGCCAGCTAAATAGGGGAAGATATGTTATCGAATTCGAAGGATTTGCGAAATACTAATTTTGCGATTTTGGACAATGTGGCTGATTTAATCAGAATCATAGATACGGACAACAAAATACTGTATTGTAACACGGACATTTTGGATAAAGTGACTCCTGTCGTTCACGAGAGGAAATATTGCAGTATCAACTGCGAGTATGCCAAGGATGGACATTGTATTTCCAATGAAAATACAGAAAATGCCAGAGTTACCACGAAGGAAGAAATTATTGATGGGAAATACTTTTCCATGAAGGCGTCACCTGTTTTTGACAAAAACGGCAAGGTGATTGCTTCTGTGGAGGTTTTCCGTGACATGACGAAGGAAAGACAATTAGAAGCTGCTCTGATTGAGAAAAATAAGGTTATGGAATCGGAGCTTTTGTTTGCCAAGCTTATACAAACGAGGATTTTACCTAGAAAGGGTAATTTCGGAAAAGTAACTTTGGATTACCTATATAGACCTTCACAACTTTTAAGTGGAGATATTTTTGACATAATTGAAATTGATGAAGAAAATATTGGCATTTACATAGGTGATGTGGCGGGTCACGGTATTGCTGCATCAATGATGACGGTTTTTATTAGACAAACTATGCAGGCGATTTGTTACGATTCGCTTAGTCCATCCGAAGTGTTATCGAAGCTTCACCTTCGTTTTAAAGAGATGCAATTGGAAGCGGACAAGTATTTTACAATGTTTTATGGGATATACAACATGGTAGATATGGAGTTTAAGTATGCAAATGCCGGACATAATTCCATACCATTTTTGTTCGACAAAAATAGTAATGTGACCATGTTAGAAAATTATGGTTTTCCTATATCAAATCTTTTTGAGGATTTGCAGTTTGAAGAAAAATCCATAAAGCTATACCCGGGCGAGAGCCTCTTGATGTATACGGATGGATTGATCGAGGCTAAGAATGAAAATGGTGAAATTTACGGTGAGGATAGGGTAAAACAAGTGATTATTAACTCTACTGGTAATTTAATAAAGGACCTGGAGAGGGATTATAATGAGTTCACGACAAATGAACAGGTAGATGATATAGCTATATTGGTAATGGATGTAATATAAGGAGGCATTATGAGTTTAAAATTTGATTATTCAAACGCTCTATTAAGAGATGGTGAATTGCAAGAAATCGAACACCTCGTGAAGGCTGCCCATGAGGTTACGCATAGTAAGCGTGGAGCTGGCTCTGACTTTTTAGGATGGGTGGAGCTGCCAACGAATCACGACAAGGAAGAGTTCGAAAGAATTGTAAAATCGGCTGAGAAGATAAAGTCTGATTCAGAAGCACTAATAGTTATAGGTATTGGTGGTTCCTATTTGGGAGCGAAGGCTGCAATAAGTGCACTTACTCATAATTTTTACAACGAGCTTTCAAAAGAAGACAGAAAAACTCCAAAAATTTACTTCGTAGGTCATAATATTTCAGAAAGTTATGTGTTGGATTTGTTCAATCACGTTAAGGACATGGACCTTTCGGTAAATGTAATTTCTAAGTCTGGAACGACTACGGAACCGGCTATCGCCTTTAGGTTGTTCAAGGAATTAATGGAAGAAAAATATGGCGTAGAGGAAGCGAGAAAAAGAATTTATGCCACAACTGATGCAAAAAAGGGTGCTTTAAGGGAACTTGCAAATATAGAAGGATATGAAACCTTCGTTATAACTGACGATGTAGGTGGTAGATTTTCGGTGCTAAGTGCTGTGGGATTGTTGCCGATAGCTGTGGCTGGAATTGACATCGAAGAGATGATGAAGGGTGCCCAAGCCGCTGAAATCAGATATGCTGATGCGAATTTAGAAAATAATGATTGCTATAAATATGCTGCTATTAGAAATATTTTGTACAACAAGGGCAAGGAAATTGAAATTATGGCTAACTACACACCTGAATTAACATATATATCAGAGTGGTGGAAACAGCTTTATGGCGAATCCGAAGGAAAAGATGGCAAGGGAATTTATCCTGCTAGTGTCACATTTACGACGGACCTACATTCCATGGGTCAAATGATCCAAGATGGGAAGAGAAATATTTTCGAGACGGTACTATTGGTTGAAAATCCTAAGAACGATATTGTGTTAAAGGAAACTGCTGTAGATTTAGATGGCTTAAATTATTTAGCAGGAAAAAAACTTTCTGAGGTAAATAGAAAGGCCTTCGAGGGAACGATGGCGGCACACGTGGAAGGAAATGTTCCAAATTTAATAATTGAGATGGAAAATCTTGATGCATACAATTTAGGCGAATTATTCTACTTTTTTGAAAAGGGATGTGCAATTTCTGGATATATGCTAGGAGTCAATCCTTTTAACCAACCGGGTGTGGAAAAATATAAGACTAATATGTTTGAGTTATTGGGTAAGCCTGGATTCTAATTTGCAATGCTGGAATACCACTACACATGAAATTTTTTAGTTTTTGTGGTATTATATATGTAGAGCTAAATAAAGATAAATGCTATTGCTGATGAGAGAAGAGGTGCCGAATGTTTAATATAGGTGATATAGTTTTTTATGAGAATATTGGAGTATGTAAAATAACCAATATTACTACCCTTGATTTCGCTTTAGGAAATAAGGACAAAAAATACTATGTTATGGAAGCAATGTACAAGAACGGTGTAAACTATGTGCCCGTGGACAGCGATAAGGACTTTATCAGAAACATTATTACGAAGGCGGAAGCTGAGGAGTTGATTGATACAATCCCTGATTTAGATATCGAGGTGTATCAAAATATGGCTACCAAAGATATGGTGGCTAAATATGAAGAATTGCTCACTTCTGATGATTATAAGGACCTTTTAATGCTGTGTATGTCCATATATGCAAAAAAGCAATTACTACTGGACCAAAAGAAAAAGTTTGGAGCTATCGATGACTATTTCATTAAGAGAGCAGAAGATATGCTCTTCGAGGAATTAGCAGCTGCTCTAGAAGTTGAAAAAGGTGAAATACCTAATTTTATTGAAGAGAGAGTTGGGTATAAAATAGAAAACTAAAAGAAGTCATATGACTTCTTTTTTTGTGAGACTTCACGGTGAAGCGAACCCGATAGGGTGAAGGTGAACCGATGAGGATCATACGCAAAGGATTCCCACGAATCGAGCTTGCAAAGCGAAGATAAGTGGTAGAATCCGACTGCGCGTGAGACTTCATTTTTATCGTAGGGACAAAACTCCGTTTTTGTCCGTTAACGGAGAAAAAGATTTACTATATCTTGTACATCAACAGATACAAACTTAACGGTGAAGCAAGCAAGGTACCCTTTGTAATAATCGGCAGTCATGTTATAATTTAAGCAATAAATATTTGGAGAAAGATATGTTAACAGAAAAAATGAAAACATTAAATATAGGAACAATACTAGTAAACGAGCCCATGAAAAATCACACGACCTTTAAAATAGGAGGTCCCGCTGATTATTTTATTATTCCAAATGGTGTGGAAGAGCTCATTGAACTACTGGACTTGGTAAAATCTGAAAACCTGGAATATACCATAATTGGCAATGGTTCAAATCTACTGGTATCCGACTTGGGAATTAGGGGAGTTGTAATTTCCATATCAGAAGGCTTCAACGAAATTGAAATTGAAGATGACGATATAATAAATGTAGGTGCAGGTCTATTGGTTTCCTCAACTAGCAAGTTTGCACAACGACATTCACTTTCAGGCATGGAGTTTGCAAGTGGAATTCCCGGCTCAATAGGTGGTGGAATCACCATGAACGCTGGGGCATATGGCGGGGAATTTATTAATATTGTGAAGGACGTGACGGTTTTAACGAAGGATTTAGAAGTAAAAACCCTCTCAAACAAAGAAATGAATTTCAGATATAGAAATAGCGCTGTGAAGGATGAAGGCCTGATTGTGCTGTCTACGAGGTTACAACTTGTAAAAAAAGACCAAGAAGAAATAGACACCCTAGTAAATGAGCTGAACTTTAAAAGGACTTCTAAGCAACCTTTGGATTTACCTAGTGCTGGCTCAACTTTCAAAAGGCCGGAGGGCTATTTTGCTGCTGCCCTTATCGAGGAAGCTGGAATGAAGGGCTTAATCCATGGTGGTGCAAAGGTATCAGAAAAACATTCTGGTTTTGTAGTTAACTTCAACAATGCCAGCTTTAAGGATGTAGTGGAGCTAATACGACTTATACAAAAAGAAGTTTATGATAAGAGTGGAATTATGCTGGAGCCTGAGGTTAAAATCATCGGTGAGGGCGTATGAAATTAGTCGGTGACTATCATACCCACACGATTTATTCCCATGGCAAAGGAACCATTGAGGAAAATGTCCTGGCGGGAATCGATGCGGGACTTAAGGAGATAGGTATCAGCGACCATGGTTCAGGTCATGTATTTTTTGGGATAAAAAGGGAT
>CAYUJY010000021.1:9677-10941 GCA_964445145.1 uncultured Peptoniphilaceae bacterium | reverse complement strand
ACGACAAGTATGGGGATAAAATAAAGGTTTTAATGGGCGTGGAAGCTAACTTTCTAGATTTTAATGGAAACCTAGACGTATTGGATTCAGAGCTGAAATACTTCGATTACATCGCGTGTGGCTATCATTATGGGATAATACCCAAGGGGTTAAATGCAAAGTATGGTTTTTGGGTTCTAGATAGATTACAAGGAATAAGCAAGTCTGCTAGGAACCAGTTTATGAAAATGACCACCGACTCATTGATAAAGGCAACCTACAATTACGATATA
This sequence comes from uncultured Peptoniphilaceae bacterium, assembly GCA_964445145.1. Lineage (GTDB taxonomy): Bacteria > Bacillota > Clostridia > Tissierellales > Peptoniphilaceae > CAYUJY01. The sequence goes on along the minus strand of CAYUJY010000021.1, from coordinate 10,669 downwards.
AAGTTTATTACTCATCCAGGTGCCAAGTATCCTGTGGATATCGTAAGATTATTTAAGGAAATGAATCCAAATACACTTTTAGAAATTAACGAAAAGAACCTTTACTTAAATATGGAACAGCTTCTCAAGCTAAAGGATTTGGGTGGAAATTTTATTATAAATTCCGATGCCCATCATCCGTCAAAAGTAAGTAGTGTAGATAGATGTCTAGAGAGAATTAAAGAAGCAGGCATAGGACCTGAAAGGATTGTAAATTTAGGGGAGTGACATGGAACTAATTGTAATAACGGGAATAAGTGGCGCAGGAAAATCTAGCGTGCTGAATGTGGTAGAAGATTTAGGCTACTACACCATGGACAACGTACCTCCACAACTTGTTTCAAAATTTGTGGAACTATACAAAGCAACTGGGGAAAGGGTATCCAAGGTCGCTGTAGTTTTGGATATTAGAACGGGCGAGTTTTTCAAAGACATTATTACTGAACTAGACAGAATTGAAGCATTGGGAGTGGACTACAAAATTATATTTTTAGACTCCAGCGACCCTGTAATTATTAAACGTTATAAGGAGTTTAGACGACCCCATCCACTTGCACTAGATGGAAATATTACAGAAGGCCTGAAAAAGGAAAGAGAAATCCTAGAGGAGCTTAAGACTAGGAGTAATTATATTATAGACACCACGCGCCTCACCATACACAAGCTGCGTGCAGAGGTACTGTCAATTTTAAAAGATGAAAAAAACAGCAGAATGCAAATTTCCATCGTATCCTTTGGATTTAAAAATGGAATTTTACTAGATGCTGACTTTATTTTTGACCTTAGATTTCTGCCCAATCCATTTTATATAGACGAGCTTAAAGAGCAAACTGGTGTGGATGAGCCCGTTAGAGAATTTGTTTTTAGTCACCCAGAGGCTGTGGAATATTTGCATAAAATTGCCGATTTAATTAAGTTTGTAGCCCCATTGTATATAGCTGATGGGAAGGTAC
>CAYUJY010000021.1:0-9667 GCA_964445145.1 uncultured Peptoniphilaceae bacterium | reverse complement strand
CCGGCGGAAAGCATAGATCAGTTGCCATGGCAGAGGCATTAAAATCTTTGCTTGATGTGGAAAATTTGAGAATAGTAGTAGACCATAGGGATACGAAGGTGATAAAGTGAGACAAGATAAAAAAATAGTAGCCATAGGTGGTGGAACTGGACTGTCCACTCTGCTTAGTGGTCTTCGGAAATATACGGAACACATAACTGCCATAGTTACCGTATCCGATGATGGTGGCGGCTCGGGACAACTACGGGAGGATTTAAATATGCTCCCACCTGGGGACATCCGTTCGTGTCTCTTAGCCCTAGCCAATACACAGGAGCAAATGGAAAAATTACTGAGATTTAGGTTTGCAAATGGAATGCTAAAAGGACAAAGCTTCGGGAACTTATTTATAGCAGCTATGAATGAAATCTACGGCGATTTTGGCGTTGCCATCAGGGAAGCCAGCTCGGTTTTAAATATTACTGGCAGGGTTATGCCCGTAACCTTAGATAAGATGGATTTAATAGCGGAACTGGAAAATGGAAAAAAATTCCTCGGCGAGTCTGCAATTCCAAAGTTTGCATTGAAGGAAAATTCACCGATTAAAAAGATGTACCTTGAGAACGATTCAGTTTCCATACTAGATGAATGCTTGGTTGCCATAGAAGAAGCCGACTTGATCGTGCTGGGGCCGGGGAGCTTATATACATCCATAATTCCAAATCTTCTAGTGGACAAAATGAGTAATGCAATAATAAAATCCAAGGCAAAAACCGTCTACATATGTAATGTTATGACACAGCCTGGAGAAACAGACAACTACGGAGTATTTGACCATGTAAATGCTTTGATAAATCACAGTTCAGAAGATATTATTGATTATTGTGTTGCAAATACTGAAATTCTAGACAAGAGGGTATCTGATAAATATTATTTAGAAAATGCTGTTCAGGTTCTTCCTGCGGAGGAAGATGTGGAAAACTTAAGAAAATACAATATAGAATTGGTCACAGGGGAATTTATTGAAGAAGTAAATAATTATGTACGTCATGATTCTGTAGGCATATGTGAATGTCTGTTAAATATTGCAAATATCTAGTTTTGGGCTTATTGAACGCTTTAATAACGCTTGCAAATAGGTATAAACAATGCTAGAATTAAGTATACTTCCTTGTGAACTGGAGTGAGAAGATGAGAGAAATTAGTGCTGGAGGTGTTGTGTTTAACGCTGACAAAATATTACTTTTGAGAAAATTTAATGGATCATGGGTATTGCCTAAGGGACACGTAAAATCCGGCGAGGACATTTCCCAGACAGCCCTTAGGGAGGTCATGGAAGAAGGCGGAGTCGAGGCGACCTTGGGGGAGTATATTGATTCCATAAGTTATCAATATTATAACTTTAGGAAGATGAGAAAATCCCACAAAACTGTACATTGGTTTACCATGTACTCAGATAACTTTCATTGTAAGCCACTGCTAGCAGAAGGGTTCAATGAAGCCAGATACATTAATTATAATAAAGCGTTAAGTATATTACTCCATAAAAATGAGCGCATGATAATCCAAAAAGCATTAGAAATTATAAACAGGGGAAACAACTCAAAGTATGAGCTTTTCGAATGATGCCAAGAACGAAGTATCAAAAATAAAGCTTGAATCATCGAAGCTTATGCTAGCTGAGCTTTCTGGATTAATCAGAATGTGCGCAAATATTAAATTCAACAAAGGCGGAGTTGCTCTAGACTTCATCACAGAAAATGCAAGTGTAGCAAGGAGAATATTCACATTTTTGAAGGGTTATTCAAGTGATGTGGAAGCATATATTAAAAAAAATACTCAACTAAAGAAAAATAACAACTATATTATCTCCATGACGGACAAATATTCCGTAGATGATTTACTCTATGATACGGATTTCGTCCATAATAGTGAGTATCTAAATAGAAATTATAAAATCGGCAAAAAGCTGATGGGAGATTACGAAAGTCTTCGTGCTTATATGAGAGGTACGTTTTTAGGAGCGGGAAGCGTTACGAATCCGGAAAAAGGCTATCATCTTGAGCTTATAGCAAACGATATCGAGCATGCAGAAGACCTTAAGTATATATTAAATTCCATCGGTCTAAATGCAAAAATAGCAGAAAGAAAAACCAACTACATTATTTATCTTAAGGAAGCAGAACAAATATCTGACTTTATGGCTCTCATAGGGGCGAACCAATCCCTACTTAAATTTGAAAACGTGAGGATTGTAAAGGAATTAAGAAACAGTGTAAATAGGTTGGTAAATTGCGAAACGGCAAATTTAAATAAGACAGTAGATGCTGCGACCAAGCAGGTTGCAGACATCGAGTATCTGATGGATAAGGGCAAATTTAACACCTTGCCGGAGGATTTACAAGAAATCGGATTGGTAAGGTTAGACAATCACGATTCTAGCTTAATGGAAATTGTAGATTTGCTGAATTCAAAGTACAGCAAATCGGGGATAAATTATAGACTTAAAAAAATAAGCAACATTGCTGCTAAACTAAGAGGTGTGAATAATGAAAGAAATGAAAGTGACATTGATTAATGAAGAGGGATTGCATGGTAGGGCTGCTGCGAATTTCGTAAGGGTAGCCAGTAGATTTAATTCCGAAATTAAGATAATTGTAGATGATGTTTCCGTAAATGGGAAGAGCATTATTGGTATCATGTCTCTTGGTGCGTTCAATGGTGAGGAGCTGACCATTAGAACCGACGGCGCAGATGAAAATGTAGCATTGAGAACTTTGATTGATTTGATAAACCAAAAATTTCAATTATAATGTAATTTTGAATTCAGAGACTACAAGTCTCTGTTTTTTTATTTTTAATTGTGCTATAATTTATTAGTAATAGTATATTAAATACTGATTATGGGAGAGAATTATGAATATTGTAAAGAAAACCTTAAGTGACCAAATTTACGACGTTTTACGTAAAGAGATAATTCAACAGAATATACCCCTTGGGAGTAAAATTGTAAACAGGGACCTTCAACAACAATTTGGAGTTAGCTCTTCGCCCATTAGGGATGCAATTAACAAATTGTATCAAGATGGTTTAATTTCCAGTATAGACCAGACGGGTGCTCAAGTAATCGACATTGACTATGAGTTCTTCCTTGAGGTGAACGAAATACTTCTATATATTGTAAATACTGGCATTAAACTAGCCTATGAAAAGAACGAGGACCTCACAAAGATTTACGATAAGCTGTGCGAATTAATAGCTAAGCAAAGGGAAGCAATAGGCACTGAAACCTATTACAACGTGGACTATGATTTTCATAAAATACTGATTACATATTCCTATAACTCTAGGCTGATAAAGCTATTTAAGCAATATAACTCCCTTCACGAAATACTGGTAAGATATTCCAGTAAGATTATCGATGTCGAGGAACAAAAAGAAAAAGTAAACGACCACGAAAAAATTGCAGGAGCCTTTGTTCAAGGCGATATTGATGCTGCACTTAAATATAATGAGGAACATTACAAGAAGGCAGAAATTGTATTTAGGCAAGTGCTTTTAAGTAGAAGCAAGAATAAGAAAGCATTGGAAGTATAAGTTAATGAAAACTCCGGAAATCCGGAGTTTTTTTGTTTGTAAATAACTTTTAATCTTACACTATTATTTGACTATGGATTAAAAAACATATATAATTTTCCTTATATATTAATTTTTAGGGGACAATTATGATTTGGGCTAAAGAAGAAACATATTTGAGAACTGAGATGGAAAACCTACAGTCGGAAAGATTGATAAAACAAGTTAAGGCAGCATATGAAGGACTTCAATTTTATAGAAAGAAAATGGACGATTTGGGATTAAAGCCAGATGATATAAAGAGTGTTTCTGATTTGGACAAACTTCCATTCGTAACGAAACAAGATTTTAGAGACCAATATCCATTTGGAATGTTTGCCGTTCCAAAGAATAAAATTAAGCGAATACACGCATCTTCCGGAACCACTGGCAAACCAACTGTAGTGGGCTATACCGATGAAGATATGAAAAATTGGACTGAAACGGTGACTAGGATAGCTGTAATGGGCGGAGCTAGGGAAGATGACCTGGCACAAATTTGTTTCGGTTATGGCATGTTTACTGGCGCATTAGGGCTACACTACGGATTGGAGAACCTAGGCTGTGATATAGTGCCTGCTTCAGCTGGAAACACCAATAAGCAGCTTATGTACATGACGGATTTCGGTACAACACTATTGGTCGCTACACCTTCCTATGCCTTATACATAGGCGAATCTGCCAGGGAGAATGGATACAAACCTCAGGATTTCAATGTGAGGATAGGCTTACTGGGAGGAGAGGGGCTTTCAGAAAATATGAGAAAGCAGCTGGGCGAACTTTGGGGCAATGAGGTACTGTTCACACAAAATTATGGAATGAGCGAACTTAATGGACCTGGAATTGCAGGTGAATGTGAAGAGCTTTGTGGTATGCACATAAACGAAGACCACTTTATCGCGGAGGTCATAAATCCTGAAACTCTAGAGGTGCTACCGGAAGGTTCCCAAGGGGAGCTGGTAATTACTTGTATCACAAAGGAAGCTATACCGCTACTTAGGTATAGGACCAGAGATATTACGACTCTGGACAAATCCAAGTGTACTTGTGGTAGAACTACCCTAAGGATGAGTCCGCTCCACGGTAGAAGCGATGATATGCTAGTGATTAGGGGAGTAAATCTCTTCCCATCACAAATTGAACAAGCTATTTTCAATATAGATGGCATTGGTGCAAACTACGAATTGACCGTAGAGAGAATAAAGCATATGGACAATCTCATCGTTTCACTGGAGCTTTCAGACAGTAGCCTACTGGACTCCTATTCAAAGCTGGAGAGATTACAGAAAACGGCTCAAGCAGAAATAAAAGATATCACAGGATTGGACGCGGTTGTAAAACTTTTAGCTCCAAGGTCCTTGGAAAGATTTGAAGGTAAGGCAAAGAGAATAAAAGATTTGAGGGATAAATAGATGAAATACAATGGTAAAAAAGTATTGATGCTGGGCAACGAAGCCATAGCTAGGGGCGCATACGAGGCTGGCGTTAAAGTTAGCAGTGCATATCCAGGAACTCCAAGTACAGAAATTAGTGAATATTTGGCAACCTATAAAAATGAAGTATATTCAGAATGGGCGCCAAACGAAAAAGTCGCAATGGAAGTGGCTATAGGGGCTTCTATCGCAGGGGTTAGGGCTATGGCATCCATGAAACACGTAGGACTCAATGTTGCGTCAGACCCACTATTTACTGCCTCATATATAGGTGTAAATGGTGGACTCGTAGTTGTTGTGGCAGATGACCCAGGACTTTACAGCTCTCAAAATGAACAGGATACTAGAAGTATCGCCATAGCTGCGAAAGTTCCCGTAATCGAACCATCAGATAGCCAAGAGGCTAAGGACTTTATGAAAATTGCCTACGATATTAGCGAAGAGTACGACACGCCAGTTATACTGAGGACAACGACGAGACTTTCCCATTCCCAAACCATTGTGGAGTTGGGAGAAAGGGTTGAGAGAGAAGACATCACCTACGTTAAGGACATAGCTAAAAATGTCATGGTGCCAGGAAATGCAAAGAAAAAGCATCCAATTGTAGAAGAAAATTTAATTAGACTAAATAATGAATCTGAAAAATATGGACTCAACAAAATTGAACTCAATGATAGAAGGATTGGATTTATAACTTCATCCATACCGTACCAATATGTAAAAGAGGCTATGCCAGAAGCATCCATATTAAAAATTGGAATGGTTAATCCATTTCCAATAGAATTGGTCAAGGAATTTGCCAAGGAAGTAGATAGACTTATTGTATTTGAAGAGTTGGATCCGGTTATGGAAACACACATACGTGCAGCAGGCATAAAGTGTGAAGGGAAGGAACTGTTTTCCTTGCTTGGTGAATACAGTGCCAATATGATAAAGTCTGCAATATTAATTGAATCTTTAGAAGTAAAACCCATGGCTACACCTATTCGTCCGCCGATACTGTGTCCTGGTTGCCCTCACAGGTCCGTATTTTCCGTAATGAACAAAATGAAACTTCACGGAGCAGGTGACATAGGTTGCTATACATTGGGGGCTCAAGACCCACTAAATGTTGTGGAAACAACAATCTGTATGGGTGCAAGTATAAGTTCCCTCCACGGAATCGAAATGGCTAAGGGTAAGGAGTATATAAAGAATTGGGTTGCAGTAATTGGCGATTCCACTTTCCTACACACCGGCGTAAACTCTCTTATCAATATGGTTTACAATAATGGAACTGGAACAGTTGTCATACTTGATAACTCGACTACAGCCATGACTGGACACCAAGATAATCCATCCACGGGATATACGTTAATGGGTGATGAAGCAAAATCCATAGACTTGAAAAAACTGTGTGAGGCTATCGGTGTAAATAGCGTTCATGAGATAAATTCCTTTGATTTAGACGGACTAAAGGATTTGCTAAAACAGGAATTAGCAAAAGATGAGGTTTCAGTGATAATTACAAAATCCCCATGCGTTCTTTTAAAGAGTGTGAAAAAACATAATAATTACATGGTGGAACGCAAAGAGTGTAAGAAGTGTGGGTTGTGCCTACAACCAGGCTGCCCAGCTATAAAAAAAGACGAGGACGGCACCGCTATAATTGACCAAACCATGTGCAACGGCTGTGGACTTTGTTTTGAACTGTGTCCGTTTGACGTGATAAAAAGGTCGTCAGTAGACTTCGAAGGGAGGATTATGTAATGGTGAAAAACATTATGATAGTAGGAGTGGGTGGACAAGGAACTTTGTTAACCAGCAGAATACTAGGTAACTTAATCCTAAACGAAGGTTTAGATGTGAAACTATCCGAGGTCCATGGTATGGCCCAAAGGGGAGGAAGTGTGACTACCTTCGTAAGATATGGTGAAAAAGTGTACGAGCCGATTATCGAAGAAGGGGATGCGGATATACTTATTTCCTTTGAAATTCTAGAGGCCCAAAGATATCAACACTTCTTAAAAGAAGATGGTGTTATGATTGTCAATAATCAAAAAATCGACCCCATCGGCGTCATCACCAGAAAGGAAGAATATCCAAAAGATGCAATCTCTGAGTTGAAGAACAAACACAGAGTGATTGAGGTGGATTCCTTAAATGAAGCATTAAAACTAGGAAATCCAAGGGTGTTTAATACCATAATACTGGGTGTAATCTCAAATTATTTGGAATTCGAGTTACAAAATTGGGAAGAAACTATCAGAAATACGGTTCCTGAGAAAACTATTGACCTAAACCTTGAGGCTTTCTACGTGGGAAGAAGTATCCAAAAAGAGGAATGAGATGATAAAACAACTATCAATATTTATAGAAAACAAAGTCGGTACGACGCAGGAAGTCACGGAGTTGTTATGTGGTGCGAATATTAATATGCGAGCGTTCTTGGTCTTTGACACAACGGAATTTACTATTATGAGAACGATAGTAGACGATGTGGATAAGGCGCAAAAATTACTGGAAGAAAATGGATTTTTCTTCAAAGTAATCGACGTGTTGGGTATAGAAATACCTGATATTCCTGGAGCAATCAATAGTCTCTTAAAAGTTTTGCGAGATGAAAACTTCAGTGTGAACTATATATACACTTTGGTTATAAGGGAAGAGCGAACACCTCTTATAGTTACTGATGTGGGGGATAACGAAAGTGCAGAGAGAATGTTAAAAAGTAAGGGGTATATACTAGCATGATTTGGAATGAAACTAAGGAATGCATGGATAGGGAAGAACTCAAAAACCTACAGAGCAAAAGACTCGTTAAGCTCGTTGAAAAAATCTATCTTTATGTTCCATACTACAGAAATAAAATGCAGGAAATGGGACTGGAGCCTGGAGATATACAGTCCATAGATGACATTCACAAACTTCCTTTTACCACAAAGGAGGATATTAGAGAGAACTATCCAACGGGAATGTTCGTATCCTCAATGGATGAAGTTGTGAGAATACATGCATCATCTGGAACCACGGGAAAACCTACGGTGGTTGGATATACAAAAAAGGACCTAGATACGTGGAAAGAATGCGTTGCTAGGGTACTAACCATGTCCAACGTAGGTAGACATGACCTCATACAAGTATCCTATGGATATGGGTTATTCACTGGCGGTTTGGGGCTTCATTACGGCGCAGAAAATATTGGCGCTACAGTAATTCCAACCAGCACAGCAGATACGAAAAAACAAATTATTATGATGAAGGATTTGGGTTGTACTTCCATAGCGTGTACTCCGTCATACTTAATGCATCTATCGGAAGTCTTGGAGGAAGAAAATCTCCAGGATGAGATAAAGCTCAAATCAGCAATATTGGGTGGCGAGCCTTGGACTGAGAATATGAGGCTTCAAATCGAAGAAAAAATGGGAATAAAAGCCTATGACATCTACGGATTGAGTGAAATAATGGGCCCGGGAGTGGCAGCAGATTGTGAATATCACAAGGGACTTCACATATATGAAGATCACTTTTTTCCAGAGATTATAAATCCAGAAAATTTAGAAAACGTCCCCGATGGAGAAGTGGGAGAGCTAGTTATAACGACCTTAACCAAAGAAGCGTTCCCTTTAATTCGCTATAGAACGAGGGATTTGACGTCGATTGAAAAAGATAAATGCAAATGTGGCAGAACCATGAGTAGAATCCAAAAATTCAAGGGTAGAAGCGATGACATGCTCGTAATCAAGGGCGTGAATGTATTCCCATCACAAATAGAATCAGCTCTATTGGAGTTAGGCGAAACGAAGCCGTATTATCTAATCATAGTCGATAGGATTGGTAGCATGGATAGCTTTGAAGTTTGGGTAGAAGTTGATGAAAAATTCTTCTCAGACGAAATAAAGGTATTGGAAAGCTTGAGAAGTAAAATTTCAAACCATTTAAGTAAGGCGATAGGTTTAAAAACGAAGGTTAAACTGGTAGAACCTAAAACAATCGAGAGAACGTCTGGAAAATCTAAGAGAGTTATCGACAATAGAAAGCTGGTGTAGGAGGAAATATGGCTAAGCAATTGACAATTTTTGTAGAAAACAAAAGTGGTAGTTTAAAAGAAGTGACAAAAATCCTAAGTGAAAATAAAATTAATATTCTCTCCTTTTCATTGGCAGATTCATCAGAATTTGGATTATTTAGAACCATAGTATCGGACCCTGAGAGCGCTTTAAAGCTTATGAAGGACAACAATATTTCTGCCTCCCTAACCGAGGTGACGGTGGCGGTGCTGGGTACCAACCATGGCACACTATATGAATTATTGGAGCTCTTGAAGGATTTTTCGATTGAATATTTGTATATGTATGCAAATCGCGATGAAATAGCTGGAATTGTGCTAAAGATAACAGAGAGGGAAGAAGCTGAGGCAGTTATGGAAAATCATGGATATAAGATATTGAGGGAAACCTTAGATTTAAAATCTATGATGGAGTGATAATACCCCCTCAGTCGCTACCTGCGCCAGCTCCCCCGCAGGGGAGCTAAGGATAGTACTGAGGGGATTTTATTAAACTTCTCCTATCATAAAATTACTCATGGATTCGAATGCTTCTTTATTTTCCTCTGGTATGCTGATTGTCATTCTATAAATATTTTTTCCAAAGGCTCTG
>CAYUJY010000020.1:0-18056 GCA_964445145.1 uncultured Peptoniphilaceae bacterium | reverse complement strand
GGCAACTTGGTTTAACAGTTCTTCAGTTCTTCTATACATCTCACCATGGTCTATTAAATTCATAGGTCCCAGTGGGTAGTTGCCTAGAAATATATTTTCACCGATGTTCATCATCGTTATAGGTTGTAGCTCTTGATGGATCATGGATACACCAGCATTCATAGCTTCTTTGGAATCCTTGAAAATAACTTCTTCTCCATCGATTTTTACAGTTCCTGAATCCCTGTTATAAATTCCGAAAAGAATTTTCATTAGTGTAGATTTTCCCGCTCCATTTTCTCCCATCAGCGCATGTACGGTTCCAGGCCTAACCTGTAATTTTACATTGTCCAAGGCCTTGACTCCGGGGAATGTTTTGTCTATGCCACTCATTTCCAAAATATATTCGCTCATTCTTTTCACCTACCTATCCTAAATATATAAATACAAGTGTGCAAAACGCACACTTGTATAGTTCATTAAATCACTATCTTATTTTGATCTTTCAGCGTAACGCGCTTCAGCTTCTTCTACAGTTTCAGTTCTTGCTTCTTTAGTCTTTAATTCAGCATCAGATTCTGCTTTAACCTTTACGTAGTCAATCCAGTAATAGTTTTCTACATCTTTACCTTCTAGTAACTCTAATGCTACGTCAGCAGCAGTGTGAGCTTGGTTAAAGTGGTCATTTAGTACTGTACCTGTTAGGTCTCCAGCCTTTAGTGCTTCGATAGCATCTGGTATAGCGTCAACACCTACTAGGTATATGTCTTCGCCTACTACTCTACCAGCTGATTTTATTGATTGGATAGCGCCCATTGCCATACCGTCGTTGTTAGCAAAAACAACTTCTAGGTTTGGTCCAAATTGTACAAGTGCGTTTGCAGTAAACTCTTGTCCCTTTGCTGCTTCCCAGTTTCCTTGGTATGGTTCAGCAAGTGCGTCTGGAGTAGCTCCGCCATCAACTAAAGCTTTAATTGAGAATTCAGTTCTTTGTTGAGCGTCAACGTTTTGTGGGTCACCTTGTAGCATGATGTAAGAAATCTTACCGTCGCCATTGATGTCTCCCTTGTTAGGAGTTTCAAGAATTATTTCACCTTGGTATGTTCCTGATTGTGTAGCGTCAGCACCTACGTAAGTTGTCTTACCAGGCCAGATTTTCATATCTACAGTTTCAGGCTCACGGTTGATGAATACAACTGGAATATTTGCATCCTTAGCTATATTAATAACTGCATTTGCAGCTGTTTTATCAACTAGGTTTAGGATCATAATATCTTTTTGTTGAGCGATAAAGTTGTTAATTTGTTCAGTTTGTGTTGCTTGGTCTTGCTTTCCGTCTTGAACGTCTACTTCATAAGTAACGCCGTTCTTTTCACCTAACTCTTTGAAGTACTTTTGAAGTTCTTCTCTGTAAAGAGTCATGAAGTTGTCATCAAATTTGTAAATTGCTACTCCAACCTTAACAACGTCTTTTCCTTCTGCAGGAGCTTCAGTTGTAGTTGTAGTTTCAGCTGGTGCTGTCTCAGCTGGTTTTGTTTCTGTTGGCTTAGCTGTTTGTCCACATGCTGCTAAAGACAATACCATAACCATTACTAACATTAAGCTCAGAAATTTTTTCATATTTTCTTCCTTTCTTTCTACCTCTATTTTAGCAGTAAAGTTTACCGCTTATGAGTAAAGTTTATCCAATGAAAACGATTGTGTCAATCGTTTTCTTACAAAACTTTGCAAAACTTTAATAATTTTACTAAATTTTTCTAAATTATTTGCAGAAACTTAGTAATTTTGTTGCTTTTAGCTGATTTAAATTTACTACATTCTCTATTTAATTATCAAAGACCGAGTCTCTTTCAATTAACTTTGTTTGACAAGTTACTTGAATTGGAGTTTTGCTTCCATTGTTCATTAAGAAAATTATTAATTGCCCCGCCAGTTCTCCCATCACCTTAGTATCTATACTCATGGTAGTCAGTGGTGGGTTAAAAAACTTTGATGTTGTATTGTCGTTATAGCCAATTACGGAAATCTTTTTATTCTCCAGTTCAGCTTCGCCTATGGCCCTTAGGGCACCTATGGCTATGCTATCGCTGGCGCATATGAATGCAGTTGGACAATCCTCTTCTAGAAGCGCCTTTTTCATCATATCGTAGCCAGTCATGCCATCGAAGTCCCTAACCAGTTTAAATTTAGGGTCGTATTCTAGCTCCTGGTCTAGTTGCGCCCTCTCTATGAAGGTACTCTCCCTTATGTCCATAAATGCAATTTTCTGTGGTCCCAAGTGCTCGCGTCCACCGATGTAACCGATTTTTCTATGTCCCCGTGATTTTAGATAATCTATAACCTCTACGGTAGCACCTTCCAAGTCGCTAACTACGCTGTGGTATATTTTCATATTGGGATTTGAGTCTACGAACACGATATGTTTGAATTTTTTTGCAATGGAGGATGCCTGCTGCTGGGAGAATTTCCCCATGCATATTACACCACTCAGTTCATTGTCATTGTAAATTTCGTTTAAATTTTCTTTGTAGTATCTACGGATATACATTTTTTTCTTTAGGAAATAGTTTTCAACACTCAATCTAAGCGCGTTGTAATATGGATCTTCCACTTCCTCATAAGATGAAATCCATTGTACAAGGCCGATGATATTGCGTTCTGCAGTGCTGTTTTTGTGCTTAGGAGTGTACCCAAGCTGCTCAGCACAGTTAAATATCCTAGTTCTAGTTTCATTCTTGACCGTTATGTTTCGGTCTTTGTTTAATACCCTTGAAACAGTTGCCGGAGATACGCCGGCAAGTTTTGCTATATCTTTTATAGTTGCCATAGTCACCTCTATTTATTATTTTTTTATTCTGTTTTTAATACTCCTCCTTATCCTTTCAACATATACCGCCAAAGCCCCCGATGCAGAAATCATCAAAATGAAAATTGGATTTCTGGTTTGTACAAACATATATAAAGAAAAGAAAAATATGGAGATGGTTATTAGCGTCCAAAAAATCTCTAATCTTCTCCTAATAGTCTTTATAGCATCTTCAATATCATCCTCTCGATACTCTATTTCATCACTAGAGTAGAGTCCTGTGTAATAATTCCAGGTTCCTTTAGATGCTTCAAAGCTGCTAACTAAATTCATTCCTTGACTTATGTAAAATTCAGGATCCTTTACTTCCTTTCCCTTTTCGAAGAATTCTATAACTACTAGGGGAGATTCAGGTTCTTGTCCCTTGATAAAATGATGCCCGGCACCATCTACTTTTACTAATTTATTTCCCGATTCCGCCATGTCCCTTATATACTGGACTTCCTTCTCTAGGTTGAGTATCGAAAACGATTTCTTCTCTACTAAATTCATACTAACTCCTTCAAACTTATAATGTTATTATAACAGTTTTAGTAAAAAAGTAAATTATTTTAGTATATTATTTTTACTATTTTTTACTAATATATGTTCAGCCCTCTAAACTACTTACTTTTTAAATTAAAATTTCTATGATAAAATATATAAAGAAACGAGGTAAATATGGAATACAAAATTATAGAAAAGGATAATATCAACTACATTACAGTACCTGCCCTAACAGAAGCAGGTTTAATAAATATGTTCACCTTAAACAAATTGGATTTCAAGTTTGACCCAGATGTTCAGTTTGAGGAACTATCTGTAATAAATCACAATATGAAAATAGTTACGAAGGAGCTAGGTATCAATCCAAGGAAGCTCTTTACTGCAAAACAATCCCACACGAACAAAGTACGCGTAGTTGGTAGGGATTTTGATTACGACGATATGCCCTTTGGTGGAAAATATTGGGACGTGGACGGCATGCTTACGAAGGAAAAGGATGTAATATTGATTACGAGATACGCCGACTGTACACCAATAATTCTCTACGATAAACGATTAATGGTTCAAGCCAATATGCATTCAGGCTGGAGGGGAACCTTACAAAAAATATCCTTGGAAGGCTTAAGGGAGATGACTGATTACTATAAGAGTAGTCCAGAGGATATAATTGCCCTTATTGGTCCTTCCATAGGTAAGGATGATTTTGAGGTAACTGTAGAGGTGTATGAGCTGTTTAGCGATGGCTTTCCCGAATACTCCGACACCATAAAGCGTAAGGACGAGAGCCACTGGCTCATCGACACTAGGGAAATTAATAAAAGATTATTATTGGAATCAGGAATAAAAGCGGAAAACATAATTTCAATCGACATTTCCACCGTAACCGATATGAGATTTCATTCCTATCGAAGGGATAAAGGGGAGCACGGACTTATGAGCTTTATCACTATGATAAGGTAGTGTGCAACTCACTCTAAAATTTTCGAAAAATATTTAACCAATTTGTAAACAATATGTAATTACTTTGTCACCACCTTTTACAAACTATCAGGTATATTTATTGCATACTCACAAGGAGGTCAAAATGAAAAATATATTTATTTTGTCACTGGTATTGATGCTAGTTTTTTCTAGTATTGTTTATGCCTCTGCCGAAAATATAAAAAAAATCGAATCAAATCCAGAAATGGGTTTTAGCAAGATGGTGGGAGCTGTTGCAAACATCGATAAGGATGAAAAAGGTATCAAAGTGTCCTTTAAGGAAGACGGAGCCAAGGAAGTTGGTTGGGTATTGCTACTTAGTGATGATTCCATCGTCATAGATGGTAAAAATGGAAAGATGGTTGCCATAGGGGAGCTCAAAAAGGATCAAAAGCTAGATGTATATTATAGAAAACACACACCCGTACTTCAAAGCTACCCAGCACAATTTTCTCCCACGGTAATTTTCATACCTGCAGAAGATGGCTACTACTCTGATGTAGATTACTACGACGAGCACGGAAATGGACATGAGGCTAGATTGGTAATAAACAATCCAGAAAATTCAACTATCGTAAATATAAAGGGCGAAAAACGTCTAGCCAAAGACATATTGAATAAAGACTTGATAGTGTTGTACAAAAACTCTACTAGGAGTCTACCACCACAAACTAATCCTGATAAAATTATAATCTTGGAAGATGTGGGCGTGAAAAATTCCCATGAAATAAAGCTCTCGGGAAATCCAATCATCTACACCCTAGAGCCCGTATCTCAAAATGGAGAAAAGCTTTACCTCATCAGACAAATTTTTGAAAATGCTGGAGGAGAAGTAGAGTGGCAAGATTCCACCAAAACTATTGAGATTAAAATTAGCAGCCAAGTCATTAGGATTAATACAAAAACGAAGTTAGTAATTGTGGGCGATAAGGAATTTACCTTAAAGGGCCTTACAATAGTGGATGGACGCACCTACGCCAGCTCTGAACTTTTTAAATAATATAAATTCTCCAACAAAAAATACAGGACAAAATTCCTGTATTTTTTCTTATTTTTTCATATGTTGCTTTATTTCAGGCATTAACTCTTCGTTCATTAAATTTAAAATTTTACGAAAAGTTTCAATTTCCTCAGGGGTACAACTTGATTCAACCCTATCAACCACCACATCTATATATCTATTTTTCACCTTGGAGTAATCGTAGTACTTATCAGTCACTTCAAGGAAAAATGTCCTTTTATCTTGTTCCGATTGAGTTTTTGTAACATATCCTTTTTTTGCTAGATTGGCTACTTTATAGGCTGCATTCGGTTGAGATGTCCTCATAAATTTGGCAACATCTCTAACGGTAGCATTCTTTAAAGATTTAATTACTTCCAAGCAAAAGGATTCGGTTATGGTTAAGTCAAATCCGTTGTTCTCGCTATCTTCCGTCTCTAAATATATATTTCTGTAAAAGTTAAGTTTAAATTTTTCGTATATTTCTGAAAATTCCTTTTTTATCATCTAATCCCTACTTTACAACAAAGGTTAATTCAGCTTTAACCGCCAACTCGTCTCCCACATATGCTGCAGCTTCCCCTACTCCTATTGGGCCCCTTCTAGATGTCAGTTTTATTTCTAAGCGAAGGGTATCTCCTGGCACTACCTGTCTTTTAAATCTAGCATTTTTAATGCCGCCAAAAAACGCAATTTTACCCTTGTACTCCTCTAGGGATAATATGGCAACTGCTCCCACTTGTGCCAAAGCCTCGATTATTAAAACTCCTGGCATCACATGGTAGTCAGGGAAGTGTCCTTGAAAAAACTGTTCATTTGCAGTGACACCTTTGATGCCTACGGCACTTTCACCTGGTTCCAGTTCAATAATTTTATCCACCAACAGCATAGGATATCTATGGGGAATTATTTCTTGTATTTGATTTGAGTTAAGTTCCATTATTTCCACCTTTTAAATATTACAGATGCATTGTGACCGCCAAAACCTAGGGAATTGCTCATGGCATAATCCACTTCTTGCATAATTGGCTCATTAGGTACAATTTGTAGGTCGCATTCCTCATCGGGAACAACATAATTTAAAGTGGCAGGGATAATACCCTTGTTCAAAGCTACAGCTGAAATTATAGCCTCGATACCACCTGATGCACCCAATAAATGACCTGTCATGGATTTTGTTGAACTCATGTAAAGCCTATAAGCATGGTCTCCAAACGCCTTTTTCACCGCTAAGGTTTCTCCCTTATCATTAAGTGGTGTGGAAGTGCCGTGGGCGTTTATGTAGCCTATGTCTTCTGGCTTAAGGTCAGCATCCTTCAACGCCAGCGTCATCGCTGCAGCTGCATAATACCCTTCCTCATTTGGTGCAGTTATGTGGAAAGCATCGCATGTAGCGCCGTAACCCACAACTTCAGCGTAGATTTTTGCGCCCCTAGCCTTTGCGTGTTCATATTCCTCAAGCACCAATACGCCTCCACCTTCTCCCATGACAAAACCACCTCTTTCCTTGTCGAAAGGAATTGATGCACGATTAGGGTCTGTGCTGGTATTCAATGCTTTCATGGACGCAAATCCACCTATTGCCAGTGGAGTTATGCTCGCTTCTGCCCCTCCAGCTAAAATTAAATCGGAGTAGCCATCCCTAATACTTCTAAAAGCTTGGCCTATGGCATCATTTCCAGCTGCACAAGCAGTCACTGGGCTATAGCAAATCCCATTGAGGCCTAAATCTATGGCGATTTGAGCAGCCACAATATTTATAATACTCATTGGTATAAAAAATGGAGAGATTTTAGAAAAACCCTTAGTCATACCAACCGTATGTTCCTTTTCAATCGTGGATAGTCCGCCGATTCCGCTGGTTACGATAACACCGTATCTAGTATTTCCCTCCAGTTGATTTTTTTCAAAACCAGCATCGTAAAAAGCTCTGGTTGCTGCCACAATTGCAAATTGAGTTACTCTGTCTGTTCTCTTTATGGATTTCTTATCAATAAATTCTTCGGGGTTAAAGTCCTTGACCTCGCCTGCTAGACTTACAGAAAGTTCAGTGGCGTCAAATCCTTCTATTTTAGAAATTCCACACTTTTTGTTGACAATGCTGTTATAAATTTCATCAGCATTATTTCCAATTGTTGAAACTGCCCCTATACCGGTAATTACAACTCTTCTCTTCATTAAATATTCATCCCCCCATCAACGCTGATAACTTGGCCAGTAATGTAGGAAGAATTCTCACCCGCCAAAAAGGCTACAAGATTTGCAACGTCTGCCGTCGTACCTAATTTCTTCAAAGCAATTTCATCTTCATATTTTTTTATAACTTCAGGTGAAAGTTTATCGGTCATATCTGACTTTATAAAACCTGGAGCCACAGCATTTACTAATACATTTCTAGAGCCTAGCTCCCTAGCGAGGGATTTTGTCATACCGATTACGCCAGCCTTAGACGCTGCATAATTTACCTGTCCTGCATTACCCCTAATGCCAACTATGCTTGAAATGTTAATAATCCTACCTTCACGTCTTTTGGACATGTGCTTTGCAGCCAATTTCATCATCAAAAATGCACTCTTTAAATTGGTTTCTATTACAGCATCAAAGTCATCTTCAGTCATGCGAAGTATTAGGTTATCCTTTGTAATTCCGGCATTGTTCACTAGTACATCAACCTTGCCGAAATATTCTACGGAAGAATTAAATACGAATTCACAGTCTTGTTGCTTGGATACGTCTCCCTTTACCAAATACACATCTGCACCTAGTACACTTAGTTCGTTTTCCACAACCTTTGCTTCCTCTAGATTAGATCTGTAATTTAATGCAATATCAAAGCCATCTTTAGCAAGTCGAAGGGCGATTTCTTTACCTATTCCCCTTCCAGCACCAGTTATCAATGCAACTTTTTTATCAGTCATTTTTCACCTCTTTTAAAAAGTTCTCGTAGCTTTCAACGGAATTTATTTCATAAACGGTTTTAGTCTTGTCTATTTTTCTAATAAATCCTTTTAAAACTCCGCCAAATCCTACTTCCACAAAGGTATCTACACCCTGTGAAATCATATATTCTAAGCATTCCTCGAATCGCACTGCATGGGAAACTTGATATTTCATGGCATCCTTAACATTTTCATCTCCTAGTTGCCCCCCGGTAAAATTGTAGGCTACTTTGGTTTTCTCAACTTTAAATTCAATGTCTTCGAATAGCTCACCCAATTTATCTTCCACTTCCTTCATATAAGAAGTGTGGAAAGCGCCTGAGGTATTTAACGGAATTAATCTTCTTGCAACTCCTGTTAAACTTTGTTCTAGCCTTCCTACGGCAGCTTCATCACCGGATACGACTATTTGTCCTGGGCAGTTTAGATTGGAAATTTCAACCCTGGAATCTCCTTGGGAGGCATCGTCCAAATGCTTTAATAGCACATCCTTTTCAATTCCCATAACTGCAACCATTTTGGAATTCATAGATTCGCCAATTTCTTGCATCCAAGCTCCACGCTTCGTGGCTATATCTACGGCTTCTTGAGACGTTAGAACCTCCGCCTGTGCCAATGCTGCATATTCTCCGATGCTAAGTCCACATGCATAATCAAATTCTATGCCTTCATTTTTTAACAGCTCTGATACCATCGATTGGAATGCTATCATGACTGGTTGGGTTATATTGGTCTTCGATATGGTTTCTAAATCTGCATCGAAGGATGCACTTTTTATATCAACAGTCGAACTTAAGTTGTCATAGAAGTTTTTTGCCAGGTCGTAGCTTTCATAAAAGTCCTTGCCCATTCCAACTTGTTGGCTTCCTTGTCCTGCAAATAGTATTGCCTTCAACTAAACCAACTCCTTCGTCAAATCTTCTATAATTTCCTTAACGCTCTTCAATTCATTTACTTGGTCCACGTTTTCTCCAGAGAAAACTAAGCCTTCTTCCATATTTCCCTTTGCGGAATTTATTAGTGCTTCGCTTATACAATATTTCGTAGTTTTTGGGTCACATGGAACGAGACAGTTTACGCATCGCTTAGGTTTTATCCTGCCATATTTTTCAACGTTGTCTAAAAGCGGTGTCCAGACTGCTCTAGCAGGCATTCCAACCGGTGAAAATATTAATCTCACATCGTCAGCTGTGGCATTTATAATTTGGTTTTTGAATTCGTCGGAGACATCAGATTCATAAGTTGCTATAAATCTAGTTCCCAATTGAACTCCTGAAGCTCCAGCATCTAGCATTTCCTTAACATCCGAACTGCTAATTACCCCACCACCTGCGATAATTGGGAAGGTATAACCCTTTTCGTCTCTATATGCCACGACTTCTTCGAGTATTTCCTTAAGCGGTCTAGGCTCCTCTATTTCTGCCTGTTTAAATCCTAAATGTCCCCCAGCCTTGCTGCCCTCCACCACTACATAATCAGGTAGTCTATTATATTTTTTAGTCCAAGTTCTACAAATCAGGTCCAGTGCTCTCTTGCTTGAGATTATTGGAGCTATGAGTACATCAGAACCCTCTACTAAAGAAGGTAGGTTTAATGGCAATCCTGCCCCAACGACTATAGCATCTACCCCAGTATTTGCAACGAATCTTACATGTTCCTCAAAATTTGTGATAGCCTGCATGATATTTATCGCTATCATTCCCCTACCTTGGGATATTTCCCTAGCCTTCGCCAACTCCTCTACGAAGGCTTTTTTATTCGCCTCGTCAATATCCTTGTAGAAATCGGGATCCCTGTAACCTATGCCAACGTAGGATATGGTTCCAACGCCGCCTTCCTTAGCTACACTTCCAGCCAATCTTCCCAAGGATACTCCTACACCCATTCCTCCTTGTACTATAGGAACGTCTAAATTAAATTTACCTATTTTCATACCCTTCATAGAACTTCTTTTTATCCTCCAAGTATTCGTTATAAAGACCTTCTAGGATATCCTTTAAAGGCTTTTTCTCATTTATTTGATTTACAACCAAGCCTGCCATCAAGGAGCCTTCATTTACATCTCCGTCTTTGACCGCCCTTCGCAGTGCACCAATTGTAAATATTTCTAACTGTTCTTTGTCCCAGCCCTCTTTTTCCCTCGCAACGTATTCGTTGGACATGGAGTTTTTAATAAGTCTAACGGGAATTCCACCAATTCTGCCGATTACGGCAATTTGCGTGTCCTTTGCTCTTATTATTCTATCCTTGTAGTTTTCGTGAATTGGACACTCGTCTGCTACCAATAGCATGGTTCCCACCTGTACGCCGATGGCACCCAAAATTTCAGCAGCAAACATTTGTCGCCCCGATGCAATACCACCTGCTGCAATCACTGGAATTTTAACCCTATCCACAACCTGTGGAACCAAAGTCATGGTAGTCATTTCTCCAATGTGCCCGCCTGCCTCCGTACCTTCTGCAATAACAGCATCTACACCTAGGCTTTCCATTCTAGCTGCCAAGGTTGGATTTGGAACCACTGGAATAACCTTAATTCCTTTACTTTTCCACATATCTATATATTTAGAAGGGTTACCTGCACCTGTAGTTACAACAGGAACCTCAAAGTCTGCAATAATTTGCGCCATTTCATCTACTTCGTAGTTCATAAGCATCAAATTTACACCAAAAGGTTTGTCGGTTAATTCCCTACATATTCTAATTTGTTCTTTAAAATCCTCTAGCTTGTGGCCACCGGAAGCTATCAAGCCCAATGCACCTGCATTGGATACAGCTGCAGCAAACTCCCCCGTCGCAATATGTGCCATCCCGCCTTGTATAATTGGATATTTTACGTCAACAATTTTATTTAAGTTCATTTTCTCCCTACCAATCTATCACAGTTGATGCCCAACTCAATCCGCCGCCAAAGCCGGCTAACACAACTTTCTGACCTTCCTTTAGTAATCCTTTTTCATTCATCTCATCCAGCGCAATTGGAATACTCGCAGCTGAAGTGTTTCCATAATTTTGTAAGTTCATAAAGAATTTTTCAGGATCTAACTTTAATTTCTTTTGTACATGGGATATGATTCTACTATTTGCTTGGTGACATACGAAATGGTCAATGTCTTCCAAGGAAAGTTCCGCCTTATTTAAAGTTCTTTCAATGGTCTTTACCATAATGTCCGTCGCAAATCTGAAAACTTCCTTCCCCTCCATAAACAATGCTCTGTCTGCATTCGGATTGGAAGTCCTGCCCAGTGCATGAAGATTGTCAAAATCTCCCCTAGAGCCTACATCATAGAAAGATGGCTCGGAATTTTTTTCCAACAAAACAGCCCCTGCTCCGTCTCCAAAAAGTATGCACGTTCTTCTATCCGTAAGGTCCATTACCTTGGAGATAACTTCAGCACCTACTACGATTGCGCGTCTACCTTCTTCGATTAAGGAATCTGCAAGGCGTAAGCCTGCAACAAATCCGCTACAAGCCATATTAAAATCAAATGCCATTACATCTTCTTTAATTCCCAATTCCTTTTGTATTATAGACGCTATGGATGGGGTTATTAAATCAGGTGTAAATGTCGCTACAATAATGGCATCCACCTTGGACAAATCTTCATTTTTAAAGGATTCCACGGCATTTAGTGCCAAGTCAGAGGTATCTTCAAGCTCGACAAAATGTCTTCTCTCAATCCCCGTTCTTTCCCTAATCCATTCATCGGATGTGTCTATAACCGCTTCAAATTCACAATTTTCTACTACTCTAGGAGGTACATACCTAGAAGTTCTTAATATTTTTATTCCCATATTACCTCCCTATTTTCCTAAATTTCTCTACCCTCATGGCTTGTAGTCTACTGCCAGATAGTTTGGACAAGGCATTTAGCTCAGCTTCTATTACGCTGTCCAGTCTTTGTATATTTCCAATAAAGCCTTCCTTGGAAAATGAAATATCCTCTTCCACGACCTTATCCACTATTTTCATTTTTAATAAATCCTGAGCGGTTAGCTTCATAATTTTTGAAGCATCCTTGGCACGTCCCGAATCCTTCCAGATTATGGACGCAAAACCCTCTGGAGAAAGTATGGAGTATACAGAGTTTTCATACAATATTACGGAATTTCCTACACCTAAAGCCAATGCTCCACCACTGCCACCTTCCCCAGTAACTATGGAAATCACAGGCACCTTTAAGTCGAACATATTCATAATGGATTGGGCTATGGCTTCGCCTTGTCCCCGTTCCTCGGCGCCCAATCCCGGATAAGCACCAGAAGTGTCTATAAAACAAAGCACAGGTCTACCGAATTTATTAGCCTGGTCCATCAATCTTCTAGCCTTGCGATATCCTTCCGGATTTGGCATTCCAAAGTTTGTCTTTAAATTTTCTTCAAGGTTTTCGCCCTTTACGGTTCCCAAAAACGTCACAGGCTTTCCCTTGTATCTGGCAATTCCGCCGATTAGGCAATAGTCTTCTCCGAAAAACCTATCTCCCCTTTGATATACGATATCATCCAGCAAAGAATCTATAAAAAAGTCAACCTTGGGACGCTCCTTGTGGCGAGCTAAATAAACCCTATCATAGGGCTCTAGTCCACTTTTAGCTGACTTTAATAGTTCAGCTATTTCCTTCTCCAGAACTTCCTTCCTGGATATGGAGCTTTGGTCCATTTCAGTTTTTAGCTTTAAGTATTTTTGTTCAATTTTATCTATCATGATAACCTCTATTTGTGTAGTGAGAGAATCTTGCCAATGTGACCCCTAAGGTCTTTTCTCTCCACCACTTCATCTATAAAACCATGCTCCAATTGGAACTTTGCAGTTTGAAAACCCTCTGGCAAATCTTGGCCTATGGTTTGCTTTATAACCCTCGGTCCAGCAAAACCTATTAAGGCACCCGGTTCAGCCAACGTAATATCGGCAAGCGAAGCAAAGCTGGCCGTTACGCCACCAGTGGTTGGATGAGTATTTATGCAAAGGTACAGCAATCCCCTTTCCGAATGTTCCCTAACTGCATTTGAGGTTTTCGCCATTTGCATTAAGGATACTATCCCCTCTTGCATTCTAGCTCCACCACTTGCAGTGAAGGCAACTACTGGAAGTCGTCTTCTACCAGCATATTCAAAAGCCTTGGTAATTTCTTCTCCCACATACGCACCCATGCTGCCCATTAAAAACCCCTGGTCCATGACTATGACAACCACTTCATTTCCAGAAATCTTACCCCTAGCACACACAACTGCCTCTTGCTCACCTGATTTGGTCTTATTTTCATTCAGTTTCTTCTCATAATCCGGATAACCAAGTGGGTTTTTATATGCAGGCTTTGCAGAAATAATCGTATAATCGTTATCCATGGTCAATTCTAAGCGTCTCTTTGCAGAAATATAATGATGATGACCGCACTTTGGACATACCATAAGGTTGTCTATCATCTTCTCCCTCAAGGTCA
This sequence comes from uncultured Peptoniphilaceae bacterium, assembly GCA_964445145.1. Lineage (GTDB taxonomy): Bacteria > Bacillota > Clostridia > Tissierellales > Peptoniphilaceae > CAYUJY01. The sequence continues at coordinate 4,364 of CAYUJY010000020.1, read as the reverse complement.
TGGCTTCGCAATTTTTGCACTTGTAATAAAGATTGTCCGGAACATCCTTGGGAGGTGTCGTCGTCGATCTGTTAGTTCTTAAAAAAGAAAGGAGAGATCTCCTTTTTTCAAATTTCTCCATACTATACCCCCGTTATTCTTATCATTTCCAACAAACTGTCTAATTTTTCTTCTATAAAACCAGTATTGAAATTCCCCCTTAAGAAATCTAAATCATGCATAATTGCATATTGAATTCCTAAGTTTGTATCAATACCTGAAATTATTGTCTCTTCTATGGCCCTTCTCATCCTTCGCACCGCTTCCAATCTAGTTTCCCCAACCACGATAATTTTACCAAGCATGGAATCGTAATATGGAGATATGGCGCAGCCGTTGTATAAGAAAGTATCAAACCTAGTGTTAAAGCCCCCCGGTAAAAATAAAAAGTCAACTGTTCCAATGGATGGTCTGAAACCCTCCAACGGATTTTCTGCATTTACTCTAACCTCTATGGCATGGCCTCTAAATTTTACTTCCTCTTGAGTTTTTGATAGTTTCAATCCACTAGCTGTTCTCAGTTGTTCCCTAATCAAATCTATACCTGTAACCATTTCAGTGACTGGATGCTCAACTTGTATTCTCGTGTTCATCTCGATAAAGTAATAATTTTTATTTTCATCCACTACAAACTCTATGGTACCAGCATTTTCGTAGTTGCATGCCTTGGCAGCAAGTACTGCCATTTTACCCATTTCTTCACGCATTTTTGGGTCAACAAAAGCAGAGGGAGACTCCTCTATCATTTTTTGATTCTTCCTCTGGATTGAACATTCCCTTTCCCCCAAATGAATTACGTTACCGTAACTATCTGCGAGTATTTGAATTTCTATATGTTTTGGGTTAATAATCAGCTTTTCAATGTACATTTCATCGTTTCCGAAGGCCTGCATAGCTTCAGCTCGAGCGCTGTTAAACATGGCTTCCAATTGGGAAATATCGTATACTCTACGCATTCCACGGCCGCCTCCACCACTGGATGCCTTTAACAAAACTGGCAATCCAATTTCATCGATGACTGCTCTAGCCTCTTCCAAGGTAGTAACTACGCCATCGGAACCGGGAACCGTAGGAACGCCACTCTTTTTCATAAGCTCCCTAGCCCTTGCCTTTTCGCCCATTAGTTCTATGGCATCTGCACTAGGTCCTATAAATTTCATTCCACAAGCTTCAACCAATCTTGCAAACTCCGTGTTTTCAGACAAAAATCCGTACCCCGGGTGAATTGCATCACACCCCAAGGATGTAGCCGCTGAAAGTATATTCGTATAATTTAAGTAGCTGTCTTGGGATCTTGGTCCCCCCACACAAACTGAATAGTCAGACATCTTTACGTGTACTTGATCCTTGTCAGAACTGGAATATATACTAACCGTCTCAATCCCCAATTCATGGCATGACCTAATAATGCGAATGGCAATTTCCCCACGATTCGCAATCAATACTCTCTTAAGCATCAGTTTTCCTCAATTTCAAAAATATGGTCGTCAAATCCAACCAGGTCTCCATCCTTAGGAAATATCTTAACTACTTTCCCTGAAACGGGCGATTTGATTTCGTTAATCATCTTCATGGCTTCAATTATGCATATAACATCACCTTCAGATACCTCAGAGCCCACTTTAACGAATGGATCAGCACCAGGTGCCGATGCCTGATAAAAGGTCCCAACCAATGGAGCCTTCACTATAAATCCGGTTGATACCGGTACATTATTAACTATATTAGCCGCCTCTTGTCCAGAAACATTAGACAAAGGCACCACAGCTGGTTCAGGCATGGTATAAACCACTTTGCTGGATTCCTTTTCCATAGAAATCCTGAATCCATCCTCTTCGATGGACAGCCTCGACGCCGTAGTGCCTTCAAAAAGTTCAAGAAGCGCTTTGATCTTATCTAGATCCATTTAGCACCTATTTTCTTTCTTCAATAGCCTTTACAATATCTGAAACAGTAACTAACTTAGCAAAATCTTCATCAGGGATAGCAACTTCGAACTTGTCTTCAATAGCCATTGAAAGTTCTACTGCATCTAGTGAATCAGCGCCTAAGTCATTTATTAATTCAGCCTCTAGAGTAACCGCATCTGCGTCACAACCTAAGTTTTCTACAATAACTTCTTTTAATTCTTCAAATATCATTTGTTCCACCTCGTTAAATTATTTATATAAAATTATTTATATACTTTTTATAGTATATTTTTATATTGCCCTTTTGTCAAGATAATTTGTGTGAAATTAACCGTCAAAATCACGTCAATATAATATATGAATATATTACCCGATTCCCATTGTATTCAAGCTTTTACTTAATAATATGGGTACATATAAAATCAAAGTTGATGATTTAACTATTAAGTCTATTTTTGAAGGAGAATAACATGGCTAAAGAAAATAAAACAAAGGCAACGGAAGTCCCAGTAGAAGAATTTTTAGAGTCAGTATCAGAAAAAAGACAGAAGGAATCAAATTCAATTATAAATATTATGAAATCCATAGTAAATATGGAACCCCACATGTATGGACCTTCGATTATTGGCTTCGGAACCATGCACTATAAGTACGAGTCCGGTAGGGAGGGAGATACTCCCCAAATGGCATTTTCTCCCAGAAAATCTGCAATCACCTTCTATTTTACCGAAGGCTTTGAAGCCTATGCAGATGAGTTAAATACCCTTGGCAAACATAAGACAAGTGTGTCCTGCCTTTATGTAAACAAACTGGAAGACATTGATCTTGAAGTTTTGGAAAATATGCTTAAAAAATCCTGGAAACTCTACTCCACTGAAAAGTTAAAGATAGAAACGGTGGAAGAATATATTAATAATATCCCTGAAAATGCAAAGGAAAAGTTTATGGAGCTTAGGGAATATGTAAAATCACTGATCCCCAATAACAACGAAGTTTTAAGCTATGGAATAATAGGCTATAAGGTGGACAAAAAAAGGGCGAGGGTGTACATCTCTGCATTTAAAGACCATCTGGGAATCTATCCCCTGCCTAAGGACGAGGAAATATTATCAGAGATAAAGCCATATGTTAGGGGAAAGGGAACGATGCATTTATCATTGGAAGAGGAACTACCTAAGGAAATTATAAAAAAGGTGGTGGAGGCCCTCCTATGAGTGAAAACCCAAAAATAAGACAGGTGGAAAACGGCACAAAGATTTCATGGGATAGATGGCTAAAGCTATTGGAAAATTACAAATATATAAACCACACAGACCTCGCCATAGAGGCTCTTCGAATTATCAATGAGGAAGGCAATTCCGACAATCCCGAATGGTGGGCCCAATCCGTAGCCGTGACCTACGAACAGGAAGCTGGTATACGAATAGTTGGTCAGCGCTGCGATGGAGATTTCAGCACCTCAACTAGTAAAACTCTCATAGGAGATATGGATAGCACCTTGGAGCATTGGGTAAATTATGTGGTGGATACGAGAGAGTTCAAAGGGATTTCTGCAGAAGATAGTCCTCGAATTTCTAAGTCTGAAAAGTGGAGATATTGGAAGATAAATCTATCGGACGGCAGTATGTTAAATGTAAATATTCAAAATAAAGCAGGTGGAGAAAAATCAACCCTATCAATAAACCACGACAAAATTTCCACAGAGGAAGAAAGAAATTCTTGGAAGGAATATTGGAAGGAATTTTTATTTCACCAATATCATATTTCTCTAATCACTTTGCATGGATTTCCTGCGGCTACAACGCCTGGTGGAATATCCTTCGTTACGACACTACCAGAACCTATTACAGAGTTATCTCCGATGGTAACACCGGGATTTATTACCACATGTCCACCAATCCACACGTTATTACCGATAGTTATGGGCTTTGCAGACTCTAGTCCTGCCAATCTCCCATCAGGTTCTATGGGGTGTGTAGCCGTGTAAAACCCACAAAATGGTCCCACCAACACATTGTCGCCGATTGTAATTTTTGCATAATCTAGCATAACCACATTCATATTGGCATAAAACTTTTTGCCGAGGGAAATATTGTAACCATAGTCACAATAAAATGGAGCTTCTATCCAAGAACCCTCTCCCCACTCTCCTATTAGCTCCTTTAGCAAAAGTTCATACTCGTCGCTTTCCCTATCGGCAACAGATAGTTCACGACTGATTCTTTTCGCTATTGCCCTGCCCTTAGCTAACTCTGGATCTCCAGCGTCGTAATTAAGCCCAGCTAGCATTTTTTCCTTTTCCGTCATACTATACCTCTATTACAGGAACCCAAATTTCCATTTCATACCCTTTAGAATATAAATCGCCCTCGAAATATACCTCGAGGGAAGGACCCTCAGTTGGCTTGTATTTTC
>CAYUJY010000019.1:0-18515 GCA_964445145.1 uncultured Peptoniphilaceae bacterium | reverse complement strand
AATATTTCTACCTTCCCTGCCAATAATGCGCCCCTTCATATCATCATTAGGGAGACTTACAGTAGTTACAGTCAATTCAGCAACATAGTCAGATGCCACTTTTTGTACTGCAGTTGCGATAACGTTCATTGCTATTTTGTTAGATTCTTCCTTGGTTTTTGTTTCGAATTCCCTAATAATAGCTGCAGATTCCTGCGTTACATCACTTTTTAGTTCTTCAAGTAATACTTCCTTTGCTTGTTGAGACGTTAATCCCGATACTCTTTCAAGCTCAGTGGTCCTTCGGCTAATCAATTCATCAATTCTGGCTTCTTTTTCTTCAACATTTTTAATTTGTTGAATTAAAGACTCATCTTTCTTTTCAAGATTGTTTGCACGCTTATCTAGCTGCTCTTCCTTGTTTAACAGGCGTTTTTCCAGTTTGTTGACTTCATTTCTTCGGTCTCTGTTTTCCCTGTCCGCCTCAGATCTCATTTTATGAATTTCTTCCTTAGCTTCGAGAAGTATTTCCTTTTTCATAGATTCACTTTCTCTCTCGGCATCAATCAGCTTTCTCTTGGCAATTTCTTCGATGCTATCAGCCTTTCCTTTGGAATTTAGGCTTTTTACAACGAAACCAACTATAAAGCTTACAATACCGATGATTAAATAAAAGATATATTCTATAAAGAACACCTCCTCATCAATATTTAGTTTTCAAGTTTCATATAAAATTTTAGTAATTTAATTAACTATCATATAATTTTATCGTTTTTTAGAAATATAGTCAATAGCTGTTTCACTCTTTGCTACTATTAATCTATAGTTAATAATTATTTGTGTCATAATAAAAATAATATATCTAGTTGAATTGTCTTTCAACTTTGGAAATTCCATCTATTTGTTCTACTTTATACACATTGTTAGATAAATTTGCTAGATGCAAGTTGTGGGTTATCATAATAATTTGTCTATTTGTAGATTTTGAAAATTCTACTAAAAAATTTCCAATATCAAAGGAATATTCGTCACTTACATGTTTTGCTGGCTCGTCTAGGATAAGCGGTCCGTCTACCCTTGGATTTGTATTTTCCATAAATGCCAATCTAAGTGCCAGAGAAACTATATCTACAATTCCGCCACCATTTGAAATTGTGGGTTGCGTTTTTACAATCCCATTTTCATTTTCCTCTACGACAAAAAACTCTGCGTTTGCAACTTTTCGTGATTCAGTCAACTCAACCTCAAATTTGTAATCAGATTGAAAAATATACTGTAAACTGTTTGATGTTAATTTTTCAATCCTAACTTTAGCTTGCTCCCTTGCATACTGGGAGGATTTTTGAAAAAGTATAATAACTTTATCCAGTATGTCAACTTCTTCTGTTAATTTCATAACCTCTGCCGTTACTTTTTCCTTCTCAACCTCCAGCATGTCCTTCTTAAGTCTTTCTTCTGTATATAGTTTTTTTAGTTTTTGGATGTCATTATCTAAGTCATGCATTATTATCACCTATTTATCAAGTTTCTTGGAATTAGACTATCCGCTTCATTAAACAGTCTATCAATCTCCTTCTTCAGATTTTCTATTTCCAACCCTAAATTTTCAGGTTTTATTCCCAATTCATTAAGTTCTTCTAGTAAATCAGACTCTTGACGTTTTAATGCTTCCAACTGCCCTTCGGCTTTGTTCTTCATATTTGTCGCGTCATCTATGTCTTTTCTTAATCTTTTTAATTTTTCTTCGTAGCTCATTTTATACCTCGTGTAAGTGTTTTAATATCTCTTCATCGTTATTTTTATCGATTGGTTTCAAACATGTAGGACATACGTCCATACTGTTATAAATACTCTTATACATCCCAATTGAATTTTCTAAAATAGTTTGCTGCCTACTATATTGCTTCTTTGTATTTAAGATTTCATCATTCAATTTATTTAATCTAGCATAAATGGCAGAAAGCTCATTATATTTTTTGTATAAATTAGAAATATTTATTTCAATGTTACTAGTTTTCTCCAAACTGCCATACCTTAACATAAAATCATTTCCATTTTTAATTCTACTTTGAGTTTCTGTGAGCTTTAATTGTTTTTCGCTGTATTGGCTCTCTTTTCTTATTAGCGAACTTAGTCTTTCATTTATTGTTACAAGGGTCGGCAGGTCTCTTAGTTTTTCAATACGACCTTCTTCTACTGCTCTAATCTTTAAAACATTCTGTGATTTATTATATAGTGACTCTAATTTATTCAGTTCGCTAATTTTTTTATCTAAATCAATTCCCAACGGAACCGCTTTATTAATGGTTTGCAAATTATCTATTTGTGATTTAAACCCTCTACTTTGTCGTGTTACGGATTTAAACTTTTCATCAATCCTTGATAATTGTTGTAATTTCATTATTGATAGGTTTGAATCTACGTAATTTTTTTCTAAAAGCTCCGTTACCTTAAGGGCAGATATTGTATTTTCAAATACGCTTTTTTCCTTCTGTAATTTTTCATATTTACTTAAAATAACTTCATAAGATGATAAAATAGATTGTTTTTCTTTAATAATCGCTCTTATGCCTTCTATTTTATCCAAAGTCTTTTCTAAGTCATTTAGGTAATCATAACCTTTTAAATCCTCATTGATGGTCTTAAGGGTTTCTTCAGAACGCCTCTTATCCCTTTCAAGTATTCTAAGATCATTAACCGTGTGACTGAGGGCAGTATCTATTACATCTGAACCTATTAGCTTTCCGATTGCTGCAGCTCTGACGCTAGGTGTATCTGATAATAGAAATGGTGGGTCTAATTGTTCAGCCATATTAATGAGGCTATCAACATTTTGAGTTAGTTTAACAACTTCTATATTGGAAGCTCTGATAACTTCTTCTGGAACTGTTCTTCCAATTCCTTGAAATTCTGCAGATTCTCCCTTGTCGTTTATAACTTCATATCCATTTTTACTCTTCGATCTAAACCGTCTAATCGTATACCCATTACTGAGTTCGACCTTTACGGATACGTAATCTTCTCCAGTCCTTATAAAATAATCACCAGAAGGATCGTTATACAATGCCCATTTCAACGCACGAAAAATAGCAGTTTTTCCACTGTCAGTAGCACCAACTATGGAGTTTAAACCTTCATCAAAGTTTATTACTGTGTATTTATGTGATTGAAAATTTTCTAATGTTAATTTAGTGATTGAAATCATTGTACAATTCCTTTGCTATATCCAATCGTTTCTTTGCTTCGTTTCTAATTTTTTCATCGAAGTTTTCACTTATTGCGATGGAAGTTATGATATCTTCCAAATTAAGTCGCTCTAAATCAATATTTTGATCTACTGTATCGGAAAAGTGTAAAAGTCTCTCCTTCTTAAATTGGTCCTCTTCCTTTGCCGTTTTATCAAAAATTTGGTCACCTGGTAGTGCGCATTTCAAATACTTCTCAAGCACTTCTATTTTTTCATTTGAAATATTGATTTCCAAGAATTTTGGCTTTCTACCTACATCTGCACCTGATATTCTCAGTAAGCTACCAGGGTTAGAAAATATTTTTCCTTCATGATAGTGCGTTAGATAGCCAGAATGATAGTGTCCTGTTAGGGTCAAATCCGCATCAGTTTCATAAATTTCATGTACCAAAGTGTGGGGTACATTTTCTATAAATTTTCTATCTGTCAAAAAACCATGAACTATATTTATTATATAGTCCGCCTTATATTTTAATTCAGCCTTTTTCACAATATAGTTTTCTTTGTCGCTATCTATATAAGTGCTATATGGCACTCCTAATAGAAGCACACTTAGTCCATCATCTTTTAAGAGTACGCCATCCTCTGGAATCATATTTAATATTCCAACTGAGTCTAGTAATCCCAGCATGGATCTGTTTACAGTATCTATATTATATCCATAAATATCGTGATTTCCTGAAACTATATAAATGGGCATCTTAAATGACGCCAATATTTTTCCAATGTCTGAAGTCGGTTTTATGGCAGTATCTGGTCTATCAAATAAATCTCCACCGTGTATTACATAATCTACTCCCATAGAATTTGCATAATCTCTTATCTCTTCAAACTTCTTTATGGATGTATGATAATAATCGTCTAAGCGACTTCTAGGGTTGGTCGCCCTAACGTGAGTATCAGTAAAGAAGAGCAGCTTCATTTCTACTCTTCTTTACTTGCAATATCAAATAAATCTTCAGGTGTATCCTTTGGTGCCACATCAACTGTAGGTACCTTTGAAAGATTGTAATGCTCTCTTACAAGTCTTTCTACCTCTGCTAATACACTTGGATTTTCTTCTAGATATGCCTTTGCATTCTCTCTACCTTGGCCCATTCTGTCGCCATTATAGCTGTACCAAGAACCTGCTTTCTTAACTATATCTGCATTTGCTGCAGCATCTAAAATATTTCCTATCTTTGAAATTCCTTGTCCATATATAATGTCGAATTCAGCCGTCCTAAAAGGAGGTGCAACTTTATTTTTTACAACCTTAACCCTAGTTCTATTTCCTAAGAATACATCGCCTTCCTTAATGCTATCAGCTTTTCTAACTTCCAATCTAATGGTTGAATAGAATTTCAAAGCTCTACCACCAGTTGTCGTCTCTGGATTACCAAACATGATACCAACCTTTTCACGCAATTGGTTTATAAATATTACTGTTGAATTGGACTTGCTAATAGCGCCTGTGATTTTACGTAGAGCCTGGCTCATAAGCCTAGCCTGTAGACCGATAAAGCTATCTCCCATCGCTCCTTCAATTTCCGCCCTTGGAACAAGTGCAGCAACCGAGTCAATGACGATTATGTCAACCGCGTTGGAACGCACTAACATTTCTGCTATTTCAAGTGCTTGTTCACCCGTATCCGGTTGAGAAACGAGAAGGTTTTCCATATCCACACCTAATTTTCCAGCGTATTCAGGATCCAATGCATGCTCAGCATCTATGAATGCAGCAGTTCCACCAATTTTCTGAGCTTCAGCTGCTATGTGTAGAGCAACTGTGGTCTTACCAGAAGATTCAGGACCATAAATTTCTACAATCCTTCCTCTTGGAATTCCACCCACGCCTAATGCAATGTCTAACTCGATACATCCCGTTGGTATTACTTCGATATCATGTCTGAAATCGTCGCCCATTTTCATTATGGAGCCTTTGCCAAATTGCTTTTCAATCTGTGATAAAGCTGCATCTAAGGCTTTCTTTTTTTCATTTTTATCGGTCATTTCATCCTCCTATTTTGTCATAGATAATATTTTAAAGAATAAATTATTTGTGGCTCTCATGATTATTTGTTCCCTTGAACCTCGAAATTCATACTTAATTATTTCTTCCCTGTCATTTTTTCTATCGTAAACCCCAATATACACAAGACCATTTAAATGTTCCTGTCCCTCCGGCGGGCTTGCGTAGCCTGTAACTATACCACTATAATCAGTATGGTATTTATTTTTTATTCCGTCTAGCATCTCTTTTGCTACCTCATGACTGACGGCTGTGTGTTTTTCCAAGGTGGTCTTTTTAACACCCAGCTCAATTTCCTTAGATTCCTCTGAATATGTTACCAAAGAACAAATCAAAGATTTTGACGCACCTGGATTTGCCGTAAAATCTGCTGCAATTCTTCCACCAGTACAAGACTCTGCAAAGGCAACTGTAGCACCTTTTTCAACCAACACATTCAGTAGGGATTTTGCAATGAATATGGAGTCTTCATCATAAATATATTCAGCAAATTCTCCACGAATTGTATTTAAAAGTTTTTCCATCTCAATGGGGTCATCGACTTCGGTAATAATCTTTATATCGACTCCACCACCTCGGATAAACGTGTTTATATCATATCTATAGTCTAGATTTAAATGTCTCAACCTAGATTCTAGTGACGATTCTCCTATTCCGAAGGTATTGATGGTTTTTATTATTAAATTTGAATCTGGAACATAGTTTTCTAGAAAGTTTTTTAATATACTAGCCAGTTCCAGTGGAGGTCCAGGCATTACAAGTACAATCTTTCCATCTTCATTCACATAAAATCCTGATGCCGTTCCGTAGTCATTATGAATTATTGTCGAGTCCTTTGGAAAATATGCTTGTTTTACATTATTAGACGTCATGACAAAATTCCTAGATTTAAAGTAGCTTTCCAACCCGTCTAATATTTCTTCATTTAATATTAAATCCTTGCCCAGGGCTTCTGCTATGGAAGCACTCGTTATGTCATCTTCTGTTGGACCTAGTCCTCCCGTTACAAACACTAAATCAAATTTATCAAATAGATGATAAAATCCACCTAAAATTTCCATTTTTGAATCGGATACGGTTACTTGTTCCTGTATTAATATGCCATAATCTGCACACATATTGGCAATAAGAGTTAAGTTAGTATTTATTGTGTGCCCTATGAGCACCTCTGTTCCTATATTTAAAACTGCTGCTTTCATCAGTTATCCTTTAATAAATTAATATTTTTTACAATGTAATCATAGCCAGATACTATAGTAGCTATTAGCATCGCATAAACCAGAATCGTAAATAAAGTAGATTCGCCTACCACGAAATATGCGATAATTGCTACCATTTGAGTAATGGTCTTTATCTTTCCCAAATTGCTTGCTGCAATAGTAACTCCACTGTCAGAAGCCAGAGTTCTAAATCCAGTAATGGCAAACTCTCTAGTCAAGACTACTATAATGATCCACGCAGCTATCGCTCCTCTTTCCACCAACATCACAAAAGCGGACATGGTCAATATTTTATCTGCCAGTGGATCCATAAACTTCCCAAAATTCGTAACTAAATTGTGTTTTCTAGCTATATATCCATCCATAGCATCACTTAATGCAGCAATTGAAAAAATAATAAATGATAGTAAATTATTTTCAGGAAATAAATACATAGTTAAAATGAAAACTGGTACTAGAATCACTCTGAAAAGAGTAATTTTATTTGGAAGATTCATACAATTCTCCTATCATGTCGTACTCCATGGTGTCTGTAATCAGAACGTCTATGAAGTCACCTACTTTGTAAACATCTAGATAATCTCCATTTACATAAACTACTCCATCTATTTCTGGAGCATCCATATAGCTCCTTGCAACAATGGTCTCCTCATTAATCTCTTCTATAATACATTCAAAATTCTTTTTGATTTTTTCACTTATTTTACTAGCCGAGACTTCCTCTTGAATTTCCATTAATCGTCTCTTTCGTGCACTTTTAGTCTTTGCATCTACTTGATTCTCCATGGAATAAGCCTTAGTATTTTCCTCCCTAGAAAATTCGAACACCCCTACTTTATCCAACTTCATATCTTTTACAAATGTACATAATTGTTCAAAATCCGAATCGGCCTCACCTGGAAATCCTACTATAAATGTAGTTCTGATAATCATTTCAGGTATCTCCTTGCGAAGTTTTGAAATTAGGTGCACAATGTCTGCTTTGCTCGTTCGTCTGTTCATCCCTTTAAGAACGCTGTCATTAACGTGTTGTAGAGGAATATCCGCATATTTTAATATCTTTTTACTAGTTTTAAAGACCTCTATTAACTCGTCTGTAAAATTATCTGGATATAGGTATAATAATCTTACCCATTTTAAATTCTCAATCATTTCGAGCTCTTTAAGTAATTTTGGAAGTGAATACCCACCATATAAATCTATGCCATAATCAGTAGTATTTTGTGCAATTAACACAATTTCTTTAGTGCCTTGTGCAACTAAGTACTTCACTTCATCTAGAATATTTTCTATACTTCTACTTCTATTTTTCCCCCTCAATGCAGGAATTATACAATAGCTACAAAAATTATTACAACCTTCAGAAATTTTAACATATTCCACTGGAGTTACATTTGTTTTGTACAATCCTTCAACATATTCAGAATTGATATCATCAATTGATTTTTGTCTCACATTTGAATTTAGATTCTCAATATAAGAGTCAATATGGGCAATTTGTCCCGTTCCCAGTATACAATCTATATCGGGGATTTCTTCCATAAGCTCATCTGCATATCGTTGTGCAAGGCATCCGCTTACCACAAGCTTTTTATTTTCGCCCTTGGTGTACTCTGCCATATTAAAGATTTCCTCAATGGATTCCTTTTTAGCATCTTCTATAAAACCACAAGTATTTACCACTATGACATCAGCTGCCTCTGGATTAAATACGGTATTGTAATTTTTGTTTTCTAATATCGTCCTCATGGACGCCGTGTCTACGTCGTTTTTTGAACAGCCCAATGTAGTATAATAAACGTTCTTTTTATTCAATCGCATCTCCTAATAATTTCAAGTAATCTTCTTCAGTTATATTTATGGCACGTGGTTTAGAACCTTCACTCTTTCCTACAAAGCCCTGCTCTTCCATTTGGTCTACAATTCTCGCAGCTCTAGAATATCCAATTTTTAGTTTTCTTTGGAGATATGATATGGAGGCTTGCTCATCATAGACTATTAATTTTAACGCGTCCATCATAAGTGGATCCAAGTCTAGCTCCTTGTTAACTTTAACGGTTTCTATCTCTTCTATAACTTCCTTACTGAAATCAGTCTCCGTTGTAGTTTTGAAGAAGTCTATTACCTTCTCAACCTCCTCCGAGGTCACGAAGGCTCCTTGTATTCTCTTTGGCTTTGAGTAAAATGAAGGATAAAATAACATATCCCCCCTACCTAGTAGCTTCTCTGCACCTGCCATATCTAAAATTGTCCTAGAGTCAATTTGTGATGACACTGAGAAAGAAATACGGGAAGGAATATTTGCTTTTATTGTTCCTGTTATTACATCCACAGATGGCCTTTGTGTAGCCAGTATGAGATGCATTCCTGCAGCTCTGGCCATTTGCGCCAGTCTTGCAATATAATCTTCCACTTCATTAGAAGCAACCATCATAAGGTCCGCCAACTCGTCTATTATAATAACTATCTTTGGTAGCTTACCATCCGAGGATTCCATTTTTTTGTTATAGCTCTTTAAATCCTTTACAGAATTTTGTGCAAATAGTTTGTATCGTCTTTCCATCTCCTCTACCGCCCATGCAAGCGTTGATGCAGCTTTTTTAGGGTTAGTTACAACTGGTATTAAAAGATGTGGGATTGAATTATAAATACTCAACTCCACAATTTTAGGGTCCACAAGTATTAGTCTTAAATCATCTGGTGAGGATTTGTACAATAAAGAAAGTATAATTCCATTTATACAAACTGATTTACCAGAACCAGTAGCACCCGCTATTAGTAAATGAGGCATATCTTCGATTGAAGATATGATTATTTGTCCAGATGCATCCTTACCTAAAACCAAAGGTAAGTCCGACCTATTTGTTTCAAAAGTCTTGGAGTTTATCACCTCTTCTAAGGTGACCATGGACTTAGTTTTATTGGGAACCTCTATTCCAACGGCAGTTTTTCCAGGAATTGGAGCTTCTATTCGAATATCTGGCGAAGCCAAACTAAATGATAGATTGTCCGCTAGTCCTACAATTTTAGATAGTTTGACATTTGGCGCAGGTACCAACTCATAACAAGTTATCGTAGGTCCTGAATTCACTTGTTCAACCCTAGCCTCTATCCCAAAGTTTGCCATGGTATCTTCAATAATTCTGCTGTTTTGCAAAATCTCGTTTTTATTTATTCTATCTGGTGAATTGGACTTGTTTAGCAAACTAAGGGGCGGAAATATATATTTCTTCTCCTCAGCTTTAGATTGTTGGATTTCTCTTTCAATCTCTACCTTATCTCCAATCTTGCCCTTAGTTTTGGGTTTCTGTTCTTCTTCTGCCACAGTAACCCTAAGTAGTTCATCGGAAGGCATATCGATTTTTCTAGCTTCGTTTTGTGTGTGATAATTTATTACTGTTTCCCTATTTTCGGGTAATTCAAATGCCTCTGTACTACCTTTTATCCTAGGAATTCTTTCTTCTTCCATTGCCAGCTCTTTTTTATTGTCCTTAGATGCCTTGGCTTTGCTTATGGAATCTGAAACAGCACTGCTCAGACTAGTCATTCCCTCCCTGGTATATTCTATCAACAAGTTTCCAATTTTTTCATAATCCAGATTGAAAAATACCACTAGAGATATGGCTAAAAGTGTGACAGCTATAATATTTAAACCCAGTGTTCCGAAAGCTCTAAGCATAAATGAGTTAATAAATGCGCCAACCATGCCACCATTTGTAGCTAATAAGGTTATATCAGAGCCAAAATAAAATCTATTTTTATAAATTCCCGCTTGTTCAGAAACTGAATCTAACAAAATAGATGATAATAACAAAATCACAATTGCCGCCACAATTAAGTAAACGTCAGAAGTTTTTATTGAATTTAAGTAGCTATTTACAGCTAATAATATTAAAAGAATCGGTAAAACATAAGCAGCATTTCCCAATAGGTACAATAATAAATCCCTAAGTAAAAAACCAATTCCACCCATGCTTTCCGTCAATAAAACGAGCAACAATAAAACCCCGGATATAATCAGGGTTACTCTAGCTATGTTTGAAATTTCAAATGATTGCTTGTTTTTACGTTTTGCGCTACTTGTACGCTTAGTTCTATTGCTATTTGCCATTTTATTTTATACCGCTGTGGCCGAAGCCTCCCTCATTTCTTTCTGTTTCACTCAATTCATCGACTATTTCGAGTTCTACTCTCTCGTATTTCATCGCAACTAATTGGGCAATTCTATCACCATTATTTATTACAAAATCCTCTTTGCCCAAATTTATCATAATGACACCAATCTCTCCTCTGTAATCGGAGTCTATTGTCCCAACTCCATTTACTAAAGATATTCCATGCTTTGCTGCCAACCCACTCCTAGCTCTAACTTGGACCTCATAGCCTTCTGGGATTTCCATTTTTATTCCAGTAGGTACTACAACTATATCCATAGGCTTTAGGGTTAAAGGATTTTCCACATTTGCACATATGTCCATACCAGATGCACCTACGGTTTTATATCCTGGGGCAGTATTTTTACTTAAATTTATTACTTTTATTTTCATTCGTCACCTCAAATAAGAAACATTCGTTCTATTATATTATAGCCTTTATAACTAAAAATATAAAGTAAAAAGATAAATAAGATTAATTAAAACTCTAAAACAAATTATGTATGAAATTGGACTAATAAGTTCAAATTGTTCTATAATGTATTTGAGGAGGTATTTATGGAAAATATTGAAAAGCTACAAAAAATTATCGACGAAAGTTCCAATATTGTATTCTTTGGTGGAGCAGGTGTTTCCACTGAGAGCGGAATACCTGATTTTAGAAGTGTGGACGGACTATATAGCCAGGAATTTGATTTTCCCCCTGAAGTTATGCTGAGTAGAACATTTTTTGACGTGCACCCTGATGAATTTTATAGATTTTACAGGGACAAGGTTTTATTCACTGACAAGTTACCCAACCCTGCACACATGTATCTTGCAAAACTTGAAGAAGCTGGAAAACTTAAGGCTGTTATAACACAAAATATTGATGGACTACATAGTTTGGCTGGAAGTAAAAATGTTATAGAACTACACGGCTCTATCTACAGAAACTACTGTATGAAATGTAATAAAAGTTATTCCATAGATGAAATGAAAGCAAAAATGCCAGTTCCCCATTGTGATTGTGACGGTATTATAAAGCCTGATGTTGTTCTGTATGAAGAGCCACTTAATAACGAAGACATAAGTGCTGCCATAAAATATATTTCGGAAGCAGATGTGCTCATCATTGGTGGAACTTCCCTTATAGTTTATCCTGCAGCAGGACTTCTAGAGTATTTCAAGGGCTCTAAGCTGATTTTGATAAATAGGGATGAAACGCCAAAAGATCGCCTCGCAAATTTAATATTACGAGAAAATATTGGAGAGCTATTTTCAAAGTTGCGCGTGTAAAAAAAGCCTTCGGATAATTCCGAGGGCTTAATATTTATTTACAATGCTTTCTATATGTGCAATAAATTTATTTTTTTCATCTTTTGGTTCTAAAATTTCTACTTTATCTCCAAAAAATACTAGCCAACCATAAAACGTAGGGCTTATTGCCACACTTTCTTCAATAGTAAAGGTATCATCGTCTGAATCTATAATGCTCATATTTTGTCCAAATTTATCAACTACTCCACTCAGACAATCCGTATGGAACCTCATTGTCAAAGTAACTTCTTCTCCACTAAACATATTAAATGTCTTTTTATTATGCTTTGCAATATCCATTGATTCTTTTCGATTATCATCGGAGATTTCTGTTTCTAAAATTTTTACTTCGTAGATTTTATCTGCCCTAAAATGCTTTTGACAGTCCTCACCATGGTCATGGGCAATCAAATAATAGTTTTCACCTTGAAACTCTAGAGCTAATGGGTCTACTGTATAGCGCTTACCACTCTTTCTAATTCTGCTTTTAACTTCTCCATTATCCAAATAGAATTCCTTGTAGTTAAAACTGATTCTTTTATTTTTAGCCATAGCTAGATGAATTCCATCTGTGATATACAATATCCTCTCATTATCAGATTTTATTCTATTTTCAACCACGATATTTCTATTTAGTTCTTCCGCTTTGTAGCTACTGGTTAATGTCTGTAGCTTATTTATAAATTGTTTGGATTTTTTAGCAGTAATAAACCTTGACGATAATACTGAATCCACAAGGAGCTTAAGCTCTGCAAGTTCAAACAATCTAGAATTTAAATAGTACCGAGTGGTTTTGTCCTTTGACTTTAGAATCTCGTATCCAAAACCATCTAGAGTTCTTATATCCTTATACAAGGTTTTTCTCTCTACATCGATGCCCAAATTAGCTAGATGCTTGGTAATTTCCTCCAACGTCAGCCTATGTTCCTCATCCGTATATTTTTCAAATATTTCAATTAAGTAAAGTATCTTATTTTTCTTTTGATCCAATGAAACCATGATATCCCCCATTGTCAATTTATTTTAAAATCTTCAATAAAAACTCTGTATATTCATTTATTCTACTACTAACTTCTAATAAAAACCCGTGACGTAGCGCAATTTCCTTTGCGATAGCCAAACCTAGACCTGAGCCCCCGGTTTTATTGGTATCTATTCTGTAATAACGTTCGAATATTTTTTCCATGTCAGCCTTAGAAATCCCAACCCCATAATCCTTAACACCTATTATACCATTTTTAAAAGATACCTCAATAATTCCATAATCTTTTGAAAACTTAATGGCATTATCTATCAGAATGCTAAACAGCTGTCTCAGTCTTGCATAGTCTCCATCAATCCATATGCTTTGTGGCAAATCCGTTTCTATTTCAATATTCTTTTTTCTAGCGCCGATTCTCATGGACCTTATGGCATCATTTATTACATCTACTAGATTTATTTGTGACTTTTCAATCCTGAAATTTGGATTTTCTAATTTTGTCAAATCTATCAAATCATTAACTAATAATTGCAAGTGATTTGATTCGTTACCAATGGCATCTAAATATTCCCTCGCCTTGGAGTCCTCAATTTCTAAATTCAACAATCCCTCGATGGATAATCGCATGATGGAAATTGGCGTTCTTAGTTCATGGGATATGGAGGCTATGAATTCCCTCTGATTTAGCTCTTCGGCTTCTTTAAGCGCCTTAGCTTCCTCCAATTCACCAGCAAATTTATCTATACTCATAGACAACTCACCTATTTCATCATTTTGTATAATATTCGTCCTAGAAGAATAATCTCCAGTGGAATACTCCCTTGTAACATTAGTAATTAATATTAGAGGCTCTGTTATACGCTTTAACAATATTTTGGAAATGAAGTATGCCGTAGTAGCCCCTAATATGGAACTGATTATAGGAATTGGAGCTATTCTACTTAAAGTTCCACTTAAAGTATGTATCTGAGATTCCATCACCATGGAATACATATTTTCTCCATTTACAAATACTGGCGCTATTAACTGGTCTCGATACGTGAAAACTCCAAGTTTTTCCCTTCGATAGCCTAGCTTTCCATCGTAGTTACTTAAAAGTTTATCAATGCTCAGTTCAGGTTTACTTTCGCTAATTATTCTATTGTCCCTATCCAATAAATAAATGGAAGACGCATTGATTCCGCGAATTATGGCTCCAATTCGATTATACATCATATTATGGCTACTACCACCCATTTGGAAATTACTATTTCTATTCATCCCGCGACCGCTTCCCATCATGGGATCATTTATCTCTTCGGAGAATGCAATTCCAAGATTTTCAGACACTAAATTGCCTTGACTTATGAAGCTACTCTTATTATATTCATTTACCTCCAGTACGAAAGATATAAAAAATATTAAATTCATTATTAGGATAAATATCAATATTAAATACATGAAGTATTGGGTCAATTTAGTAGCTATGGATTTAAATTCTTTATTTAAATTTTTGTCCATTTATAACCAACTCCCCATATCGTTTCTATTTCCCATTCTAGACCTTCCAGTTTATCAAGCTTTTGTCTAAGTCTCTTTATATGCGTATCCACAGTTCTACTATCACCAAAAAAATCATATCCCCATATGGAATCTAACAACTGGTTTCTAGAAAATACAATATTTGGATGATTCATAAAATTCCATAGGAGTTCAAATTCTTTCTTTGTAAGTTGCAACTTCTTTTCCTTAAAAGTTCCGCTAAAGTATTTCATATCCAATGATAAATCACCAGAAGAAATCATCTCGCCAGACTCAGCTGGTAATTTAACCATACGCCTCATTAATGCCCTAACCCTCGCCATAACTTCTTCTCCAGAAAATGGTTTCACTATATAGTCATCTGCGCCGATATCAAGGCCCATGATTTTCTCAAAATCCTCTCCTCTAGCGGTTATCATAATTACAGGCACCATGGAAACCTCTCTAATTTTTCTACAAACTTCAAAGCCATCTATTTTTGGCATCATTACGTCTAATAGAATTATGTCATAGGCATCTCCATGGAATTTTTTAAGAGCCATCTCCCCATCAGTTGCAGTATCAACTATGTATCCTTCTTTGATTGCAAAGTCGGCCAGCATTTTTAAAATTGTTTTATTATCATCAACTATTAACATTCTCATAGTATCAACTCCTATGAATAAATTTACCCTTTATTTGTGACAAATATGTGTCTTATATAAATTTATTTCGATTGTTAAGTTGGCTATTGATTCAAATATAGTTTTATGTTAATCTTTACTAAATAAGTTATAGCCTGTTCCAGTCACCGGATAGGAGCATTCAGGTATTTTGACCTTGCCGTAGGTAATACATATAAATGTTGAAAGGCGCGGTCAGGATACTTTTTTTAATAATGGAGGTATATATGATAATCAAACCCTTTTTAGTAGAAGAATGGATGAACGAATACGAAACTAAGGCAACAATAAATGTTGCAGAAACCTGTGTAGATTCAATTTCATTGGAGGAATTATTCGAAGTGGTAGGTGCTGACTTAAATAGTTTTTTAAATGAATTTGCAAAAAAACGTTTAACATATGGACCGATAGAGGGAAATCCTAAATTTTTAGAGGGAATTTGTAAGCTCTATAAATCTATAAGTCCTGAGAATATCATAACCACCCATGGCGCTATAGGCGCTAATCATCACGTGTTCTTTTCATTGGTAGAAAAAGGTGATGAGGTAATTACAGTTATGCCAACTTATCAACAACTCTATTCAATCCCGGAGGCATATGGCGCTGATGTTAAAATAATGAAGCTTAAGAAAGAAAATTGCTATCTTCCAGATATTGACGAACTGCGAAAATTAGTCACAAAAAATACAAAAATCATCTGCTTAAATAACCCCAATAATCCGACTGGTTCTCTAATACCCAACGATATGCTAAAAGAAATAATTGAAATAGCTAAGTTATCCGATGCATATATACTATGCGATGAAGTTTATCGTAATTTATCCAAAGATGACAATGGACAGGATTCAATTGCTGACCTCTATGACAAAGGAATTTCAGTTTCAGGTATGAGCAAAATGTTTTCATTAGCTGGCATTCGATTAGGTTGGATTGTAACAAAGGACAAGGCTGCATTAGAAGCCTTTAGAAGCCACAGGGATTACAATCTCATCAGCGGTAGTATGTTCGATGAGGAAGTGGCAGGCATAGCTTTATCTAATCCAGATTTATTGTTAGAAAGAAGTAGAAAAATTATTAATAATAATTTAGGGCTGTTAGATAAATGGATGAAAAAACAAGAACACTTAGATTATGTAAAACCTAAAGCTGGCTCCACAGCACTTATACACTATGACTTGGACATGGATAGTTACACTTTTTGTAGAGAGCTTCTCAATAAAACTGGTGCATTTGTAACACCAGGTGACGCATTTGGAGTAATTAAATCCTTCCGACTAGGCTATGCATGTGAAGAAAGTGATTTAATAAAAGGTTTGGAGGCTATAGAATTTTTCATAAATACCCAAACAAAATAAATTGGTAATTTATCTATATTTATTCACTAAATCTATGGAGTATTTATTCAAATTAAGATATTATGTAATTGGAAGTTATTGTTCAGTAATATTCTAACTGAGGAGGTATTTTATGAATTTAACTAATTATTATGACAATATGATTAAATGGCGTAGATATTTGCACGCTAACCCAGAGTTGCCATTTCATGAATACGAAACTGCAAAATACATAGAAGCTGAGTTAAGATCTTACGGGATAGAAGATATTGTAAGACCAACTGAAACTTCTGTAGTAGCTAGAATCAAAGGTGCTAAGCCTGGACCTGTGATGGGCTTTAGGGCTGATATTGATGCTCTGGCAGTGTGTGAAGAAAGAGAAGATTTTGAATTTGCGTCCACTGTTGAAGGAGTTATGCATGCTTGTGGCCACGATGCCCATGCTGGTATGCTTATGGCTGCTGGACAATATCTGTTAGATCACAAGGACGAACTAGCTGGAGAAGTGGTTATGATATTCCAACATGCGGAAGAACTGCCACCAGGTGGAGCTATTGAAATTATTGAGACTGGAGTATTGGACGATTTGGATTTTGTATTTGGACAACACGTTTCCAGTAAAGTTCCAGTTGGAAAAGTTGCAATTGACAAAGCTCGAGCATCGGCAAACTCCGATAGATATAATATCCTGATTAAGGGTAAAGGTGCCCATGCTTCTACGCCACAAGACAGTGCAGACCCGATAATAATCGGCGCAATAATTGTTCAAAATCTGCAAAACATAATTTCAAGAAAAATGGATCCAACTAGAGGCCGTGTAATATCAAATACAATATTCCATGCTGGCTCGGAGTCCTATAACGTAATTCCTGACACTGCAGTATTGGGTGGTTCAGTAAGAACATTTTATGATGAAGACGCCGAGCTAATCAAAAATGAAATTGGGAAAACTGTAAAAGCAATTTGTGATCTCTATGGCGCAGAATTCGAATATGAATATAATTTCGGATATGTTTCAATTATTAATGACGAAAAATCTACCCAAGCAGTAGAAAATATTATCGCAAAGATAGACGACGTTGAAATAACAGCATCACCTGGAGGCATGGGTGGCGAAGACTTTGCTTATTATTCTAGAAAAGCACCTGCGACATTTATATGGGTAGGCACAAAATCTGAAGGGCACGACTTTCCACACCATAATCCAAAATTCGCATTGGATGAAGAAGGCATGAAGGTAGGAATGAGAGTAATTATAGAAGTAGCAATGAACTATAACCAATATGTATAGAGACAATAAAGACCCATTCATTTTTGAAATGGGTCTTTAATATTTCTGAATAGAGGTATTGTTCGCGCAATTTTTATAGTTACAATGTTTAACTCTCCATCAGCGCTAGTAGTGGATTACGGAGTATCCACCCTACTCTTTTTTATCATTCTTTGTATTTGGTCGAGCCTTACTACTGGCGTGTAAGCGCTTTTCTTCTACCCTAAACATCACAATTTTTTTAATTAACTCTACGGGTATTTCCCTATCATTCATCAATCTCATCGTGTTTTTTAAATTGGTTGGAATGTCACCTATTTCATCTTTATAAAATTCTAAAGCTTCAGGGCTGCTATAAAATCCTATATGGTGTTTTGCATTTGCAAAATGACAAATAAATCCATTTTCTGAATATGAAGGCATCCCCCAGGCGATTGACTCAACTGAATTAGGAGCTGCTTCTACTATGGCAGACCGAATAATTTCCATTCGCTTTTTAGTTACTTCGTCAAATTGTGCGATATATTCATCTACGGTTTTTATTTCTGATTTCATTAATAATTAAGTCCTCCCTCACCTATTCTATAATGACCTATGATTTCACTCCAACGTATGTTATCTTCTTCTAAGTTTCGTTGTCCTGCATTGTGAATAATCCAAGGAAACCCATTGTCATTGCGTTTGTCAGAGCAAATGGATATGTGCTTATCATTTTTATAAATCACAATATCTCCTGGCATCCAATCTTCAGGATTAGTAAGTTCTGTTGTAAGGGAAATTGCATATTTCTTTAAGTACACATGTAGATTCTTAACTCGCCTGAAATCTATATTGGG
>CAYUJY010000018.1:0-18808 GCA_964445145.1 uncultured Peptoniphilaceae bacterium | reverse complement strand
AATTATTTATTTAAAATGTTGATTAAATGACTTTACAATATAATTGATTAAATATATAATTAATTTAAGGATGGAGTAGATGAACTTGCTGCTTATTGTTTAAGTATAGGAGACTCCGATTCATTAATCCTACAACTTGTAAGCATGCTAGAGTTGAGAGGATGAAGTGGAAATTAGCAACGGACTAATTCGTTTCTCTGTGGGATTGGAAAACATCTAGGAAATAATTTTTGATTTAAAAAATCTTTGATAGTTTGTTGGAATATAACCAAGGGATAAATTAATATGCTAAGCGCGTATTAATTAAGTCAATAGTAGAAAAAATATTGAAAATTGGGAGGGACATAATATGAAATATGATTTTACCACACTACCAGACAAGAAAAACCAAGGATCTGCCAAATGGGCGATAATGTACGAGCTCAATCCAGATGTGGCAGATGATGTAGTACCTCTATCTGTTGCAGATATGGAACTGAAGAATCCTCCAGAAATTACTGAAGGGCTCAAAAGATACTTAGATGAGGTTGTCCTTGGATACTCAAGACCTTATTCAGGTTTTATAAATGCTGTCATTGATTGGCAGAAGAATAAACATGGTTATGATGTAAAACCTGAGTGGTTCGTGAACGTCCCAGGAGTTGTAAATGCCTTTACGGGAGCTATTAGGGCTTTCACAGAAAAAGGCGATGGAGTAATTATATTCAGGCCAATATATTATCCAATGGGAAATGCTATTAAAAATAGTGAATTAACTGAAGTTAATGTTCCATTGTTAAATGACGATGGTGTGTATACGATTGACTTCGACGCTTTTGAAGAAGCTGCAGCTGACCCCAAAAATAAAGTTTTACTATTTAGTAGCCCCCATAATCCAACGGGTAGAGTTTGGACAGAGGACGAGCTAAGAAAAATTGGGGAAATTTGTCTTAAAAATGATGTTATAATAGTTTCTGATGAAATTTGGAATGACTTAATAATGCCGGGATATAAACATACTGTTTTTGCAAGTTTATCTCCAGAAATAGAAAATATCACAGTCACGATGATAGCTCCTTCTAAAACTTTCAATATTGCTGGGCTTGCCACATCGATTTGTTTTGTGTCGAATGAAGTTCTTAAGGAAAAACTTATTAATGAACTAAGCCTAATGGGAAGTTTAACAATTAATACTCTAGGATTTAAAGGAAGCGAAATCGCTTATACAAAGTGTGAAAGTTGGTTGGAAGAACTACTTAAACTGCTTGAAACCAATAGGGCGATTGGTGAAGAGTTTTTTAATAGTAGGGGCTTAAAATGCACAAGAACTGAGGGAACATATCTACTTTGGGTGAACTTTGCATCTCTAGGTTTTGATGTTAAAGAACTAGAAGAGTTTCTACAAAAAGAGGCGCAGTTCTTTACAAATGAGGGATATGTTTTTGGAGAAGAAGGCAATTTGTACGAGAGAATAAACATTGCTCTTCCTACAGAAAAATTGAAAGTACAACTTGATAAGCTGGATAAGGCGTTAAAGAAAATAGGTAAGTAAGGATACAGAGAACTAAATAAAACTCCTAAGTCTATGAGGATTTGGGGGTTTTAGTAACATAATTCACCAGTATTTTAGAAAACTGGAACAAAATTATTCCAAAAAAGTATTGACAAAGTTTTTCAAGTAGTATAAAGTAGCTTTATGATTTAACTGACGATGAAAAGAAAAGTAATGATGTGAAAGCTTTACAGAGAATCCGTATTTGGTGAGAGCGGAGGGTGGAAGGGTCGTGAAAATGGTCTTGGAGTCAGGGTGCCGAATATTTTAAGCACCTTCGGGTTCTCCCGTTACAGAGGCAGAGTATGTTTGTACTCGTAGAGGCAATAATCGTGAGGTTATTGTGAATTAAGGTGGTAACATGGGCGCGCTCATCCTTTTTATTAAGGATTGAGCGCTTTTTTGTGAGCTTTCACAGTGAAGCAAGCCCGATAGGGCGAAGCTGAACTGATGTAGATCATACGCAAAGAAATTCCAAGAATCGAGCTTGAAAAGCGAAGATGATTGGCAAAATTCGACTGCGCGTGAGCTTTCACAGTGAAGTAAGCCCGATAGGGCGAAGCTGAACTGATGTAGATCATACGCAAAGAATTTCCAAGAATCGAGCTTGAAAAGCGAAGATGATTAGCAAAATTAAACTGCGAAATTAAATTTTAGGGAGGAAGAAAATGACAGCATATGAAAAAATAGACAGGGCAGTGGAAAGTAAAATTGATGATTATAAAGACATTGCACTTCAAATACACGATAAGCCTGAGGTGAGTAACTACGAGTTCTTCGCTTGTGAAATACTTTCAGAGAAGTTAAAATCAGAAGGTTTTAATGTAGAGGTAGACGTGGCAGGGCACAGAACTGGATTTTTAGCCAGCTACAAGAGTGATAAGCCAGGACCAGTTATTGCATTTCTCGCAGAGTACGATGCACTACCGGGCATAGGACACGCCTGCGGTCATAATCTTTTCGGTGCCACGTCAGCTTTAGCAGGGGTTTCCTACAAGGAATACACTGACGAAGTGGGTGGCGAGGTTAGAGTTTATGGAACCCCTGGCGAAGAGGGCGGGGAAAATGGCAGTTCCAAGGGAAGCTTCGTTCGAGAGGGATTATTTGATGATGTTGATATAGCATTGGCACTTCATCCTTCTTCTGAAAATGGTCTAACGGGTACGAGCTTGGCGAATGACCCTGTGGATGTGGAATTTTTCGGCAGGGCATCCCACGCAGCTGGCGCTCCGGAAAAGGGAATTAACGCACTTGATGCAATCATCCAAGTATACACTGGAATAAATGCGCTAAGACAACACCTAACAGACGATGTGAGGATTCATGGGGTCATCACGGACGGAGGATTAGCTCCAAATGTAGTGCCGGATTATGCAAAAGCAAGATTTTATCTCAGGGCGAAATCCAGACCAATATTAAATGACGTTTACGAAAAGTTCGAAAACGTAGTTAAGGGTGCTGCACTCCAAACCGGAGCAACGTACAAGTTCGGACTATTCCAAAACAGCGTGGACAACCTAGTTCCAACTCCACTTTTCGATGAAGTATTTGAAAGATACTTGAATGAATACGGCGAGTATCTTCCTGAAAAAAGCGAAAAGACTGGAATGGGTTCCACAGACGTGGGGAATGTGAGCCAGGTGGTTCCAACCATACATCCAAATATCAAAATTTCGGAAGTATATGTGGCAGGTCATAGCATTGAATTTAGAGAGGCTTCTAGGAGCGAACTAGGACTTAATTCCATAGACAAGGGTGCGAGGATATTAGCCAAAACTGCGCTGGAAATCGCAGAGAATCCAGAACTATTGGAAAAAATAAAGGAACAACACAAGGAAAATGTAAAAAATCAATAGGGAGAAAAAAATTGATTGAGTTAGTAAATGTAACGAAGGAATTTCAATTAAAAAGTGGTATAGTGACGGCGGTCAAGGATGTGAATTTAAAAATTGAAGAATCGGAAATTTTTGGAGTAATCGGTTATAGTGGTGCTGGAAAAAGTACGCTTGTAAGGTGTATAAATCTACTAGAAAAGCCAACCTCAGGCTCTGTGCTGATAAATGATGTGGACCTTATGAAGCTGGAGGAAAAAAAGCTTCGGGCTGAGAGGACAAAAATCGGAATGATATTTCAACAGTTTAATCTTTTAAATTCCAGAACTGTTTTTGAAAATGTGTCCTTCCCATTGAAGTATAAGGGAAGGAGTAGGGAGGAAATTAAGGAGAGGGTGGAGTATCTGCTGGAGCTGGTGGGAATAAGCGAAAAATCAGACTCATATCCCTCCCAGTTATCCGGAGGACAAAAGCAAAGGGTAGCTATAGCTAGAGCTCTGGCTAACAAGCCGGATGTGCTCCTGTGTGATGAAGCAACTTCCGCCTTGGACCCTCAGACGACTAAATCCATCTTGGAACTTTTAAAGGATTTAAACAAGAAGCTGGGAATAACCATTGTAATTATCACCCACGAGATGGCAGTTATAAAGGAAATTTGTCACAGGGTTGCGGTTATGGAGGACGGTAGGATAGTGGAATTAAACGACGTGGTTTCCCTTTTCTCAAAGCCGGAACAAAAAATCACGAAGGATTTTATAAATTCCACCTCCAATTTAACGAGGATAAATGACCTTATAGAGGAGAAAGCTAACATAGTGGAATTAAAGCCGGGACAAAAGATTTGTCGCTTGGATTTCTCAGGCGGCAGTACAAAGGAAGCTATAATATCTAAAATTTCTAGAGAATTTCAAGTGGATGCCAGCATAATATTTGCAAACGTGGAAACTGTATCGGATACGGTTTTTGGCTCACTAATAATTATATTAAATGGTAATGCAAATAATCATGAACGAGTATTTGGATTCCTGAAGGAAAATGATGTGGCTGTGGAGGTGATAAAAAGTGCATGAGTTACTGCTAAAATACGCGCCGAATTTAATGGATTATTCTACTGAATTTTTAAATAGTATTTCAGAAACCTTGCAGATGCTATTTTTATCGGGGATTTACTCCTTTGTAATAGGGCTTGCCATAGGAACTCTGCTCGTGGTGACGAGGGAAGGAAATATTTTAGAAAATGCATTTATTCATCAAATCATTGATAAAGTAGTAAATTTATTCCGTTCCATTCCCTTTGTAATATTAATTACGGCACTTATTCCCGTGACTAAGATTGTATCAGGGACATTTATTGGCGTAAAGGGAGCAATATTTCCCTTGGTGGTGGGATGTACACCATTTTTCATTAGGCAGGTTGACATGGCTCTTTCAGACATAGATAAGGGATTGATAGAGGCTGCACAATCCATGGGGATAGCACCTGTGGGAATAATATTTCGGGTTTATTTAAGGGAAAGTATTCCCGCACTGGCGAGGTCCACGACCATTACGGCAATTAGCCTTTTGGGATTAACGGCAATGGGTGGTGCAGTGGGGGGTGGAGGACTGGGGTCCTTCGTTATCAGATACGGACACAATAGGTTTTTCCACGATATAACCTACGTTTCTGTAGTGGTAATATTGATTATGGTAACAATAATCCAATTTATTGGAAATGTAATAATAAAGAAAACGACACACTAGGGAGGAAATTATGAAAAAAATATTGGTAGCATTGGGACTTATAACACTTTTAACAGGTTGTGCTGGAGGAGTTACTGAAAATAAAAGTACAGAAAACACAAATGGAAATACGGTAGTAAGGGTTGGACTAACTGGAAGTGATTCTAAAACTTGGAACTATGTGAAAGAACAAGCAGCGAAGGAAAATATCGATATTGAACTCGTGTTCTTCGACTCATATCCATTGCCGAACGCGGCACTATCATCGGGGGAAATCGAAATGAACTCCTTCCAACATTATGCATATTTAAATAAGGAGAAGGAGCAATTAGGCTATGACCTTACAGTAATTGGGGAAACTTCACTGGCACCGTTGGGACTTTATTCTAAGAAGATAAGCTCCATAGCTGATTTAAAAGATGGCGACAAGATTGTAATCCCAGATGACGTAACCAATGGTGGTAGGTCACTTCTACTACTTGAAGCTAATGGGTTAATCACGGTGGATGATGCCGCAGGTCTTACTCCTACTCTAAAGGACATTGAAAATCCTAGGAATTTTGATATTATAGAGTTAGCAGCTACGAATATTCCAGCTTCCCTTGAGGAAGTACCGTTGGCAGCCATAAACTCTGGAGTAGCTAGGGATGCGGGATTCATTCCTTCACAGGATGCTATAATACTTGAAGAATCAGACTCCTCTGACAATCCTTATATTAATGTTATAGTAGTTAGAACTGAGGATGCAGAGAATCCGATTTATAAAAAAATTGTGGAAATATATCAAACAGATGAGATGAAGAAAATTATAGAGGAGGACTCTAAGGGCTCGTCTATACCTGTTTGGTAAAATGTTGGGGCTTATATCGATTTCGATATTCGCCTCTTTACATATAAAAATTTTTGGGAGGACAATATGAAAAGAGAAAAGTTACAAACGAAGGGTTTTGATACCCAAACCATTCATGGGGGAAGAATTGTGGATCAATTTGGGTCACTGACTATGCCAATTTATCAAACATCCACCTTTATTTTTGAAAATGCAGAACAAGGAGGCAGAAGATTTGCATTAGAAGAAGATGGCTACATTTATTCCAGATTGGGTAATCCTACTACTGCATCCTTGGAAGAAAAGATGGCGATTTTAGAAAAGTCCGAAGCAGCTGTTGTATTTAGCTCAGGAATGGGTGCAATTTCATCTTCAATTTGGTGCAATCTTAAACAAGGCGACCACGTTATCGCACCACTGGCATTTTATGGCTGCAGCTTCGCATATATTCAACATGGACTAACGGAGTTTGGGATTGAGGTTGATTTGGTTGATACGAGATATCCTGAAAATGTAAAAAATGCGATGAAGTCTAATACGAAAATCGTATATCTTGAAACTCCTTCTAATCCCAACATGGAAATTATGGACATTGAAGAAATTTCAAAAATTGCCCACACTGTGGAGGGATGTTTAGTAATTGTAGACAACACTTTTGCAACTCCATATCTACAAAGGCCAATCGAGTTAGGTGCTGACATTGTAGTTCACTCGGCTACGAAATATTTAAACGGGCATGGAGATATATTGGCTGGAGTGGCTTGCGGTACGAAGGAAATGATGGAGAAGGTTAGATTTGTAGGTTTGAAAAACTTTACCGGTGCGGTAATGAGCCCTAATGATGCCTATTTAATGATAAGAGGAATGAGAACCCTGGGTGTGAGAATGGATAGGCACTGCGAAAATGCCATGAAAGTTGCAGAATTTTTGGAATCCCATCCGAGTATCAGCGTTGTTAACTATCCAGGATTAAAGAGTTTCCCACAACATGAGCTTGCAAAGAAACAAATGTCACAGTTCGGTGGAACCATGTCCTTTGAAGTTAAAGGTGGTGTAGAAGCTGGGATTAAATTGTTAAATTCCTTGGAAATTTGTACCCTTGCAGTGAGTCTTGGTGATACTACCACGCTTATAGAACATCCGGCATCCATGACCCACTCTACTTATTCAAAAGAAGAACTGGCAGAGGCAGGAATTCCAGAAGGATTGGTGAGATTATCTGTTGGTCTTGAAAACGCAGAAGATATTATTGAAGATTTAAGGCAGGCACTAGATTCCATTTAATAAATCAACATACCCTAATAGGCTGCTATTAGGGTATAATATATTTAATTATATCCATAAACGGAGGCTAATATGAAAATAATAGTTATTGGAAGCTTAAACGTAGATACAACCTATCAACTTCCCCATATACCAGCAGAGGGTGAAACGATTTTAGCGACATCTAAAACTACCCAAAGGGGTGGCAAAGGTCAAAACCAAGCAGTGGCAATGTCTAGACTAGGTGCTGAGGTAATGATGATTGGTGCAGTCGGCAATGACGAAGAAGGAAATATGTTAATTGACGGACTAAAAATCGAGGGAATTGACTCCTCTGGCATAATCCGAAAAAGTGTTCCATCTGGAACAGCGTCCATATATTTAGACGAAAACGCAAGGAATAATATCGTCGTTTATCCAGGGGCGAATTTTGCAATGACAGTTGAAGACATTGACGAGAAAATTGACTTAATAAAATCAGCGCAAATTTGTGTAATGCAAAACGAAATCCCCAAAGATGTAATTTATCATGTAATTGAAATTTGTAAAAATAATGGAATAATTACGATTTTAAATCCAGCACCTGCAGTTAAGGATTTTGATACAAAATATTTGGGAATGGTCGACTATCTAGTTCCCAACGAAACGGAGCTGGAGCTGTTACTAGGAAAGAAAATCGAGAACAACGTCGAAGAATTGGCACGGGAAGTTTTAGAATTAGGTTGCAAAAATGTGTTGGTAACCCTTGGTTCAAAGGGCTCCATGTTGATAAACAAAGACGAAGTATATAACCAAAGCGCTAAGCTTGTAAAAGCTGTGGATACAACTGCTGCGGGCGATTCATTCATAGGTGGCTTCACAACGGCCTTGGCCATGGGCAAGGATTATAAAGAAGCCATGGAATATGGAACAAAAGTAAGTGCCATAGCAGTGACAAAGCCAGGGGCGGTGGATTCATTGCCTACGGTGAAAGAAGTTGAGGATTTTGTATTTTAATATTTTAAAGGCATTATTGTGGTGTAAAACCCCTCTGCCTGTGGCATCTCCCCTGCAGGGGAGACGAACACAATAAACTACTATTAGAAATTGAAATCAGAGTCAAATAAGCTTGACTCTGATTTTTTCGTTGAACTATCTAATTGTTAAATTGATTCTATTCGTGCCATACAAACTGCTTCATCTTCTTCAATACTTCTACCGCTTGCACCTATGGTTCCGATAATTTCTCCGTTTTCAATTAGGAGTCTGCCTCCGACTAAATATGCGTAGCCGAATATCGTTTTGTCGCTCCATCCGTTGAATACTGTGCTTAAAACTTAGTGGTTTTGCAAATCTATCGTATTCATTTTAAAGTGTGCAGCTGTTATTGTTTTAGCTGGCGATAGTTGTCCACTGACGCTAAGCGCTCCGTCCATTCTCTTCCTAACGATGATATTTCCTTCCTTGTCACAAACAGTTACAACAAAGGGTACATTAAGTTTTTTCTCACCTTCTATGGCGCTGTCTACAATTTTGTTTGCGCGTTCTAAATTCATGGCTCCTCCTCTTAAAATACATAAAATTTCTATACATTTTAATTTTATATCACCTTTACATATAATTCAATAAACCTATTATTTGACTTTTATTATTAAATTATTAAATTCTGAAATCGCCTTGCTAAATGATTCTATAGTTATTTCTATTTTTAAATAGTATAATGGTTGTAATGACTAAATATAGGGGTACTATTACATGGAAAACAAAAGAAAAATAATTATTGATTGCGATCCTGGGCATGATGATGCACTTGCTATACTATGGGCTCTCGCAAGTCCTGAGTTGGAAATTTTGGCTGTGACTACGGTTGCTGGAAATAATTCGATAGATGCTGTTACAAATAATGCTATAAAAACTCTAACTAAGGCTAGGGTGTTAAATATTCCTGTAGCAAGGGGATATACTGACCCGATGCTGGGAAGTATTTCTGTAAGTGGCGGACAAGTCCATGGAAAATCAGGTATGGAAGGACCAATACTGCCCGAAAATGGATTTGAAACTAGTGAAGTAAATGCCGTTCAACTAATTACGGATATCTTGGATAAGAGCGATGAGAAAATCACGATTGTAGCCCTTGGACCATTGACGAATATAGCTAGGGTTATAGCTGCTAGACCTGATATCATAGACAAAATTAATTGTATTTCTTTAATGGGTGGCGGAACCATAGGAAACTGGACTCCAGCAGCGGAATATAATATTTGGGCTGATCCAGTGGCGGCTAAAATCGTATATAATTCCGGTGTTCATATTATTATGGCGGGCTTAGATTGCACCCACAAGGCATATGTCACCATGGAAGAAAATGAAGACCTCAGAGCTCAAGGCAATGAGATGAGTATATTTGCTGCTGAGCTTATAGATTATTTCATTAGATACCATTTAGAGGTTGAAGGTTTTGGTGGATGTACATTACACGACCCTTGTGCTGTGGCAGTGCTACTTCATCCTGAAATGTTTGAGATGGAGCTTTGCAACGTGGACGTGGAAACCTCTGGGGACTTAACCAAGGGTATGACGGTTATAGATAGAATTAATTATAGAGAAAAAATATTTGGGGAAAAAATCGAAAAGAACGTTAGCGTTTTATTCGGGGTTGATAGGGAAGCTTTCAGGGATAAACTGTTTAAGGCAATGAAGAGATTGGGATAGAGTGAAGACAGAAAAAAGTTTTTTAAATAGATTTATATTTGTACTAATTGGTCATATATTAATTGGCCTAGGTGTGGGATTGTTTATGCACAGCGGCTTGGGGGCTGACCCCAACGGCGTGTTGATTTCTGGTGTTGGAAAGCAGATAAATGC
Organism: uncultured Peptoniphilaceae bacterium; assembly: GCA_964445145.1. GTDB lineage: Bacteria > Bacillota > Clostridia > Tissierellales > Peptoniphilaceae > CAYUJY01. Next base: position 8,787 of record CAYUJY010000018.1, on the reverse strand, counting down.
AAATTATGGGGTTTCATCCATGATTTTAAATGCGTTGATAATAGTTATAATATTTTTTGTGGACAAAAGGTATATTAATGTGGCATCACTCTTGGGGATTTTCTCCATTGGATATACTGCTGATTTTGTTATGATGATTCTAAGGAATATTATTCCAAATCCAGCGAGTAGCTTAGCGGTTCAAATCCCATTATTGGTATTTGGTGGGCTATTTATGGGGATTGGAATTGTGATTTATATCGACCAAAAAATTGGGATTGCAGCTTTTGATGCCATTTCAGAAATTGTTGCAAACAAAACTAACACGCAATTTGGCAAAGTTAGAGTAGCTATGGATACTGCTGCCTTAGTTATTGGATTTTTTATTGGCGGAATTGTAGGTCCTGGTACGGTGTATTTAGCACTAACTACTGGTCCCATAGTAAATACGGTTAGAAAAATCCTCAATGTGGAACCACCGATGGCACATTGATAGAGGTTGCATCTACTGATAGGTGCAACCTTTTTGGTTAAAAAATATTTTTTTAGGTATCAGTAATGTAGATATGGAGGCAAGAAATGAAAAATGGAGTAATTTTACAAACCTTTGAGTGGTATACGGAGGATGATGGAAATTTTTACGAAAGATTAAAAGGTGACTTAGACAATTTAAAAAGCTTAGGTATCAATGCGCTGTGGCTACCACCTTCTACGAAGGCAATGGGTACAAATGACGTAGGCTATGGTATTTATGACCTTTTTGACTTGGGAGAATTCGACCAAAAGGGAAGTGTGCGAACGAAATATGGCACGAAGGAACAACTGATAGACTTGATAAATACTGCCAAAGAGAAGGGCTTTGAGGTATATTCTGATATGGTTATGAACCACAAGGCTGGTGCAGACTACGGAGAAGTTTTCAAAGCTGTGCAGGTGGCAGAGGACAATAGAAATTGGGATTTAACAAAGGCCCACGATATAGAAGGTTTTACTGGATTTAATTTTCCTGGACGCGCTGGGAAGTATTCGGAATTTATATGGAATTTCAACCATTTTACTGGTGTGGACTTCGACAACAAGACGGGAACCCACGGAGTGTTTAGAATTTTAGGCGAGGGAAAAAGCTGGGCACAGGACGTGTCCCAGGAACAAGGAAACTTCGACTACTTAATGTTTGCAGACATTGATCACGAACATCCAGATGTTAGGGAGGAATTTTTCCGATGGGCTGAATGGTTTGTAAATGAAACCCAGGTTGATGGTTTTAGAATTGATGCAGCAAAGCATATAAGCGCAAATTTTATGTTGGATTTTGTAAATCACATTAGAAGTAAATTTCCAGATATGTATATGATGGCGGAATATTGGTCCGTGGACAAGGATGCAAAAAGAATTTATGCTACTGAGACTGATTTTGAACTGGATTTGTTCGATGTACAACTGCATTTTAACTTCTTGCAGGCATCCATTGAAAATGAGGGCTATGATTTAAGACAATTGTTTGATAACACCGTTGTAAAGATGAACCCAATGCTGGCAGTAACCTTCGTCGACAACCACGACTCCCAACCGGACCAGGCTCTGAGCTCATGGGTTGGCGATTGGTTTAAGCACATAGCTTATGGGATTATATTAATGCGCAAAGATGGCTATCCATGCATCTTTGGTGGAGACTTCTATGGAATAAAGGGACCGCATCCAATTCCAGACAAGAGACTTATCATAGAGAAAATATTATACTGTAGAGCAAATTTTGCCTATGGGGAACAAAATGACTACTTCGACAATCCGCATGTGGTTGGATGGGTGAGGAGGGGAAATGAACACCGTGGTCCATCGGCTACCATAATCAGTAATAATGGGGATGAGCAACTTTCCATGTTTATCGGATTGGAGCATAAAGGAAAAGTTTTTGTAGACTATTTAGGAATTCATCCCGACGAGGTAGTTATAAGGGATGATGGTTTTGGCGATTTTAAGGTGTATAATAAGAATATATCAGTCTGGGCAGAGAAATTTGTCGAGGAAGATTTTCAAGATGAAGATGATAAAGTGCAAAATGCGAACAAAAAGGGAGATCCCATTGACGCTGCAATTGAAAACTTAAAAAAGGTGGGAGGAAAATAATGGAATACTACGAGCTTAGTATTGCGGGATTGTCGCGCAAATTACCGAAAATAGAGATATCAGATGAGATTACAATAGCCAGTTTTGTGATACTAGGGGATGTGGAAATCGTTAAGGCTTCTGCAAAGGCGCTAAAAGATAAAATTCCACCCGTAGATTACATTGTGACCGCTGAGGCGAAGGGAATTCCCCTAGCATATGAATTGGCGACACTACTTGGAATGGATAGATACATCGTAATTAGAAAAAGTATAAAAGCATATATGAATGAACCCATCTCCACATCAGTAGAATCCATAACGACGTCATTTGAACAGAATTTGTTTTTGGATGGTCAAGATATGGACTTAATAGTGGGAAAGAAGGTTGCCATCGTAGATGATGTCATATCCTCTGGGAAGTCCATCGAGGCGTTAGAGTCACTGATAACACAGGCAGGCGCAGAAGTTGTAACTAAGGCTGCAATTCTCGCTGAAGGGGATGCAATGAATAGGGATGATATAATTTATTTAGAAAAGCTTCCCATTTTTCAAAACAGATAACAAAAACACAAAAAAAGAGGCCTAAGCCTCTTTTTTTGTTCATTAATTTTAGGGAGAAAATTAATTGTTTATTGTATTAGATACAAATAAATGAAATCGCTTCCATTTGATAAACGACCTTACTTATCGTTCATCAATATCTTACTAAATCAAATAAATTTTGTCAACAGGAAAAAGTATTCTTGCACAAAGAATGGAATAATGTGTATTTATACACGTTATTTACGACAGTTGAAAATGTTTACTAACCAATCATAGGGAGGGTGAAAGGTGCTTATTTAAGGGAATGATATCGTATTCCCAAAATATAAATAGTTAATATTTTTTTATTAATATTTCACTTAAATAACACAGGAAAGCACAGAAATTCAAAGGTTTAAACTTAATCAATTTTTCTTATATGGTGCAGAGATTTTATGAAAAAATAGATTGCTAATAATCTTTCTCAGTGTTTAAAATTCCTGTATTGTGCTATAATATAATAAAGTAATTTAATAAGGTTGATATTTAAGAAGACAGAAGCTTTTACCAGAAAGGCTTCTTAAACTTATTAAACTAATAAAGGAGGAAAAAATGGATCTAATTAAAATTGCGTTGATCTTTGCGGTTATCATTGTTATCATAAAACTGAAAAAGCCGCTGTACGTAGCTATGGCTGGCGGTGTAATTGCTGCACTTATTATTTATCAGGTACCTTTTTCAACTTATCCATCCATATTAATGGAAGGTATATTTGGAAGAACCACTAGAAATATGATTTTAGCCTTCTATTCCATAACATTTTTACAAAGGATGCTGGAAAAGAGAGGAAGGTTGATGTTAGCAGAGAAGTCCATAAGTAGGATTTTCAACTCTAGAAGGGTTAATGCCATGGTCGTACCTTTTGTAATTGGTATGCTGCCTTCAGTAGGAGCTGTACTGATAGCATCTCCTATCGTAGTTTCCGCTGCGGGAGAATACTTGGACAAGGATGAAACCACATTTGCTACAAGCTACTTTAGACATATTTCGGAGGCTTTTGTGCCGACTTATTCATCTATAATTTTAGCTCTAAGCTTAACGGGAATTTCAATGTCAGGGTTTGTTCTAGCTATGATTCCTCTAGTTTTTGCACTATTCCTAATAGGATATTTTATTTATATTAGAAAAATTCCTAAGGGTGGCGAAGACCAAGATATTCCAGTTGATAAAAAAGAAGAATGGAAGAACGTATTTAAGAGCATGTGGGCCATAGTTTTAACTGTTATGATTATTTTAATATTCAAAATTCCAGTTCACTTTGCAGTGCTTGGGGTTATAATATTAAACTTCTTCGTGGATAAGTTTACGTTTGAAGAAATCAGCCCGTTTTTTGTATCTGCTTTTGAACCAAAATTAATTTTAACTACTATTATAGTAATGATGTTTAGCAAAGTTTTGGTACAAACTGGAATGATAGAGAGATTGCCAGATTATTTTATAAACTCTCCAATTCCGCCTTCAGTCATCTATGCTATTTTGTTCTTCTTTGGAACTGTACTAGCTGGATCACAAGCGATTATTGCGATTATTATGCCACTGGCATTTAGCACGATACCAAATGCAGGGTTGGCATACTTTACCCTATTGATGTCTCTAACATATATAGCGATGCAAATTTCACCAGCACACGTTTGTTTAGGTGTAGTTACAGAAAATGCTGGAACTAGCTTTGATGGACTAGTTAGAAAAACCATGCCGGTGTTGATATCATTCATAGTGTTGACGGTAGTTTACACTTATGCACTCAGCTTCATTACGGGTGGTTGATTTGAAAAAAATATTTTTGGTATCAGGATTTTTGGGGGTGGGTAAAACCACCCTCATTATGGATATATTGGATAATTTACCAAAAGATCAGACTACCATGATGATAGAAAATGATTTTGGCAGCGTAAATTTAGACTCCATGTTTTTAAAGGGTTATGATTTGAAAATTACCGAAATAAATGCAGGCTGCATTTGTTGTTCATTGGTGGGGGATTTTGAAAAAGCGATTGTTGAGATTGAAAGAGATTACAATCCAAACAACATAATTATTGAGCCATCGGGCGTTGCAAACACATCACAGCTCGTAAATATTGCCCTTGCATTGGATTATGACTATCATTTAAATTCCATAAATATTATAGATGTAAGGTCCCATTTTCTATACCTTAAAAACTTCAAGGACTTTTATGAAAATCAAATTCTTTCAGCAAATATTATCGTGATTAATAGGGTTGAGAAGATGACCGACGAAGAAATTGAAAAAGTCAGAGAATCTCTAAATGCTATAAATGAAGCAGCGACTGTATTTGTGGATAGGGGCGACCTAGATATAGGGGAGATAATTAGCGACAAAAATATCTATAAAAAAATATATGATGTTGATATGAATATAGAAAATATATTTACAAATTATTTTTCCATTTCCTTAATTTTGCCAAAGAGATATAAAAATGAACTTTTTTTAAAAGCCATTGACTCCATAATTGAAGCAGGAGGTATAAAGAGAATTAAGGGGATTGTGAACTTAAAAGATGGTACCTATAAGGTAGACTATGTTTTAGGCGATGAGGTCAAATTAGAGCCATATAAGCATCGTGGAGTAGGTAAGATTGCCTTCATAGGTGAGAACTACGACAAAATGAAAATAAAGGATATTTTCGGGAGGTAATGTTATTAAAAATCTGATTATTTTTGCGGGATTTTTATCCACTGGAAAAACATCCTTATTAAAAAGGTGTATTGCTGCTCAAAAAAAACCATATAGGGTTATCCAAAGCGAGCAGGGAATAATAGAGCTTAATGACTCGATAATCGTAGTAGATTTGGATGAACTTCTAGACGAAGTGGAAAAAGCTACGGATGATATAATTTATGTGGAATACAATGGCACATGGAGACTTTCTGATTTTATTGGATTGGTAAATACTAGAGGCAGCTTTAGAATCTACACTTATTATTTAATGGATTATGATGTAATTTATCAGTATATGGTCAATTTCCCTCAGCTAATTATGGAACAAATAAATTATGCTGATGAAATTGTTTATATAAATAAAGGAGAAGCTTCACAAATTAAAACTGTGAAAAAGACTATTGCCGGTTTAAAGCCTTGGATATCATATAAGGAATTAAACTCAGCAAAGGTCAGATAAGAGGAGGTATGTATGAAATTAGAAGTTGGGAAGAAAATTGATGATTTTAGTTTCTGTACACAAAATGGTTGCAAGGACAGCTTCGTAGCTAATTTAAAAGCAGACAAAACAGTATTACTATTCTTAAGATACATTGGATGCACGGTTTGTAATCTTACAATTCTAGAAATCAGAGACAAGTTCGAAGAGTTCAAGGAAAAAGGAATAGATGTATTTATAGTATTACAATCAGACCCAGAGTTACTTAAGGAAGAAATCAAGGACGAAAATATTCAGTTTGAAATAATTGTTGATCCTGATATGAAGCTGTATGAGAAATTCAGTCTTGAAGTAGTAGACTCCCCAGACAAATTATTGGGCGAAGGTACCATGGATAGAATAGCCCTTGCAAAAGAAAGAGGCTTGGAACACGGCGCTTATGAAGGCGATGAAATGCAATTACCAGCAACATTTGTCTTAGACAAGGACGGCACAGTAACCTATGCAAAATACGGCACCCACGTGACCGATACTATGCCAGTAGCTGAAATGCTTCAACTATAAGATTTTAAAGACCCGGAAGGGTCTTTTTTTATATAATTCTAGAAGCAATTAATTGAATATAAAATAACAAATAAATTTAATTTAATAATAATTAGTGACGAAGTGCAAGTATACGTATTTTAGACAATATATAAATTAATATTGCAATTCAGCAATTAAATAAAGATAAAATAGATTTAGTAAATTTAGAGCGTTATACTTGATATTGTGAAAAAACAGTGTATAATTAAAGTTATACCAAGTAAAATGATTTAAGTATTAATTCAATATAAAATGTTTTCAGTACATAATCCAACATTTTTTTGAATTTCTTTAAATTAGATTACTGGTAATAACTAAATAGGAGGAAATTCTGATGAGTGAAAAAAATGTAGAATTAAAACAGACCCTCGGGTTTTGGGACCTCATGGGTGCAGCTGTAGGACAAATTATCGGTGCAGGTATAATGTCCCTAACAGGTGTTGCTATAGGGATGACTGGCCGTTCAGTTCCCATAGCGTTCGTATTGTCGTCGGTGCTGGTGCTTATCAATAACATGCCATTGACATTGATAAATACCGTTGCCAGATTTAGAGGTGGCTATTATTCAATTATAGGTTCTATGTTTAGTAAGAAATACACAGGCGCATTTACGATTTTGTTTATTATGCAAAACTTAAGCTTGTCGATGTATTGTTTATCTTTTGCAGATTATGCACTACCTTTCTTACCGATGGTACCTAGAAAAATTCTAGCGGTGGGTATACTTTTACTTATTTATGGTTTGAATATGAGGGGTATCGATAAATTCTCTCAATTCCAAAACATAATTGTAGGCTCATTGGTAGTAGCCTTGGCAACATTCTCTGTTTATGGAATGTTGAACATGGATTGGGGCTCATACTATGAAGTTGAAACTTTTATGACTGATGGAGTTTTAGGATTGATGACTGCAACTGCACAATTGACTTTTGCAACGGGTGGAGCTAACGTAATTGCCAACCTTTCTGCAGAGGCGAAGAATCCAACTAAGGACATTCCTAGGGTAATGATCATATCAACTGTGGCAGTGGCTATACTCTATGCTTTTATGGCAACCGTAGCTGCAGGTATACTTCCAGTAGCTCAAGTTGCTAACCAACCATTGACATTAGTTGCAGAAGAAGTACTTCCTAGAGGATTGTACATATTCTTCATTATCGGTGGAGCTTGGTTTGCGTTAATTTCAACGCTTAACTCACAACTTGCTTCATGTACGAAACCACTTATCCAAGCAGCAGAAGATGGATGGTTGCCTAGAAAGATGGCTTATATACATCCTAAATACAGAACTCCTGTATATCTGTTGACTTTCTTTTTCTTAGTTGGATTAACTCCGATATTACTAGATATTAATATCAGTGTCATCTCAAAAACCGTAACCTTTGTAGGCTCTGCAATCTATTACTTGATGGCTGCATCGCTACTAGGCATGGTTAAGAAACTTCCTAAGGAATGGGCTGAATCACCAATGCACGTATCTGAAGGAATGGTTAAGGTTATAGCAGTAGCTACAATATTTACTGCTACTCTTCAAGCGTACTTAATGGGTAGATCGCTACCTCCTAATATGCTTGCAATAAACTTGGGAGTTTTTGCACTGGCGATAATATTTGCTAACGTGAGATACAACTCAGGACAAGTTAAGGTGGAAGATAGCTATTCACTTAAATAATTGAAAAAGAGTAAGGGATTTCCCTTACTCTTTTTATATGCATTTTATATTTACTATAATATTTCCTTAGATTATATATGTGTGAAATTTGTGAAAATAAATACACTTAAATCGATTAACAATTTACAAATTTATCTTGTAATATTTCCATCATACCATTATAATAAAATCAAAGTTAATAAAGGAGGATGTAAAATGGCAGAAAAGAAGAAGGAAAAGAAAAAAGGTTTTAAAATGCCTCACTTACTTTTCATAATGCTCGGGTTGATCTTCATAATGACGGCACTTACATACGTAGTTCCGGCAGGTCAATTTGGCACAACTGCTGAAGGTAAAATTGATGCTACGGTATTTAATTATTTACCAGCGCAAACACCAGTGAGCTTCTTGAGAGTACCAATGTTATTCTTAGATGGTTTAACAGGTTCAGCACTAATTATTTTCTTAGTTATGGTATCCGGAGCTTCCATTGGATTGTTCCTAGATACAGGTTGCGTAGACGAATTAATCAACTGGTCACTATTCAAATTGAAGGACAAGGGAGTATCAGTACTAGTTCCAGCGATGTATATACTAATGGTATATCTTGGAGCATTCGGTGGTTCCGATGCGATGATCGCAGTAGTTCCTATAGGTGTATTGTTTGCTAAGAAACTTAAGCTTGACCCACTTGTGGCTATGGGTATTACAACTTATGCTACACTTATCGGTTTTGGTACAGGTCCTACAAAGCAAATGATTA
>CAYUJY010000017.1:805-18890 GCA_964445145.1 uncultured Peptoniphilaceae bacterium | reverse complement strand
TAACTATTACTTTAGGATTAGATCTTATTTTCCAATCTAGTTGTCCATAACCCACGTCTATGGCATAAACCTTATTAGCTCCATTTTGCAACATACAGTCTGTAAAACCACCTGTTGAGGCTCCAAAATCGCCACATATTTTGTTTTCTAAATTGATATCAAAGGATTTGATAGCCTTTTCTAATTTAAGCCCACCACGGGATACGTATGGCTGGATTTCACCTCTATTAATAAACTTTGTGTCTTCAGAGTATAGTTCACCTGCCTTTAAAACTTTAACTTCATTTATATATATAAGTCCTGCCATAATTGCACTTTTAGCTTTTTCCCTAGAGTTATATAAACCTTGATGAAATACTAATATATCTGCACGCTCTTTTTTCATATTTCTCCTAAATACTCTCCAATTAATAATTTTGTCTCATCCAAGTTAAGTTTATTAAGTAAGAAAAATAATTTAGTCTTATATTCCACTATCAATTCATTTATATCTTCGATTTCTTTAAAACTAAAGATATTTATTTTTTGTACTTTTTTATCTTGTTCATAATCATCAATGTCATCCAAAAATTGGAAAATGATTCCAAATAATCTACCTACTTCTTCGAATTCTTTTAATCTATCTTTATTTATACCCATTAATATTGCAGGAATTGCAGTAGAACATTGAAATAGTGCAGAAGTTTTGTATTCATACATCATAAGTAATTGGTCATATGAATTCAATATAGCATTATCTAAGTCCATTATCTGTCCATAATCGCCTGCCAATATTGCTGTAGACTCAGAGTACTTTTTATGCAAAGTTAATCTTCCTCGTCTATAATCATCATTGTCCATGGAAGGTAGATCATCATGAATTAGAGAATAATTATGAATCATCTCCAAGGAAGTTGAAAATTCAGTAATATAGTCTAAGTTAGCTTTTATGTCTTTTCCTATTGTAAGCATAAGCTTTGGTCTAAGCATTTTACCTTTTTCAGCAAAATAGTAAAGTAAGCTATCATATAGTTTGTTCACAGATGGATTTTTGATTTTTGATTCAGCAATATTAGATATAATATTTTCATGGACTTTATTCAAGTATAGTTGTATCAAAGTCTTTTAATCCTTCCTCGGTAACTTGTTTAATTTCACTTTTGTAATTTTCCAAATAATTTTCTAATTTTTTGTATAGTTCCATAGCTTTTTTATAATTGCCCATTAAATCGTCTAATAAGATGTCGTTTGACTCCATTTTATCCAAGACATCTTCAAGTTCCTTTAATATTTCTTCATATTTCATATCTATAATTCCCTTCCCAATACCTCGACAGCCAATTCTCCGTCACTCAATAATATTTTCAGTTTGTCCCCTACTTTTACGTTGGTAACCTTCGTAACAACTTTGTTGTCCATCGAACTTACGATAGCATAGCCTTCCTCTAACATTTTATTAATGTTTAAAGTAATAATAATGTTGTTGAGTTTATGCAATTTTTCTGACTCTTTATCTAATCGAACTCTTACTATATTATTTGCGTTTTGCTTTATATTATCTATTTCTTTTAATTTACTATCAATAGTTGTAATAAATCTATCCCTATGTAGATTATTTTTCAGTTTACCAAGTTCTCTAAGTTTTAAATCTATAAGTGAATCGATCCTATACTTATTGTCTCTCAAACGGGCTAAATTAGTATCTTTAATCCTATCAATAACGTCGTCAATAGAAACATTTTTTAGTCTCAATTTATTTCTTGATAATTCTAATTCCTTAATCTTAACTTTTTCATTAATCAAAGGTGTTAAACGATTGATTTTTTGTTCAATACTATAAATGAAATCCTCTAAGTTTGGGACCGCAATTTCTGCTGCCACAGATGGAGTTGCTGCTCTTTTATCTGCGATAAAATCAGAGATAACAAAATCCACCTCGTGACCTACTGCTGATATTATTGGTTTATTAAAATTAAAAATTCGCAAAGCTAATTCTTTGGAATTAAAGCTGTTTAAATCTTCATAAGAACCGCCACCTCTGCCTATTATAACGAGGTCAACATCAGTATTTTCCATATAGTCCAGAGCTTCGATTAACGACTTAGCACTTTCATTTCCTTGAACCAAGGCAGGGTATAATAATATATCGGTATATCTATTTCGTCTTTGAATAACCGTAATTATATCTCTTATCGCAGCACCAGTCGGAGATGTAATTATTCCAACTTTTTTTGGAAAATTTGGTAAGCTTTTCTTATTTTTTTCGTCGAAATATCCCGCAATCTCAAGCTCGTTTTTCAACTCTAAAAATTGTTCATATATCTTACCTACTCCATACTTCTCAACTTGTTCGATTGAGTAAGACAAGGTGCCGTCTCTGCCTAAATTTACAGCGCCCGAACACAGTACATAATCTCCATCTCGTAATGTTGTCGAATTTTCATTTACATTCCACTTGAAAATTATTGAACTTATTTTTGTGTTATCGTCTTTAAGGCTGAAATATATATTTCCGTTATTATGGATTTTGAAATTAGAAATTTCGCCTTCAATCTTGACCTTTGTCAATATGAAGTCCTTTGTGAAAAGACTCTTAACATATTCAATTATTTCACTTACTTTGAACTTTATCATATTAATAGAAAAAGCCTGATCAATTCAGGCTAATTTTTTCACTCCTTATCAAACTTCCCAAAATACCGTTAACAAATTTCGGAGATTCTTCAGTCCCGAATTTTTTAGCTATTTCAACAGCTTCATTTATTACTATTTCCTTGGCAGTATCCTTATTGTATAATAATTCAAAAACAGCTACTCTGAGAATTGATAAATCAATTTTAAACAGTCTGTCCATTGACCATTTGTTGAGATTAGATTCAATAATATCATCTATGACAGACAGATTTTCTAAAAGCATTACAGACGATTCCACAATAAACTTTGTTTCCTCTTCTGTGTATTCAAAATTTTCTACGAAAAGCTGAAGACTGTCATTTTCGTCTTTATTGAATTCCCTTTGGAAAATAAATGAAACTAGTCCTTCTCTTGCTTTTATTCGCCCCATTATTGAGTTTTTTCCCTATTTTCTTTTACAATAACTACAGAATCTACCGTTATATTTACTTCAACCACGTTGAGATTAGTCATACTCTCAATGGTTTCCTTCACTCTATTTTGAATGTTGTTGCATATCTCAATAATATTCTTTCCGTATTCTACAATAATTCTCATATTTACATAAACATTTGCATCCTCAATATTAACAGTTATTCCTTTATTAGGATTTTTACCACTAATTCTTTCCACAACCCCACTAGTTATAGATGCTGACATATTTACTACGCCATCGATATTTGAAGCTTCATACGAAGCTATTGATGCAATTACATCTTCTGTTATATGAACTGTTCCGGAATCAAGATTATTGATTATTTCATTAGACATATATACCCCTCCAATATTGAATATTATAACAAAATTTATCGAATTTAACAATATACACAATGCTAAAAGCTCCTTTTCTACAAAAGGAGCCTCAATTTGCTATTTATCTTTTACAGTTTCCCAATCCTTTAAAAATTGATCTATTCCTTTATCAGTCAATGGATGATTCAACATTTGATTGAATACCTTATAAGGTATTGTAGCTATGTGTGCTCCTGCAAGTGCACAATCTACCACGTGCATCGGATGTCTAATACTTGCTGCTATTATCTCAGTTTCAATCAAGTGTAAGTCAAATATTTCTGCTATTTGGTCGATTAAATCCATTCCGTTTGTACTAATGTCATCTAGTCTACCTAAGAATGGACTGACATAAGTTGCGCCTGCTTTTGCAGCCATTAAAGCCTGATTGGCAGAAAAAATCAAGGTTACATTAGTTTTTACGCCTTTTTTTGAAAGTATACTAACAGCTTTCAAGCCTTCCTTCGTCATTGGAACTTTAATTACTATGTTTTTATGGATCTTTACAAGTTCATCTGCTTCTTCTACCATACCTTCAGATTCAAGGGATATAACCTCGGCACTTATTGGTCCATCTACTAAATTGGTTATTTCAGTGACAACTTCAGCAAAATTTCGTCCTTCCTTTGCGATTAATGAAGGATTTGTTGTAACTCCATCCAGAATTCCCCAAGAACTAACTTCTTTAATTTCTTCCACATTTGCCGTATCAATAAAAAATTTCATATCTTTCTCCTTAATTTTTTGATTTTGCGAATATCATTTTTCCTGCGTTTGTTTGTAATACGCTTGTCACTACAACTTCAATGGTACTGCCTATAAAATTCTTGCCATTTTCAACGACAATCATCGTACCATCATCTAAATATGCAATTCCTTGATCGTGTTCTTTTCCTTCTTTAACTACTTGAATTATCATATCTTCACCTGGTATCGCAATTGGTTTAACTGCATTTGCTAATTCATTTATGTTTAAAACCTCAATACCTTGAACACCTGCAACCTTATTTAAATTATAATCATTTGTAATAATTTTTAAATCCATGTCCTTTGCAAGTTTTATTAGTTTTGAATCAACTTCTTCTATTTCCTCGACATTCTTGTCATAAATAATTACATTTATGCCATCCATATTTTGTATCTCATTTACTACATCTAAACCACGTCTGCCTCGATTTCTTTTTAAATTGTCAGCACTGTCAGCTATGTGTTGTAATTCCTCTAGTACAAAAACCGGAACAATTAATGATCCTTCTAGAAAGCCTGTTTTAAGTATTTCAGCAATCCTTCCATCGATAATTGTACTAGTGTCTAGTAACTTGTTTTGATTTTTTTTAGAAGAAGATTTATCTGCTGATGTTAATTTTCTTCCTTTATTGCTAGGTTGGTTCTCTCTAATCAAAGATAGCAAAATTTCTTTATTCTTACCAGTGATGGAGATACCTAAGTAAGCAAATACAAAATAGATTATTATGGAAATAATACTTCCAAATGCGCCTAGATTGAATGAATATATCAACTGACTAATTAGGAAAGCAATAATCAATCCTATTACTAGACCAATACTTCCAAAAATTATTTCGTGGAATGGCTTAGAAGATATTTCTAATTCAATTTGAGATATAACTGACTTCAATAGTTTCTGTATCTTATCGGATATAAGATAAAATATAATTGCAAATACTAAAGGTACAAAAACCTTTAAAGCTATTGCTGCATATGTATTGGTCATCACGAATAGTTTATTATCATTAAAAAATGATAATATTACAAATCCAATAATCGCGCCAATTCCTGATACGAGCAGCTTAAAGAATATATCGTATACTTTTTTCATTTTTTCACCTCCTATACAGTATAATAAATTTATATGAATAAATAGTGAATTATTTGAAAAATAATCGCACTACATCATTTATATTTGATACCCCAAGTATTTCTATTTCATCAGCTAAAACATCCGAGCTTTGACTTTTTGAAATAATAATTTTTTTATAACCTAATCTTTTAGCCTCATTAATCCTACCCTTAATATTTTGAACTTTTTTAATATCACCAGTAAGTCCAAGTTCACCTACAAATACTACATCATTTGGAAGTGCAATTTTAAAATAACTGGAAAGTATCGACATTGCAATTGATAAATCGGCTGCTACGTCTTCTATTTTTAGGCCTCCAGTAGATTTAAGTATAATATTCTTGTCCTCTAAATTTATTGAAGCTATTTCATCGAGTATCGAAGCAATTATGTTAAATGAATCTCTCTTCATTGTTTCAGAAAGTCTCTGAGGGTATGGAAAAAATGACTTGGATACTAGAGATTCAATTTCAGCAATGACATATCTACTCCCTTGACGTAATACTGAGAGAGCTTTTCCATAACTATCACTATCTTGCGAAATGAAATACTCTGATGGATTGTCAATGGATATTAATCCATTTTCCGTCATTTCGAAAAATCCCACTTCCCCAGTATTCCCATATCTGTTTTTAGTGCTATACAAAACTCTTAATTGCTCGGTAATTTCAGAATCTAATACCAATACAGCATCTACTAGATGCTCCAAAGTTCTTACACCGGCTAATTCATCAGCTTTTGTCATTTGTCCAACTATAAAAGAGGCTCTTTTTTTCGTTGAATTTTTTGAAAGAGAAACAATTTTATTTGCAACTTCCATAACTTGCGTAGGAGATCCCATCTTCTGACTTAAATTATCATCTGCCATTGTCTGTATACTGTCAAATATCATCAAGTCAGGGTTCACACGTTCTATTTCAATTTCGCAATCATTAATAGAGTTGGTATTTAATATCCATATATTTTCAGATTTAACTCCTAATCTATCAGCCCTATCTCTTATTTGCGTGTCTGATTCTTCCCCTGTCACATAGAGTACCTTTAAACCTAACTTGGCTATATCATCAGACAACTGTAGTAGCAAAGTAGATTTTCCAGCGCCAGGTTTTGCAGTTAAAATAATTACTGAATCTCTAACTAAACCATTTCCTAAAACGCGGTTAAGTTCACCGATATCAGTAATAATTCTAGATTCATTTTTTATATCAATTTCATCCAGTTTTTTTGAAGTGCTTTTTTCATCTCTCGTTATTTTACCAGCTACTTTTACAGTTTGTTTTATTTCTTCTAAAGTGCCCCAGCTTCCACACGAAGGACATCGTCCAAAATAGCCTGTAGTCTCGTATTCACATTCGCTACATCTATACACAATATTTTTTTTCATAATATACAAAAGAGGATAGGTTATCTATCCTCGTCTTTAGTCAAGCTCCTCCTCTTCACTTTTAGAACTAAGCTCGTCTAATTCGTCCTCATCTTCAAAATAATAATCATCATCGAAATCACCGAAATCAAATTCATCGAATTCATCTAGTTCCAAGTCATATACATAACTTTCTAGATCTGATAAATCTTCATCCACTGCTGTTACATCTTCAGCTAAAATGTCAACGCTCATTTCTAAGTCGTCGATACTGTAAGCTAGCTCTTCTAATATATCAATGATTTCAAGCAATACTTTGCCTTCATCGTTTTTATCATTGATTTTAAGTCCATCCGACAAGCCTTTTAAATAAGAAACTCTTTGCAATAAATGATTCATATTTCCTCCTTATACCCTTGACATATATTCGCCAGTTCTGGTATCAATTCTAATAACATCGCCTAAATTAACAAATAACGGTACATTTAATGTAACTCCAGTTTCGACTGTTGCTGGTTTAGTAGCACCCGATGAAGTATCTCCCTTTATTCCAGGTTCTGTAGCCGTAACCTCTAGCTCAACGAAATTTGGAGGAATTACTTCAAATGGTTTTCCTTGATACAATCTCACTGTAGCCATATCGTTTTCTCTAATATACGTAATAGCTTCCTCTACAGCATCAAACTCGAAAGGTAACTGTTCGTAGCTTTCTGTATCCATAAAGTAATACAGTGTACCATCATTGTATAGGTATTGCATTTCTTTTGTTTCAATAACCGCTCTAGGAAATCTCTCTGTAGGGTTGAACGTTGTATCTTTAATTCCACCATTCAAAACTGATTTGATTTTAGTCCTAACAAATGCGGCACCCTTACCGGGCTTTACGTGTTGGAAGTCAACGATTTGAAAAACGTCTCCATCCATTTCAAAGGTTATACCTTTTCTAAATTCACTTGCTGATATCATATTTTCCTCCTATAACTCACTATTAAAATTATAACAATAATACACCACTAAAACAACTAGAATTTAGCTAATTCAATTGTTTTGTACTGTATATAATAACTTTATGTCCT
Source organism: uncultured Peptoniphilaceae bacterium (assembly GCA_964445145.1). Lineage (GTDB taxonomy): Bacteria > Bacillota > Clostridia > Tissierellales > Peptoniphilaceae > CAYUJY01. The sequence continues at coordinate 11,149 of CAYUJY010000017.1, read as the reverse complement.
CTGCCCAAGGTATATATTTTAAACTTGAGATTATATTACCTTTATTATACTTTATATCTACTCCTGAAAAGTTACCGTCTCCTAATTCTATCAATAACCCATTTATTCTACATGAATAGCCATTGGTATTTATGGACCCAGAGTTGGAAACTATTATCCCATTAAAAGTTAAATTTGTATTCAACTCGATTTCCGAATTTAAAAAACATATTCCATTTAAAGTGACATTGCCTGTATAACGATCGAAATCGCCAATCACTGTCTGTTCATTTACTTCATATATTAAAAAACTGTTGAGATATTTTATACGAGAGTATTCTCCATTAACAAATTCGAATAGTTCAGGATGTATATATACTGAACCAGCTCTTAGAGTTTTAGTTAGAATTATACTTTCTGGTGCATTACTAGATGTCTTCCCCTTTATCTCCATATTAGTTTTTAAGGTGTTAAAAGCTTCTTTCTTTTTCCCTTGAAAAAATTTTTCTTCCAAGATAGTATATTCCGAAAACAGAATTTCATTGTATTTACTGCATCTACCAGTTTTTTGCACTTCGATATTTTCCAAGGAGACACTTGATGATAGTTCTAAATATGGAATCTTATCAATAATTATTTCTTTAATGTTAGGATTGATTGTATATTCGAGCCCAGGAAATAAATTTTCAGTAGTAATACCTCCGTCTTTCAATTTCGCATAGTTCATCAGTATATAGGAATCAGCAATTAGTTCTGCTTGGTATTTGCTATTTCCATAATCAATAATTGCAATATTTTGTTCATTCACCGAATTAATGTAGAAAACCGTAATGCTAATTATAGAAATTACAAATATTAGAATTAGTGATATGGATCCTTGAATTCGTCTACTCATCATATATTTGCCCCTTTCCAATATGATTAACTGAAATTTCATCCATATCTTTCATCTTCAATTTAATATTAATCAATCTTTTTTCTATATTTAGCGTACCATTGAAGCTGTCAATATTATCTAAAATAACATTGCTTTTGAAATAGTTTAAGTAAAGCTTATCTGGGATTTTCGCGGTTTTAAACGAATATCTTTTAATAGAGTTTCCGTCTAAGGCAAATGTGATAATATTATATTTTTCTTTTACACTTTTTTCATCCACTTTACAAATAGTAAAACCTATCCACTTTTCTTTGTAGATATTTTGTATTGGTGTATAGATAATATATTCACTTCTATCTATTTCATTCAATATATAATCTATCCCATAGTTTTGATGAATAATTATGTTATTTTCCTTATCAATATTCTTAGTTAGAATGTTTAAACCGAAAACAGAATTTAATATTGCCAAACTTAATAGACTAATTATCGCGACTGCTATTATAAGCTCTAATAGTGAATAGCCTGCAAGTTTAATATTCTTTGAAATAGGTTTCATATTCAACAACTTCTCCACTAATTTTTGACTTTACAGTAACTTTTGTTTTGTAAATATTACCATTTGCTCTTTGTGTATCCACAAGTACTTCATGATTCGAACTATCTCCTATAGGCTCGCCCGCAACGACGGAAGACACACAGGATCTTGCAATAAGAGAAAGTTCTTGTCTTACGCGAACTATTTTGTTAATTTTCAACTGAGTATGAATTGTAAACATAATTAACAAAGTTACTATGGCAACAAAGAATATTGAAATAATTACTTCTAGGAGAATACTTCCCTTAACGGTTCTTTTTCTCATTTCTTTACTTCCCTTAAGTTTACTTTCCCAATAATTGGCTCAACTGCGATTTCATAGGTTATTTTGTCTCCCTTTATTAAAAGGGTGCCTGAACCTTTATCCGTGGGTGAACCATTTTTTGTGAAAATAAAACTATTCAACTCTAAATTTGAACTTATTAGTTTAATCTTCTTTAGTTCAAATTCACTATCTGGATTTTCACTTACAAAATATTTATTATTCTCGAAGTCAAATTTAATTGAGCTTACTACTTTTCTTGAAATAGCTAAATTTCTTGTAAGATTTATGTGTGATACTAGGTTTTTCAGTTCAGACTTTTCAACATACGAAGTATATAAATTGCTGTTCAAAAGTATCATTCCCATCAATATCATCATAATCCCTATGGTGAGAATTAATTCAATTAAAGTGGCACCACTGAGTTTATTGTTTCTTTTTGAGCGTTGCGAAATTTTTAATTGTCCCATTATCTTCACCACCACTTCCTTTTATAGAAATTCCGTTTATCTCAATTGGGTATAGGCTGGAATCTTGAGGCAATTCAAAAATAAAAGTATTCCACTGCCCGTCACTAATGCCCGATTCGACATTAATCAAATTTCCATTTTTAGAAACGAGTTCAATTTCTACGATTGATGAATTAGGCACTTTGAATTCTAATGCATAATAATCATTAGGTCTATCAATGCTAATAGAAGTGTTGCTCAAATCCAACTCCCTAGAAATTTCAATATTAGTTTCACCCGTGTAGTTGTTCATTTGGAATGAACGTGTAAATTCATAATTATCCTTAAGTAAATCTTTATTTTCATTAAAATATTTACTGTCAAAAACCATTTCTATATTATACTCATTCGAATAGTTCTTTAAATGAGATGAATCTATTGCTTTCCTATTATTTTCATCTATAGCACCAAAATAAGTAGCATAATTTATTACACCCTCAGTTAAGTTATCACTTTTATTGAAATTAGTATCCTTAAGATTAGAATCACTCTCTATAGCTGATCCTTCTACAGGTTTAATAATTTTCACTTTTTCTGAAGTATTAGAAACTGCAGTACTTTTTACAACCTCAGATTCCTTCTTGCCATAAAGCTCATCAAGTAGTGAACCTGGTGACTCATCAATCTTAGATTCATTTGAGTTATATGTTATTCCTGTATATGGGACTTGTTCTAGTGTCATTTCACTTAATATGAGTGACAATTGAACCCTTTCTTTTCCAGTTCTTATGAGTTTCATTTTATCTTTTACTAAATATTCATAACTATTTAAACTTTTTAATATATCCGGCAACATATTAATATCCATTTCCGCGACCAAAGTCGTGTCCATTTTAGTCACTGGTACATCATTGATCTGTGCATTAAATGGTCTTGAAATCGTGTAGTTCGATATATTGGCACCGAAATTTTCCCATTCACTTAATATATTGGCAGAGCTACCAAATGATTTGTGCATGGTTGATATAGTATTGCTACGGTTTGAAATTTCATCTATATTAGCTTCAAGTTTTTCTTTTTCTTCAATTAGCTTTGCAAGTTCAACTCTTTGAGTTTCGAGATTTTCTAATTCTGATTTTATATCATCTGTGCTTTGGGACAAGTCTGCTCTAAAAAAATTAATATAAACAAAAGCTATTAGCAAAAGTGTCAAGATGTAAAGTAGATTTTTTTCACTTTTTGTTAGAGAAAGTTTAGTCATTTATCTTCCTCCATCATATCTACAATTCTATAGGTGGAATATTTATCCAGTCTATCGACACTCGCAATATAAAATTTACTATTGTCTGAAATTGCATTAATTTGGGATATTAAATTTTCAACACTATTTCGATTGGTGCTATGAACTTCCAATGAAATTGTATTGTTATCGTACTCAAATATATTAAGGACCGTGTTATCATTAAACAACTCTTTATAATTTATAAGAATTTTACTAGCAACCTGATTAGTTACATTTAACCTTTCTATGTATGCTATGCTATCTGATGCTTTCTCTAAATCTAGATACTTTTGATTTAACGAAGTCACAATTGATTCGGTTTCCTGTATTTCATCACTAATGTTGCTACTACTTCCCAATTCGGATAATAATAACTGTTTTTTTGTACTTAAAGACACATAATCAAAAATAATAAAAGCAAATACCAGCATCAATAGAGCTACTTTTACAAAACTATTTTTTAATATATTTGGATTACTTCTTTCAGTTTTCTTTTCAACAAAAAAGTCAATCGGTGATAAATTTGATCCAAAATAAGTTGCATAATTTATATCACATATTTGAACGTTATTATCTACAATACTTTTTGCTGCCTCATACAACATACCCTCACCATCTGAGCGAACTATCCCTATATTATAAGTTTCATGGTTTTTGAAGTTAGTGCGAATTATTCGATTTAATCTGTCCTTCATTTCTGGTGAATTGTTGTTTTTTACATTACCCTCGTATAATTGAAACTGATCATAGGATACAGGAGTTGAATTGAATATACTTATGTACTCTACATTACTAGAACTTGTGTTAAAAACTATTGAATCTTGATTTAATTTGAAATGACTTAAATTATGCAATAATTCCGAGGGAAACATAGTAAATATCACGGATTTAAAATTTAATTCATTTACAATTGTCATAATACTGCTAATGAACTCTGATTTTACACCATACAAAAATATATTATCTTTATATTGTTCATTTTTAAATGTGTAAGAGTCAACATCAAATGGAAAAAAGTCCTTAATGTTAAATTCGATGTAGCTATCTATTTCAGATTTAGTTAGCCCGGGAAGCGATAGATTTCTAAAAAGTAAATCTTTACCAGAGTACCTAATTATCAAGTAATCATTTTTTCCAGCATTTAATAATTTTTCAATACTATATTTATAAAATGCAAAGTCATTGATTTTGCCATTAAAAAATATGGATTCATCGATGCTGATTTCTTTGTTATTAATTAGTGTATTATTAACTATTTCATCAACAATCAAAGCTGTATCAGTTATTGTTAATAATTTAATTTCTTTACTAAAAAACATACCTAATTATCCCCCCTGTAATTAAGACATATGATAATATAATATATTTTATAAATGGTACTTTTGAATCTCTTTCAATTTTATTTAATGCATAAGCAATTAATAAAATTGCTGCTGGTATTGTAAACATGAGTAGAAAATAAAATATGAACTCACTTATATCTGCAATAGTTGTTGAAAGTATTATGGACAAAATAACATCACCCAATCCATAATTACCACCGGAAAATACGAATAATCCAACAAATATTAAAAATGAAATTATTAGTACATTTCCATTAACGTCAATTTTATAAATTAATATTGCACATATTTTTAATAGTGCTATGAGTATTAATAAGTCCACGCTTACTTCAAAATTCATTTCATCTTCCATGATAATCATTAATAGTATTGTCAATTCTAATAAATAGATATTACTAACCATTGGATTAAAATATAGGATAGTGGAAATTGCAAGTATAAAGGGATACATATACTGACCAGATCCACATTTTATATTAATTTCCCGCTGTTCATATTTATTCCATTGAAAAAGTAAGACTAACAAACTTAACAGATAGATAAATCTCATGTTACTTAGGTATTATTTTTCCATTCTCTAACTTTACTAAACCAGGGATAACAACAATATTGCCATCCGTTTTTGTTACACTCCACGTGGATGGACCACCTGACAATTCTTTAGGAATTTCAGGAAATTTGCCTCCTTCAATATACTTAACTACCTCAGAAGTTAAATCCGTGGATGTAATATTATTCTCAGTATCTGCCAGCAGTGCTGCACTTTTGATAGTTTGAACATTTGCATTGTGAGATGCAACTACGGCACTCAATTTTGCCTTATTATACTGTGGGAGTGCTAGCGATGCCAATAGAGCAATTATAGCTACCACGATAATTAGTTCAACCAATGTAAAACCTTTTAACTTTCTTTTCTTCAATTTCATAATTATCCTCCTAAATAATATTAACTATATTAAATGTTGGTAATGCAATAGCTAGTACTACCGCACCAACAATTAATGACACAAAAATAATTATTAATGGTTCTAGTAAAGCAATAAGTTTCTTTCCCTCATTTTCATTGCTTTGTTTAAAATAATCATATGATATTTTCATTGTATCGCTTAGATTAGATGAATTCTCCCCTACATTTACTAGGTTTACAAACATTTTTGGAAGTTCTTTAATTTTATTAAATGAATTATATATTGTCTGACCTAAGGTGATTTTTGGAATAGCATCCTTTAACTTTTCTTTTAAATAAAGGTTATTCACAGAATTGGCTGCAACCTCCAAACCAGAAACTGTATCCATTCCTGACATATTGGTCAAAGAAAATATACCCGAGAATCTTTGGATTTCTAAATTTACAACATACTGTCCTATTTTAGGTATTTTCAATAAATTTTTAGCAACAAAATATTTAAATTGTTGCGTTCTCCAAATCCCTCTGATTATTAATCCTAACGCTATTAATATTAAAAGTACAACCAAGTAATTTTTACCCATAAAGCTAGCAATAGATAACAATATTCTTGTTATATATGGTAACTCTGAATTATCATACATTGAAAATACTGAAGCAAAGCTTGGAAGTACAAATGTGATAATTAATACCACAATAATTAGTGTAACGATTAATAGCAGTATGGGATAATACAAAGAATTTTTTATACTTTGCTTAAGTTTAATTTCTTCATCATAATGATTTGATAGTAGTATAATCCCTGCTGGTAATTGTGAAGACTGCTCACCTGCATCTATTACATTTATTACTAAGTCTGGAAATACTTCAGTAGATTTCATTGCTTCAGATAGGGTTAGACCATCATTTAATCTTTCAATGATTTTCCCTAAAGTTTTGCCTAGATCTGAAAAATTTTCCTGTTCATACAGAATGTCTATGGTTGATTTTATATCGATCCCTGCATTTAATAAAATACTAAATTGTTTCAGAAACTCATGCAATTGTTTATCACTTACTTTGTTTCTTTTTTTAGATTTTGGTTTTATTTTTTGGTCTTGTAGTTCTATTGATATTATTCTATATCCGTATGATTTATAATCAATAACAATCTTATCTTTATCATCAGATTCAACAATTTCGGTTAGTTTTTTTGAATCCTTGTTTAAATATGTAACTTTATATTTCATATTATAAACTTCGCCTCACCTCTTCTAAGCTAGTAATACCATCTAGTAACAGTTGCTTAAATCTTTCTTCTAGGGTTATAAATCCATTTTCTATAGCAGTATCTAAAATTTCATCTGATGGCCTTTTCTTATTTATAAGTTTTTTCAATTTGTCATCTACTAACAACAACTCAAAAACCCCAATTCTATCCTTGTAGCCATCATTGCAAAATTCACAACCTACTGGACTATACATAAGTGCTGGCTCTTTAAAAAATTCACTTTCCACTATCACTTTTTGCTTGCAACGATTACATAGCTTGAGTATCAATCTTTGAGATATTATTAACTGTAAGGCACTAGATAACAAGTAGCTTTCTGCATTCATGTCTAGTAATCTATCTATTGCTAAAACTGAACTTCTACTGTGAACAGTACTAAAAACAAGATGGCCAGTTATTGACGCTCTCAAAGCAATTTTTACCGTTTCTTCATTCCTAACTTCGCCTATGCTCAGCGTGTCTGGATCTTGCCTCAAAACATGATTGAGTGTATTATTAAACTCCAATCCAGTCTTATAATTTACTTGTATTTGATTTACACCATCCAACTTATACTCAACAGGATCCTCTATTGTCGTTATGTTAACATCTTCATTATTCAAAATGCTCAACATGGAATAAATTGTTGTGGATTTTCCCGACCCAGTTGGTCCACACACCAAAATAAGGCCATTAGATCTATTTATAGAGTTTCGTATAATTGTTTCCATTTCTGAATCGACACCTAAATCTGCCAATGAATTAAATTTGAAGTGGCTGTCTAACACCCTAATAACAATCTTTTCACCATATATTGTAGGCATGACTGATATTCTCAGATCTATCTCACGACCCTCAAAAGTAAAAGTGATTCGACCGTCTTGTGGTAATCTGCGTTCGGAGATATCGAGTCCAGAAATGATTTTAAATCTCGTAATGATTAGTGATTGCAAGGAATTATCAAGTTTGTGTATCACTTTTAACTTACCATCTAAACGATACCTTACCCTTATATAATCTTTTTGCGGCTCTATATGTATGTCTGAAGCAGAAGTATTGATAGCATCTTCGATTAGCTTGTTAAGAAATCTAATCGCTTCAAGATTACTATCATCTTCATTGGCTTCAGCTTTGAAAATTTTTAATTTTGTTTCTACTTTAGAATAAGTGAAATCTTTAGCTCTTAGAAAATCTATTAACTCGTTATAAGTTTCTGTACTAATGTTAATTAATTCAATATCACTCCCAAAAAGGTATTTAATATTAGAAGTTGAATTGTAATCATGGGTATTGTTGGTTAACAAAATTTGAGTGCCATTTTCTTCGATTTTTAATGGCAATACATTAAGTTTAATTAGAGTCTCCACATTTTGATTATTGCGATTACCAAAATAATTTTCTAGATAAAATTTAATTTCTGCTAAGGTTAAATTTTCATATTTCATATTAACTCCAAATCATATTAAAATTTTCATCGGTATATTCTTTATTCCAAAAAGACTTTCTTCTAGTTAATTCCAATATTCCAAGTCTAGTAAATCCTATAATATTAACTGGGTTGAAATATAATAGGGAATTCTCTTTTATATAATTCAGAAGTATATTTTGTTTTTCATTATCTGTAGAGTTTATAAAATCAATAAGAATTATACCGCTTAAATTTCTAAGGTGTATTTGCCTCAATATTTCTTCTATTGAATCTAAATTTGCAGAATCTAAATTCCTGTTTTTGTTGTTGATATTAATATAGTCTTTAGTGTTTATATCTATGACATTGAAGGCTTCAGTTTTATCAAAAATTAGTTCTATACCGTTATCCAAATGCACCGACCGGCTAAATATAGTTTTTATATCATTGTATACAGACATATCATATTTTGTTGAGTATTCTTTTTTTATTATAACATTTAAATCTTGTTTTTTTTCAATTATTGATGTAAATAATTCTTTATTATTTACAATTATTGGCAAATTTTTATACTTCTCAGGAATGGAAAATATATCATTTTGCTTTAACAAAAGCTTAGGTGTAGGTGAGTAATTTTTTTCTAATAACAATTTTTCTTGTAAACTTCTGAACATATTTAATTCTTCAATAATAGGATTGTAATCATCTAAAAATCCACTGATTGTTCTGACCAATACCCCGACACCTTCACCAACTTCATCTAAAACAAAATCCCTTAACATAGTTTGTAAAAGTCGTGGATGTATCTTCTTTGAAACCTTTATAGAATTATTAAAGGGCTGCAGTATAATATACTCGCCCTTTAATTCATAATTGTATTCAAGAACTGCGCCTTTATCGTCATGGGGGTCTGATTTCACTTGTACAATAATTGAATCACCTACATCATAGGATTCCATCACGTGTGAATTGCCTTGTAAAAAACCACTTTTTTCTACACCTATATCAATAAAAACTGCATTGATATTTTTGAATTTATTAAGTATCCTACCACGGTAAATATTTCCTATCAGTGATTCCTTATGTTTGTCAACTATTCTCAAATCAGCAAGTCTATTTTCCAAAACCGTACCAAAAAGGATATTAGATTCAGTTTCTTCATAAAATAGGTAGTTAGTATATTTTTCCATTATAGTTTTATCATTTCTTCTTTATGAATTTCAAAATCGTTAATATCTACAGGTAATCCCTTTAAAGCTATTATTGCTTTAGCGAAGATATTTGGATTAACTATTTTACTGCTACTATTCTCTAACAAAACGTTGAATAAATAATAATTATCATCTTCTTTTTCTAAATCGCTTAAATCCTTAATATGATTTACTATGTTTTCATCTTTATATTGTGGTTCTGATTTAATGTTTCTACTTTTATTCTTACTCTTAATTTTACGCTTTACAATAAGTTCATCTCCTACATTTAAACTGTAATCTTCAATTTGACCCTCATAATAGAATTTGAAATTATACTTGGAGTAATTATACATTTGGCTAATGTTTTTATCATCAGCCTCAAACATATGTGTAATTTGAACATCCTTAGGTAAATACTCATTTAGTTTTTTTCTAAATGATACAAAATCTACATCTTCTTCTAAGCTAATATCGAAGAGCTCATGCTGACTAGATACTCCAAGTGGTAACGGGTTGCCGAAAGACATCTTAGGATGTGGGTTAAAGCCTTCAGAAAACTGTATTTTTACGTTCGTACTAAAAATCGCCCTTTGTATTAGATTTACGGTATCTAAATGGGAAATAAATTTTAAGTTGTTTAATTTAGTATAAATACATCTAACCTTCATACTATATCCTCATTTCACAGTTTACAATTCCACAATTATTACAGCTAATTCTGCAATCCCTAGTGGTATCCATCGCTTTTGCCTTTTCCAACTCACTCAATAAATACTTCTTACTTATACCAGTATCTA
>CAYUJY010000017.1:0-795 GCA_964445145.1 uncultured Peptoniphilaceae bacterium | reverse complement strand
TATTATGTCCCAAGGAAGTATTTCATCTTTATCTCTTTCTCTAAAATTATAAAATTCAATAGGGAGATTCATTTCTTCAATGGCATCCATCCAACTTTCAAAATTAAATTGGTCCGACCACCCGTCGAACTTAGCACCATTTTTAAAAGCCTTCTCTATAACCCTTCCAATCTGCCTATCTCCTCTTGAAACATATCCTTCAAGTATGCTCAATTTTGGATCATGATATTGAAACTTAACTTTTCTGTCTTTTATACTATCTTTGAGATGATATATTTTTTCAAAAAGATTCTCCATCGTATCTTGTGGCTCCCATTGAAAAGGCGTAAAGGGCTTTGGTACAAAACAGCTAGCGCTCAAAGTAACTTGAAAATCTCCCTTTATTTCTTCCTTAGGTCTCTTGAAAAACAAACTTTTAGCGATTTCAGACATTTCTTTTATCCCATCGATATCTTCAATCGTCTCAGTAGGTAATCCCATCATAAAATAAAGCTTAATCCTGGACCAACCGCTTTCATATGCTTTCGTTATTGCTGAAATGAAATCATTTTCAGTTACATTTTTATTTATTACATCTCGGAGTCTTTGGGTACCTGCTTCAGGAGCCAATGTTAGTCCAGTTTTCTTTACCTTCTCGATTTCTTGTAAGACATCCATGGATAAGCTATCTATTCTCAATGAAGGCAAGGAAATTCTAACCTTTTTATCCTCATATTCATCAATGAGAGTCGTTACCAAATATTTAAGTGATGAGTAATCACAGGAGCTCAAGGATGAAAGGGAAACTTCGTTATA
>CAYUJY010000016.1:0-19040 GCA_964445145.1 uncultured Peptoniphilaceae bacterium | reverse complement strand
ATACAGATAAACCTTATGCAGCTGTAGTCAGTGATTTAACATACGTTAGAGTTAACAAAAAATGGAACTATGTATGTTTATTAGTGGACCTTTTTAATAGAGAAATAATTGGTTATAGTGCTGGTCCTAACAAAGATGCGCCTTTAGTTTATAGAGCATTTGCAAGGGTTAAAACTAAATTAGATGATATTACATTATTTCACACAGATAGAGGCAACGAATTCAAAAATAAAATAATAGATGAAGTCCTAGATACTTTCAAAATCAAGCGATCTTTGAGCATGAAGGGATGTCCCTATGACAATGCCGTAGCTGAAGCTACATTCAAGATATTTAAAACTGAATTCGCTAACAACTATTATTTTGAGAACTTAGAACAATTAGAAGTCAAGTTAGCTGACTATGTAAATTGGTTTAACAATATTAGAATCCATTCAACATTGGGATATTTAAGCCCTAAAGAATATAAATTACATAACCTTAAAAAAACTGTCTAAATAAGTGTTGACAATCCATATTGTAAATTATTAAATTGTTTTCTTATACAAAAAGTCCTGTAAATAGAACACCATGGAGCATTCTAAAAATGCAATTAACACCATAGTAAGGCTTTGGTTTAAATATACTGATGCCATAATGGCGTACAATACACCTACAAGTAATACTGGCGTAACTAGTGCCTCACTATTTCTGTAGACTGAAACGCTCAAAGCGCTAATTCCTACTATCATTGCTGCAAAAAATGACATGAAATTCATATTTGCTGGAAATCCACGCAAGAATAGCAATGGTAAAAATGTGAGGGATTTTAGTAATCCCATAATTATTATGGACCTTATATAACCCTTTTTTGTTTCATAGTTTTCTTGAACTAGCTTTATCCAGCCTATTTCTTGAATCCCAAATATTAGGGTTGCTAAAGGGATTGAAACTATTAATCTAATTAAATTTGAAGCTGGTTTCATGACTCCAAATAAATTGTACAAGGACACATGTACCAACATATATACCAATAAAAGTATTATTGAATTTGCGTGTCTAATTTTAAATAAATTTGGACTTTCTGTTTTGCTGTAGAGAATATATCCAACTATTCCCGGGACTAGCCCCCCAGCTACAAACAACAATGTGGGAACAGGTAGCCTAAATATATCTAAGAACGTATAATTTAAAAAAATAATTGCTCCAAAGAACAAAAAACTGCATAAAAAAACACACAGCAAAAACAAAGTAAGAGTATTCTTCATACATAGCCTTTCTTTAAAATTGTATAGTGTATGGATTTATTATAGCATAGACATATTGTTAAATCAATAAAAAACTACCTCTTCGGGTAGTTTTTGTCGATAGAAATTAGCTATTTAATATATCATAATTTATCAAAGCGGTAATGGTAACCGTAGGTAACAATGCATCTTCATCTATATCAAAATGAACATTGTGATGCTCAGCTCCACTTCCTACTTCCTTGTTCGCAATACCAAAATTTGTAAATACGGTTGGACAAAGTTCACTGTATTTGGAGAAGGTTTCAGATGCAAACCATGTGATTCCATCTACTAAGGATTCTTCGCCATATACATCAATTATGGATTGTCTTGCGATTTTTGCTAAATGCTCATCATTTACAACTGGGTTTAAGCTAACCCTCATTTTTTCTGTGAATTCCACAGTACAAAGATTTGCTTTTGCTATGTTTTCTGAAACATTTTTTACAACTTCCAGCGCCTTAGCACCTTCTTCCATATCGAAGAAACGAAGTGTTCCTGCTACATATACGTCATCTGGGAAGATGTTAAACTGTCTTCCGCCTATAACTTGTGCAATACCTAGGGTGACAGTTTTAGTAACGTCTATTTGGTTAGCCCACGCTGTGGCTAGTCCACTTAATACCTGTGCAGTTGCAAAAATTGGATTAATTGAAAGGTCTGGACGGGAACCGTGACCACCTCTACCCTTAATATACATATCAATTACAGCTGTACCTGCCATTCTAGGGCCTGCTTCCATCGCGAATTTACCGGATTCGATAAAGGATGCTGAATGGTTTCCATATATCGCATCAAAATGGTAATTTCTTAATAGTTTTAGCATTTTTGGAATACCATAGTTGGTTTCTTCATCTTCTTCAAATATAAAGATAATTTTTCCATTTAACTCATCTTTTAAATCAGTAAAGATTTTAGCAACCGTAAGTCCAACTGCCATGTGGGCATCATGTCCGCATGCATGACAAGAACCTAGGTTTTTTGATACATACTTTTTCTTTCCAACTAGGTTTTCTTCTGCTTCATCCATAGGTAGTGCATCGATATCTGCTCTGATACCTATGGTTTTACCTGGCCTTTTAGTATCCAAAATTGCAATGAATCCCGTACCCTCAGCATCAACAACTTCCAAGCCAAGCTCCCTTGCTTCGTTTTTTAGATACTTTGAGGTTTCAAATTCCACCCCAGAGTTTTCAGGATACTCATGCAAATATCCCCTAACACTTTTCGTATAATCCTCATATTTCTTTGCCAACTCAATTATTTTTTCTTTTATCATAATTGAACCTCCATTTGAAGTTTTTTTAATTATATCATAAATGCATGAAAATAATTAAACTAATAAATATAAAACTAAATATAGTTTAGCAATTAAATATATAATTGAAATAATTCGGTTAATGCGTTAGAATGGTTACATTAAGACAAAAGTGAGGACACTATGGAAAAAAATTTATTTAATTTGGACATCAAAAATATTTGGATCGAGGAAGATGAGCCGGAAGAATTAATAAATGAAAGATTTGCGATTTTAAATAAAGAAATGGAGAGAATCTATCAATTCGTATTGAAGTATTACGAGTACCTCTATGTTAAAAGAGATTACGGTACAGGCATGGAATTTACTATGCTTGAAATTCACGCGCTCACAGATATAATTGACAATCCTGGAATAACCGTAACGGAAATTGCAAACAAATGGAGAAGAACGACAAGTGCCATTTCTCAAATAGTTAAGATGTTCCATGAAGAAAAGCTAGTCAGAAGGGTTAGAAATAGACAAGACGGAAAAATCAACAACCTCTATGCAACGGACAAGGGCAAGGAACTTGTAAAGTTTCACAAGCACTATGACAATGTGGACGTTATAAAGACTACAAAGAATATGCTTAAATTAGTGACCATGGAGGAATTGGAATCCTTCTATAAGGTCGCAGAAATCTATGGCAATTTAATTGAAGGTGCCACTAAATATAATGGTGTAAAAACTAAAGAATAATAAGAGGTATTAATTTTATGAAAATCGGTATTTTATGTGCAATGGAGTCGGAAGCAAAGCTACTTTTATCTAAATTAACTGATATTATAGAGACGGAGCTAAGGGGCTTTACTTACTATGAGGGTAGACACAAGGGCAAAGACGTAGTCCTTACAGTTTGTAGTATAGGAAAGGTAAACAGCACTATTGGCACCCAAATTATGATTGACCATTTTGGGGTAGAATTTATAATCAACTCTGGTATTGCAGGTGGATTAGACGATAGATTGAGTATATTATCCATGGTTATAGGGGATAGATTGACGTTCCACGACTTCGACCATGAAATTATGAAAAACTATTTCCCTTACCAAGAGTACTTCTATTCTGACGAAAGAGCAGTAAAATTAGCAAACGAAATTGCATTTAGAAATAACATACATCACCTAACTGGAACCATTGTGACGGGGGATTTGTTCGTTGAGGATTCCTTGAAGAAAGAACAACTCCATAACGATTTTGGTGCACTTTGTGTTGAAATGGAAGGTGCTGCGATAGCCAATGCGGCATTTATTAATGGTATTCCATTTATTGTAATTAGATGTATTTCTGATTTAGCTAACGATGGCGGACACATGACCTACGAGGAGTTTAAAGAGAAAGCCTCGGATGAGTCTGCATTAATCGTGCTGGATTTAGTGGAGGAATTGTAATGAGAGAATCAGGTATTATACTACACATCAGCTCACTTCCAGGAAAGTACGGAATTGGAACCCTTGGGAAGGAAGCATATAATTTTGCAGATTTTTTAAAATCTTCTGGAATTAAATATTGGCAGATACTACCCCTAGGTCCTACGGGCTATGGGGACAGTCCCTATCAATCTTTTTCCACCTTTGCGGGCAATCCTTATCTTATAGATTTGGATTTTCTTGTGGAAGGTGGATTATTATCTGAGGAAGATTTGTACTTTGAAATTGAAGACGAAAACTACGTGGATTTTGAATTTCAATACAACAATAAACATTTAATGTTAAAAACGGCATTTGAAAATTCCAAAGGCGTACTGGACAAATCCATTTACGAGTTTAGAGAAGACAACATGGATTGGGTTGAGTACTATGGACTTTATATGTCCATCAAGGAAAAGCTAGGGGGTATTGCCCTAAGTGAATGGCCAGAGGAGTACAAAGATCCTGTGGAAGCATTGAATTTATGCTATGAAGAATTAAAAAATGAAATAGATTACCATGTATTTACGCAATATCTATTTTTTACACAATATATGGATTTAAAATCCTATGTAAACAGCATTGGATTAGAAATTATTGGAGATTTGCCAATATATGTGGCGAAGGATAGCGTAGACTTTTGGACAAACAGGGATTTGTTCATGCTAAACGAAGATGGTGAAGCCGAATATGTTGGAGGGGTTCCACCAGATGGATTCACTGAAGGTGGGCAACTTTGGGGAAATCCAGTATATGATTGGCCTAAACACAGGGAAACAAACTATACTTGGTGGATGCAACGAATTGCCATCAATTTAGAGCTGTTTGATGTATTAAGGCTAGACCACTTTAGGGGATTTGATGCTTTCTATGCCATAGAAGCAGGTGCAAAAGACGGCAAAACTGGAATCTGGATACAAGGACCGGGCAGGGAACTATTTAGCATTATTAAAGAACGATTTGGTGATGTAAAAATAATTGCTGAAAACCTCGGCTTCCTAACGGAGGATGTGGATAAGCTATTGGAAGATACGGGCTATCCTGGAATGGCAGTAATACAATTTGCTTTTGGAGGAGATGACTCCAATTACCTGCCTCACAATGTGACGAAAAACACAGTGTACTATACGGGAACCCACGATAACCAAACCTTAAGGGGCTGGCTGGATTCCATAGATAATAAAACTAAGACCATGGCGAAGGAATATTTGAAACTAACCGAAGAAGAAGGCTACGAATGGGGACTTATCAGAGGTGTGTGGGCTAGTAGTGCAAATATTGCAGTTGCGCAGATGCAAGACTTTCTGTGTCTAGGCGATGAAGCCAGAATGAACTATCCATCAAAGCTGGGTTGGTGGACTTGGAGATTAAATAAAGAAGATCTGACTAGGGGACTATCTAAGAATATATTAGAATTAAATAAGATATATATGAGATATGAGAGCGAAAAGATGAAAGGTTCTCCAAGGGAGGATATAAAGATTCATAGGGACTATTAACAGTAGATGTTGGACAAGATAAATTTTCTAAAATAATTAATGATAAGAATGAGTTGATAGAATGATTCATTTTTTATAATCATGATTTAATCAAGAATAATACTAGTATGACATTAAAATTTAAAACACACGATATTTTATTTACCGTAAAGTATCATGTGTTTTTTTGTTTTAGTAGGGGTTTTTTCACAACTTTACCCATGAAATAATAGCCATTATTACAGTATTATTACAAATTATATTAATTTGAATAATCGGTTATTAATTATGATAAAATAAAAAAAATACATAAAAAAGGTGATACTTATGAGAAAAAAATTGGCAATCTTGTTGATGTTGTTAATAATATTTACTTCAGTTAACGGAGTATTTGCATACACCAACCTAGTTGAAGATGGGAAGATTACACTAAATCAAGATCAAGCGGACTTGAATGTTAGACCATCAGAAGGTAAATATATTGAGCCAACAAATTCTTTTACAGATAATGTAATTAACGGATATTATTTAGTAACCCAAGATCCAACCAAGGTAGGATTAACTTCTATTAAATTTAATGGAGTTGACTATCCTATTGATGGTGTGTTGGTAGGAAACGACTTAAATTCATTAAAAGTTCAGGGTGAAAACCAAGCGATTGGTAACCATGATTCAAAGAATAATCGTACTTTCTTTTTCGATACTGGTACTTATATCCAAAGTGATTATACTCGATGCACAGGGTTATCTAGAGAAAATGTTAGTTATGTGGGCTTGTTTGAAGATAAAGTAATATTTACAAAAGCACCTTATCCTTTGAATTATAGTGTTGAAGCCGCTAGAGACTGCATTGAGCGTTATAATTGGTCACATAAAAATATTTATATTGAAAATATTATTTTTGATGGTGGAGGAAAAGATTTATTACCACTTGGAGGAAGTCATTATCAGTACGGCGATAGTGGAATAGGAAAAAATCGTGGGGAGTATATGTTTTTTATAACTGGAAACGGTGATCCATTTAATAATACTGATGGATTTGTAGCTAAAAATGTTACAATTCAAAACGTAGGTGCCACCACTTTACAACCACATGCATCGGCTATTGCACACCCACTAACTAGAAAAAACGTTGCCATAAATATATTTGAATCAAGAGGTAATCATTATTTTGAGAATATTTTAATTAAAAATATTAAGACTAAGGAAGGATATGGTGTAGTTAGCACTAACAATTCAAAAGGTATTTATTTTAAAAATTTGACTATAGATACAAGTGATGTATTTAAAGACCCAGGAGATCCATCAAAAAATGCTTTAGCCGTTAAGGTTGAAAGGCTAGGTACACAAGCTAATGAGATGAAAGATAATTCAATTGTTATAGAAGGTCTTACTACACCAGATACAAATCCTAGTGAGGCAGTTTTTGTTCAAAATTCCACTATGAATTCAGTGTTTTTACCTGAAAACTATAGGTGGGCAGTTTATAGAAATACAACGGGAATGGTTTTTGAGACACTAGAACTAGCTAATGGACAATATAGATCTGGATATTCTATGTATGATAGAAAAGATAATATGTGGGTCATAAGAGAAGATATTAGAAATATTAACGGCCAAATAGTGAGTGTACAAGAACAAATCAATGATATTTTAAGAAATTTTTACGTCGCTAATATTTCAAGCAATGATTATACAAATGTACCTACACCTAAAATTAAACTAGTGGTGAAAGATGGTGACATTGATGGATTTAACATTCAATCATATAATAATATCAGGATACCAGTCGAAATTGTCGCTGTAAAATCCATAGATGATGATGTAACCCGTACCGGTGAAGACGTGCAAATACCAGTAAAGGCAGGTGCTACATTTAACTTTGCACTAAGTAATGCAGATACGATTCTTTATAATTTCGATTTTGATACGAATGCTAAGTACACCTATCAACAGGCTGCGAATGGAGTTAATGGTACCGCAACTTTGTCAGACCCGAACCAAGTAAATACAAATATAGCTGGGTATCCGGTATACAATACCTATTTCACTGGTACCCAAGGAGCTAAAATTACGAGTACAAGGTCTTTAACTACTGCAAATTTCCAAAATAATAGATTTACAGATTTGGCATTTTCTTTAACTGCAACATCAAGTGTTAATAACATATTTGTGAATGGAAATGCGACTGTGAGTGGTGAAATAAAAACTTTCTATACGGGTGTAGGAATAGTAGCTAAAGGCTTAGGAACAACCCCTGATAAAGCAATAAATTACTACTCCTCTGACCCTACTATAGCCACCGTTGATCCTACCACAGGCGTGGTAACCGGAGTGAGCAAGGGCACAGTAACCATTTATGCTAAATCTATGGATACCAACAACGAGGGTGAAATTGAAAAACCTTGGGCAGTAGTAGAAATAAATGTTGTAAACAAAGTAACATTTAAACTAGATGATACTAAGAGAATAAACTTCGAAGATGATACAACTAATCCTAAGGAATCAGCTGCTGGAACAGATGGAAGTATTGCAGTGCCTAATACGAAGCTATTAACATCACAAACTGGCACTAACATACTAGAAGGTTGGATTGCTGATGTAGATGTAAAGATAGATAATGAAGTAATTCCAGCTGGTACGCTAATCACACCGGATAAGATTGGGAATGTAATAGTGAGTGAAGATACAGAATTCACATCACGGACAAAAACTGTACCTTACTTAAAGGCTGATTTTAATTTAGTAACTGGTGTGAAATATCCTGATACTGGTAATACGACAAAAAGTGTTTTAGCAGACAAGGAAGGTAAATTACCAGCAGCACCTTCTGTTGAAGTTGTGGTTTCTACCGCAGGAACGTATACTTTCAAAGGTTGGATTGCCGATAAAGACATCGAATTAACTGACGGGACTGTAATTAATGCGGGTGATTTAATATTAGAAGAACAAGTAGAAAATAGTAAAATCACTGAAAATACAATATTCACTGCGGTTGTAGAGTTTAAGGGGAATGTTGAAGTTACTAAGACAGTAACCTTCAACAAAAACACGACCCAATACGGCGACACCACCAACCAAACACATGCTATCGTAACACTATCAGAAAATGAAATGACCGTTGGTAGAAAAATGCCAATAAATCCTACCTACACTTCAGAAGGAAAGAAGTATGAATTCTTAGGCTGGAATACAAGAAGCGATGGCAGTGGAACTAACTTTACCGACTCCACATTGGTGCCAGAAAGCATTACGGTATATGCAATCTGGAAAGTGACAATAATTCCAATCGACGATAAAGACGACAAACCAATAAACCCAGGAATAAGTGATTTATTACTATGGGGCGGTGGTGATATTAGACCATCAGGCAGACTAAAGCACATGGCATATATCATAGGATATCCAGATGGAACAGTCAGACCAATAGGTGACATAACCAGAGCCGAAGTAGCAACGATATTCTTCAGACTATTAGACGATAATGTGAGGGATGGAAACTTAACCAAAGTTAACAACTACTCAGACGTAGAACCAACAAAATGGTATAACACAGCAATCTCCACACTTACAAAGCTAAATGTCATAAAAGGTTACGAAGACGGAAGCTTTAAACCAGATGGAAAAATTACCAGAGCAGAGCTAGCAACCATGGTGACCAGATTTAGACAAGTAGACGGTCATTCCGCAGTAATGAGCAGTTTTCAAGATGTGGGTGACAACTGGGCAGCTAGATTTATTGATATCGCATATGAAAATCAATGGATAGCTGGCTATGAAGACGGAAGCTTTAGACCAGATAGAGAAATCACCAGAGCAGAAATGGCAACAATTGTAAACAGAATGCTAGAAAGAGGCGTAGAGATAACACAAATGCTAGAAAATATGAGAAGATTCTCAGATAATCTACCAGGCACGTGGTACTATGAAGAAATCCAAGAAGCAGCAAATTCTCACACCTACGACCGAACTGGCAAGAAAGTCCCAGTTGGAAATTACAACTATGAAATATGGGTAGAATTAATTCCCGATAGGGATTGGACGGAATACGAAAGATAAATTACAATAATGTGGTTTTGGCTCTTTGGCTAAAACCACATTTCATTTTAATTTCATACTATTAGGGTCCGCCATTGTCGACAATCCCTAAATTCTGCGTTATACTGGTACTGATTATTTATTGTGAGGTAGAAATTGAATATTGAAAAACATGTGGGAAATCTTGACGACATTAAAAGAATTATACTGCCCGTTACCGTTGGGGCGCTTTTGTTGTCCTTAGCATCTAATTTATTTATTATACCAGCGGGTTTATTGTCAGGAGGGCTTGCGGGAATTGCACTGATGACAAGTTACAGAACGGGAATATCATACGGACTTATCTATTTATTATTGAACATTCCAATGACTTTAATTGCTCTAAAATTTATAGGGAAGAAATTTACGATCCAATCATTTTATGTGGTTTTGGTCGTGAGCTTTAGCCAAATTTTCACCAGCAAATTGATAGGGATTTTGGGCATTAAGGACATAATGCTAAATGCCATATTTGGTGGAGTTGTGGGTGGAATCGGGGCTGGCTTAATCTATAGAAATGGCGCATCAGGCATGGGTATGGACGTTGTGGCAATGCTATTAAAGAAACATTTCAATTTTAATGTAGGGGATGTTAACATGGCATTTAATGTCATAATTCTAACGATAGCATCGCTTTTGTATGGGGTTGAAATTGCACTTTATACTATTTTGTCCCTATACCTAGGCGCGAAACTGGGCGACAACATGATGCTTGGACTTGGTGAGAAGAAGAATGTAATGATTATGACTAAAAAGTACGATGAAATTTCCCTAAAAATAATGGAGGAATTGACTAGGGGTGTGACTTTACTGGATGGTGAAGGTGCATATACAAAAAGCCCCATCAAGGTCGTATTGACTGTTGTAAATACAAATCAGATTGCCAAGTTGAAGAATATAGTTAACACCATTGACAGGGAAGCCTTCATGACCATAAGTGAAAGTATTGAAGTAAGAGGAAAGGGATTTAGGAACTACGATAATGCATGATATATTAAAAGTAATAATTTTAGCAATAGTTGAAGGCATAACTGAATTTTTACCTATAAGTAGTACGGGACATTTGATTTTGGTTAATGAATTTGTACAACTTAGCCCGGAGAGCTTCTCCAATGCATTTAGCATAATAATTCAACTAGGCGCGATTTTGGCTGTGGTAAAGAGATATTTTACTAAGCTGAATCCATTCAGCTTAAAAAAGATTGAAACCTATACGGATACGGAAAATTATGACATATTAAGTTTTTCTGATAAGGTAAAATTTCTTATAAAAAATGCGCACAAGCCTACCTTGAGACTTTGGGCTAAGGTGGTTATCGCTTGTATTCCAATGGTTATTCCACTACTATTTGATGATTTTATCGATAAATATCTTTTTAGCCCTTTGGTTGTTGCTGTTGCCTTAATCTTTTGGGGAATAGTGATAATACTGATTGAGAAGAGAAAGGATTTTAAAATCACCGCACCGAACCTAGGGAGCTTAAAGCCATTACAGGCATTTAAAATTGGTTTGTTCCAATGTTTAGCCATGATTCCAGGAACTAGTCGCTCCGCTGCCACCATAATAGGAGGTATGCTATTAGGTGCAAACAGAACTGTAGCGGCTGAATTTTCATTTTTCTTGGCGATTCCAACGATGGTGGGCGCCACTCTGGTCAAGGTGTTAAAGGCTGGATTTGAATTTACTGGCACACAATGGGGGCTTATACTATTAGGCTCTTTGATTTCATTTTTTGTGGCTGACATGGTAATCAAAGTTTTTATGAAATATATTAAACAAAATAGCTTTACGGCATTTGGATATTACAGGATAATCCTTGGATTATTGGTGTTGGGATATATATACCTAAAATAACTACAAATTCATTTAAAGTACATTTATTTATCACATTTAATCTTTAGTATATACTTAAGGGGTGTTTTTATGAAAAGAATTTTGGTTGTAGACGACGAAGAGAGAATAAGAGAGGTCATAAAGACTTATGCAAAATTCGAAGGCTACGAAGTAGATACCGCCAATGACGGCGTTGAGGCAATAGAAAAATGTAAAGAAAATGACTATGACGTAATAGTCATGGACATTATGATGCCGGGACTTGACGGCTACTCTGCACACAAGGAGATAGCAAAGTTCAAGGAAATCCCAGTACTTATGTTAAGTGCCAGATCTGAAGAGTACGACAAATTATTCGGATTTGAAATAGGAATAGATGATTACGTGGTTAAGCCATTCTCCCCTAAGGAGCTGATGGCTAGAATTAACGTTATAATAAAGAGAAACTCAGGCGAACTGAAGCCTAATAAGACCTACACATTCGAAGGATTAGAGGTAGATGTGGACGGAAGAGTTATAAAGGTTGATGGAGAAAAGGTCAGCGCTACTCCTAAGGAGTTTGAGCTGTTGACTTATTTTATCCAAAACGAAGGAAAGGCATTATCCAGAGACCAGTTATTGAGCTCTGTATGGGGTTATGATTTCTTCGGAGACGACCGTACGGTGGATACGCATATAAAGATGCTGAGAAATACGCTCGGCGCCTATAGAAGATTTATAGTAACAGTTCGCGGGGTAGGATATAAATTTGATTCTCAAAACACAGAAAGTCAAAAAGAAGACTAATGTCAACAATTCATTAGAAACCATAAAAAATAGGACCTGGAAGTATTTTGCAATTTATATTGCAGTACTGCTTCTGGTTATTTGGCTTATCCAAAATGTTTTTTTAAACACATTTTATACCAATATGAAAATTGCAGAAATTGAAGAACTGGGCAATCATATTACGACAGAATACACCCAGGACCGTTCCATAGAGGAAATCGTACGGAAAAATTCCTTCGACAACTCCATTAGAATTCAAATAATTGATGCAAATGGTAATGTTATATATCCAATGGATTGGCTAGGAATATTTTATTCCACAACCTATAACAAGGACTTAATAAATGCAGTATTATCGGCGCTACCTTTGGAGGCTGGCTCCAGTTCATTGTACAATGTAGGCTCTAAGGAAGGTGGAAATCAAACCTTACTATATACTAGCTATCTTGGGAAGGATACCAAGAAGGTGGATGATATATATCTTATGATAGTTGCATTGGTTAGACCCATTGACTCCACAATAAATATTTTACAGCAACAATTTCCCTTCATAATTGCAATTGCATTTATAATTGGTATTTTGACCAGCTATTTTATGGCGGAGAGGTTATCTGGACCCGTGAGAAATCTGACGACCTCAGCGGAAATTCTAGCCAGGGGAAACTACGATGTAATATTCCCAGAGTCGGATTTATATGAGCTCGATAGGCTATCAAAAACCCTAAACTATGCCACTGAAGAACTACAAAAGATGGACCAAATGAGGGTGTCCATAGTGGCTAATGTCTCCCACGACTTAAAGACGCCACTTACTGTAATAAAATCCTATGCGGAGATGATAAAAGACATCACCGGGGAGAACAGGGAGAGGCGAAACGAAGATTTGGACACAATTATTTCTGAAGCCGACAGATTAACGGATATGGTAAATAGCATATTGGACGTTTCAAAGCTGGAGATGCAAATGGACGATTTGAATTTGACTAGATTTTCTCTGAGGGAATTGACGAAAAATATAATCGAACGTTTCAAGGTTTTAAGCTCTAGACACATGTACAAATTTGAAATCGAAGGGAATTCTGAAGGTTTAATAACTGCAGATAGGGAAATGATTGATAAGGTAATTTACAATTTTGCCTCAAATGCTGTAAGCTTTGTAGGACCAGACAAGAAGGTTATTTTCAAAATTGATGAAAATGAAAATGAAATAATCTACTCCGTAATCGATCACGGCAGGGGAATAAATGAGGAAGAGCTAGACAAAATCTGGGAGAGATATTATACGGACCACCATAATCACGTACGAAATGTTGTAGGTACGGGAATTGGTCTTCATATAGTTCGCGTAATATTAAATAAACACGGATTCCATGTGGGAGTCGAAAGTGAAATAGGTAAGGGTTCAAGATTTTATTTTGTGGTAAAAAAATAATGTAAACCGAGGGAAATCCTCGGTTTTTATATTATTATGGGACTTATCAGTTATGATTTTGATACATATCTATTAATGATTTATATGGGATTTTATGTTAAGATATAACTTACTAATTGGAGGGAATTTTTTGGAAGAAAAAAATATTTATGCAGATTTAGGGAAGCGGATACTTATTAGTTCAGTCTTTGCAATATTTGGAAGCTACGCATTCTCCCTACTGCTTTTTCTATATCCTATGTGGTATTTAAAGTCCTCCGTCAAAAACGGTATCGTTCCCACAGTAATCGCCATGGCGATAAGTGCTGTGCTCATATCTTTGGGAACCTCCTATATGATGGGATTGACTTTATTTTTTACATTTGTACCGATGCTCTTGGCTTTCCACTATTGTGTGGATACAAAAAAGAATTATCTATTCACCCTTGCTGCCATGAGTCTAGCACTATTTGCCAGCGCAATAGCCTTGGAATTTGGACAGCTGAGTGCAATGGGCGGTGTAGATTTGACTAAGGTTATTGACGATTTGGTCAATGTGCAAATTTCTAGTCTAGGCGAAGGAATGACAAGCCTAGAGCTTTCTAGAATCGAAGACACACTTAGATCTGTCTATATGCTCATAACGAGAATAATGCCAGGAATATTGGCAGTAATTTGTATTATTGCTTCATATATAAACTATCTATTAGCAGGCAGACAACTATTAAGAGAAGGTGTTGTAATAAATCAACCACCGCTATTTTTTAATATCCAAGTACCTAGGAGCATAATGGCATTTTCTGGAGCAGCTATCGTTACAGTGCTTGCTTTAATGCTAATCAATGCAGATAAAACCAATATATTTGCTGAAAACCTACTGGTGGTATTTGGGTTTATATTCTTTGCAAATGGCTTGGCTACCCTTTCTAACTTTATGATTAGGTTTGGGATACCAACATTTCTTAGGGTACTCGTATATTTTGTATCCTTAATATTTTACCAAGTTGGAGTTTTGGTAATTTTACTGGGCCTTGGAGATTCCATGTTGAACTTGAGGCGTATAGGCGTAAGAAAGGAGTGACCAAATGGAAGTTTTAAAAACCTTAGGTGAATTTAAATTAATAACCGCTTTGTTATCCATACTAGTCATCATACTTTTCATTGTAAATGGGTATGCTGGACTATTTGGTCTACTCATAGCTTCCTTTATACTTTTTGAACTCGTAAAGGATAGAGAAAAGAATAAACAAGAAGAAGTTTTTAGAATACAAAATCTTTGTGAGGACTTTGATTCCGCAGCCCAAGATTCCATATTTAATATGCCATTTCCACTGATAATGACTGACGAACATGGAATAATTAGCTGGTATAATCCTGCATTTTTAAAGATAATCAATGCCCCAGATGCAGTAGGTGACTTTGTAGACGATGCGGTACCTGGCTTTAAATTTCTACAAAATAAAGAAGAAGTCAATAAGCGGACGGAAATAGCCCTAGGCAACTCGAATTATATCTTGTTCGTGAACAAGGTACATAAGGCTAATAATAGAAATATCTATCTATTTTATTTCGTGGACAACTCAGAATATAACCAACTGAAAAAAAGATTTTCCGACAATCGCTTGGTTTTTGGACACGTTTATATAGATAATTACGATGAAATCGGCCATGGAAACCAAAATGTATATAAGACAATGATAGTTGCTGACATCGACAATAAGGTAATTGAATATTTTAATACCTTCGATGCCATAGTAAGAAAGTATGAAAATGGAAAATATTTTCTAGTAATGAATAGGGATTCCCTAGATAAAATGATTAAGGATAAGTTTTCCATCCTCGATAAAATTAGAGAATCCAACAAGGAAAGAACCCCTATAACCTTGAGTATAGGTCTATCAAATAGTAAGGATACCATCTACGACTCCTATCAAGAATCCCGTAGTGCAGTAGACCTGGCACTAGGTAGGGGTGGCGACCAAGTCGTAGTAGTAAATGGAGATAAGCATCTTTTCTTCGGAGGAAGAACTGCAGCTAAGGAAAAGAGAAACAAAGTTAGGGCTAGAATTATTGGCCTGAGCCTTGCTAACCTAATTGAGCAAGCTGAAGATGTTTTCATAATGGGACACAGAATTCCAGACATGGATGCAATAGGCTCCTCCATAGGTATGCTAAGTGCAGTAAGGGACAGAGATAAAACTGGATATATAGTTTTAAACAGCTCCAACCCAAGTATAGATGTGATTATGGAAGAGATGGAAAATGTTCAGCCGGAATTGCTAGAGAGCATAATCACTTCACCAGAAGCAATAGAGCTGGCAAAGAAGACAAAGTCCTTAATCATAATGTTGGATAATCACAAACCTAGCTTTGCTGAAGAACCAAAACTTTTTGATATGATAGAAAAGGTCGTAGTAATAGATCACCATAGAAGAGGTATGGACTGCATAGAAACGGCAGTACTAACCTATATTGAGCCATATGCATCCTCAACCAGTGAGCTAGTTACAGAAATATTAACCTATATAAACCCAGATATAAACATTACGAAATTTGAAGCAGAGGCTTTGATGGCGGGAATTATGGTGGACACTAAGGGCTTTAGCTTCCAAACTGGAGTGAGAACCTTTGAGGCTGCAGCGTTGTTAAAAAGATATGGCGCTGACATGATGGACGTCAAAAGATTCTTTAAGGATGATATAGAAACCGTAAAGGTAAAGGCCAAGGTGGTACAGACCTCTAGAATTATCATGGATAAAATTGCCGTTGGAACCCTAGACGAACAGATGGAATCTGGAATTTTAATTGCTGCCCAAGCGGCGGATGAACTATTGAACATAGATGGCGTACAGGCATCCTTCGTACTGACGGACGCTGGTAATTACATTCATATTTCTGGTAGAAGCCTAGGGGAAATATCCGTACAACTCATACTTGAAGGGTTAGGTGGCGGTGGTCATTTGGTTGCTGCAGGAACCCAACTCCACGGTGTTACCATGAGTAAGGCACAGGAAATGTTGGTAGCTGAGATAGAAAAGTATTTTGACGAGAACAAGGAGAGTATAAATGAAAATAATTTTGTTGAAGGATGATAAGGATTTAGGTAAGGCAGGTTCATTAGTAGATGCTAAGGACGGCTATGCGAGAAACTTTTTAATCCCAAGGAAGATAGCAATAGAAGCAACACCAGAAAACCTAAAGACCTGGGAAGAAGACCAAAGGAGACTTAGGGAAGAAGAGAGAGTTCGAATAGAAGAAGCAAATGCTCTAAAGGCAAAGTTAGAATCTATGACCGTTGACGTGCAGGCAAAGGGCGGCGAAGGTGGAAGACTTTTTGGCTCCATAACAAACAAAGAAATTGCAGATGCCATAAAAGCACAAGCAAAAATAGATATTGATAAAAAGAAAATTGAATTAAAGGAAAACATTAAAACCACTGGACTGAAAGAAGTTGTGGTTAGAGTTTATCCTGAAATTACAGCAAACCTAAAGGTACAGATTACAGCGAAGTAGGTAAAATATGGCAAACAAAATGATAGGAAGAATACCACCACACAATACGGCAGCAGAAAACAGCGCACTTGGAATTCTTCTCATATCGAGCGACAAAATAAATCAGGCTGTGGAAATGATAAAGCCTGATGACTTTTACAACCCGGTAAATAACCTGGTTTATTCGGCAATTTTAAATTTATACAATTCCAACTCGCCCGTAGACCTCATTACCGTAACGGAGGAACTCCGCCGACTAGGTCAATTGGAACAGGTAGGTGGAGTTACTTATCTTGCCCGTTTGACTACAGAGGTTGTGACTACGTCATATATTGAATATTACTTGAAGATAATCAAAGACAAGTCGGTGCTTAGAAAACTAATAGATGGTAGCTCTGAAACTGTTGATTTAGCATTCGAAGACAGCGAAGAAGTAAATACGGTGCTGGAATTTGCGGAAAAAAAGCTGTTCGATATAACCCAAAACGCAACCAAAAAGGGGTTAGTCAAGGCAAATGAAATTGCAGCTGAAACCTTTAATAGAATGAATGAAAGGTCCATGAATCCAAATTCCTTAACTGGAATAACCACAGGATTTGTTGACCTTGACCACAATCTATCGGGACTGCAAAAATCGGATTTAGTGCTTCTAGCCGCAAGACCTTCCATGGGTAAGACTGCTCTAATGGTAAACTTTGCAATGAATGCAGCTATAAAAGGTAAAGCAAAGGTTGCAATATTTTCACTGGAGATGAGTGAGGAGCAACTACTCCAAAGAATGATTAGCTCGACATCCCACGTAGATTTACAAAAAGTAATCAGTGCGAAGCTGGACACGGAGGAATGGAAAAAAGTTACAGACGGCTTAGGTATCATTACGAACCTAGAAGTTTATATAGATGACACAGCAGGTATTTCTCCCATGGAGCTAAAAGCTAAGGCGAGGCGCCTTAAATCTAAGGTAGGCTTAGACCTGATTGTTATAGACTATTTACAATTGATGCAAATTGGATATAGGTCCGATAATCGACAACAAGAAATTTCTGAAATATCTAGAAGCTTAAAGGCTATTGCGAAGGAATTAGAAGTGCCAGTAGTGGCGCTATCCCAGCTGTCTAGAGCTCCAGAACTTCGTGGTGACAAAAGGCCTATACTATCTGACCTTAGGGAATCAGGAGCCATAGAGCAAGATGCCGACGTGGTAATGTTCCTATACAGGGATGAGTACTACAACACCGATACGGAAAAGAGAAATATTGGAGAAGTAAATATAGCAAAACACAGAAATGGACCGACGGGCACAGTAGAACTTGCCTTTTTGCCACAGTATACAAAATTTGTTAATATACAAAGGAATTAGGAAACTTAATGCCTGACAAAAAACTATTGAGATTTGAAAAATTACAACTTAAACATGTAAGAGAGATGGTAAATTGGGGAAACCATGAAAATCCCCTTCTTTTTGACTATAATTTTCACCAAAGATACGAAGATGACTTTAAGTTATTCTACCTAGACAAGACCATATCACCCTTTAATAAATATTTTGCGGTGATATATGATGAAATGGTAATAGGATATCTGGGCATCAAAAAAATAAATATCATCACAAAAAATTCAACCTTAGGTATAGTCCTGGACCCTGGATTGGTGGGAGAAGGCTTTGGAACAATGGTACTATCAGAGTTTTTGAAAATTTATTTCACTAGCTTTAATATGAAAAAAATGGTTTTGGAAGTGGCAGCATATAACCCCAGAGCCAAGAGGCTGTATGAAAATATGGGCTTTGTAGAGGCTGGTTACTATTTGGACAAG
This sequence comes from uncultured Peptoniphilaceae bacterium, assembly GCA_964445145.1. Lineage (GTDB taxonomy): Bacteria > Bacillota > Clostridia > Tissierellales > Peptoniphilaceae > CAYUJY01. The sequence goes on along the minus strand of CAYUJY010000016.1, from coordinate 188 downwards.
TACCCAAATGAACCTCCCGACGAGTTTGACCCATATTATTTGGAATTTAAAGACGTATTTGTAAAAAAGGACAACACCCTATATAATTACATCCACAGAATGGAATTGAGAAAAGAGGATTTTAATTTTGAAGTTCATAGTTGAGAAAACAGAAATCGATATGGGGGAAACCTCAATTGAAAATATTT
>CAYUJY010000015.1:0-19085 GCA_964445145.1 uncultured Peptoniphilaceae bacterium | reverse complement strand
AGCGCCGCTTACGCCGTCGATTAAAAACAAGATAACATCTGCCGTATCTATGGCGATGTCTGCTTGTACCCTAATATTTTTCATAAATTCATCAGCAGATGATGGGTCCAATCCACCTGTATCTATGATGGTAAAGTTTTTACCCAGCCACTCTGCTTCTGCGTAAATTCTATCTCTAGTCACACCTGGAGTGTCCTCGGTTATGGCAATTCTCTGTCCTGCAATTCTATTAAATAAAGTGGATTTTCCAACATTTGGTCGTCCAACTATACATACTATTCTATTACTCATACTATCTCCTCTGAAAGCATTCGTATAAACTCATAGCCATCTACCTCAGCTACATAAACAGTCTTTCCAAGTGCATTTTCTATATCACTAATCGTTACATCGTCTAAAAATATGTCCGTATCCTGTCTTAACATACAATTTGGAATCATAATGGCATCTGACTTATCGTCCTTTAATTGTTTTATCAAATCCCCACCCGTTACCAAGCCTGCGACGGTTATCGTATCTCCAAAAAAATCATTTACAATCGCCTTAGGATTCAATTTCATATTTGGAAGATATTCGGACATCTCACTACAAACTTCCCTAATGAAATTGTATGCAAGGGTACCTGTAGCTAGGGTCACGGAACCCATTTTTTCATTTACCCCAGTCTCCATAAGTCCATCTTTAAATTCCTCATAAAAGTTTCGAACTAGACCCACTCCATTTTCAATTTGTGGATAGCCTTCATATTCAGATTCCTGTGGTAGGTCCATCTTTGCCAGAATATAAAACTCATCACCTAGAAATACGAATCTGCTACCACTGTCATTAAGGTATTTTTCCTGCAATTGCTCCACTTGTAATACAATACTTTTGCTTTTCTCATAGTCAAAGGTCTCAACTTCAAACAGTTTCTCTCGATACTTAGTCACGCCAATGGGCACTATTGCAACGGATTGGACGCTATTTCTCAAGGAGTAAAGGTCCTCGATGGTCCTGTCCAATTCCTCTTCATCGTTAACTCCAGGTACGCATACTATTTGACAGTTTACGATTAGGTTAGCCTCATCAAATCGCTTCAATATTTCCATAAGCTTTCCTGCATTTTTGTTGTTTAGCATACTACATCTTAGCTCTGGGTTTGTAGTATGAACGCTCACATTTATCGGCGAGATATGATATTTAATAATTCTATCTATCTCTTCCTCGTTCATATTTGTAAGGGTGATAAAATTTCCCTGCAAAAAGCTCAGCCTTGAATCGTCGTCTTTAAAATAAAGGGTCTCACGCATATCTGGTGGCAGCTGGTCAATAAAACAAAAAATACACTTATTTCTACAAGTCTTAGCCTTGTCGATAAGTGGATTTGTGAATTCCAGTCCCAAGTCCTCTTCGAAATCTTTTTCAATTTCAAAGACTATGACCTCTCCGCTTTCCTTCTTTATTTCCAATTCGATAAATTCATCATTTATTAAATATTTGTAGTCGATAATATCCTTGGGAACTATTCCATTCACGCTGAGTATTTCATCATTTGGTAAAATTTCTAACTCGTCACCGATGGAGCCCTTAACCACATTCTCAACTATATTTTTACTATCAATATTCTTAAATTCCATGAATTTATTATAACACGAAACTTCCTCATATTGCATATTACACCAATAAAATGTTATTATTAATATACTATAATATTGTGGAGCGATTATGGACAAAATATTAAAAAATGAAGAAGATGCTCAAAAGCTCTTGGATATTGCAGCAAAAACAGGCGAAATACTGATGAAGAACGGCGCGGAAATCTATAGAATAGAAGACACCATCGATAGAATATGCAATTCTTGGACGGGGTTTCAAAGTGTAGATGTATTTGCCATGACTACAAGTTTGTTTATATCAGCCAGGTTCGAGGATAAGCCGTTGACCATGATAATTAGAGAGACACGCCCTTCCATTAGCTTGGAGCACATAAATTTAGCTAACGCGTTTTCTAGAAATTTTTGTAAAAGTAAAATGTGTTTTACGGAAGCTATGGACGAGCTAAAAAGTATTGAAAATCATAAATCCTATGGGATATTATTAAAATCTCTAGGAGCAGGAATGACCAGTGCATTCTTTAGTATAATGTTTGGTGGAAATTTAAAGGACTTTATATCCTCATTAATTATTGGAACTGTGGTTTCTTACATATTATTAATTCCTAAAAAAATTACGCTGCCATTATTTTTTGACGATTTATTTTCAGGGTTTCTCTCGTCGCTGTTTGCAGTTTTGTTTTTAGAGCTGGGCATCGGCTCTAGTTTGGATATGATAATTATTGGAACAATTATGCCTTACGTTCCCGGGGTAGCAATTACTACTTCACTGAGGGATATTATGGCCGGTGATTACGTTTCAGGTCTAATGATGATGATAAAAGCAATATTCACGGCATTGGCCATAGCTTTCGGTGTAGGTATCATACTTGCACCATATTTGGGAGGTTGATATGGAAATACTTAGACAGTTTACCTATGGATTTTTTTCAACCCTTGGATTTGCAATACTATTTCAAGCCCCAAAAAAATCGTTGATTACAAATGGTATAATCGGTGGAATCGGATGGATTGTATATAAATATCTAATGCTAAATGGATATTCCATATTATTTTCAGCAATGGTTGCCAGTATTATTATAGGCTCCATTTCGGCGATTATATCTGTATTTATAAAAATGCCAGCCATAACGTTTTTTGCACCTTCCATAATTCCCCTCGTTCCTGGTGGAGGTATGTATTACACGATGTATTATCTAATAATGCAAGAAACAGATAAGTTTGGCGCCAAGGCATTGGAAACTACCCTCACCGCACTGGCAATCGCCATGGGCATATTCCTATCGGTGAGCACAGTAAATACAATTAGATCGATTTATTATTCTATAAAGTATAAATGCTAGACTGTTTCCTCGGAGACAGTCTTTAAGAATATATTTAATGTCAAATTTACAAATAAATTTCACAACAAATTTTTTATTCATGTTATTATATTAAGAGAATGGGGTGTTAATATGTCAGAAAAAGTTAAACAATTTAATGAGGCGATTCTTTTAGAAATTCAAAATGCCATAACCCATGGTCTGGGTGCAGTTTTGGGTGTAGTATTTTTAATTATGCTCATAGTTCCAAAAATACAAGAAGGTGACACCCTAGGTGTTATTTCATTTGCCATTTACGGTGGTTGTTTTATCTTTATGTTTTTGATGAGTACGTTGTATCACGCAGTTCAACCTCCAAAGATAAAGAAAGTATTAAGACTATTTGACCATATATCTATATATTATTTCATCGCAGGTAGCTTTACGCCAGTGATACTACTTCTCACAGACGGGATGTTTAGAGTATTGTTTATTTCGCTAATTTGGGGGATAGCTGCCCTTGGAACTGTTTATAAAATTGCAACCTTTAAAAATTATGACAAGTTAAAGGGACTATCCATAATTATCTACGTGGGAATGGGCTGGCTAGCTGTATTTTTAATAAAGCCAATGCTAACCGTAGCTTCATGGAAATTCCTAACCTTTATAGTTTTGGGTGGATTGATTTATACCGCTGGAACTTATTTTTATAAATCCAACAGATTTAAGTATCATCATGTGATTTGGCATCTATTCGTATTAGCTGCTGCAATAGTACATTTTCTTGGATTTTATTTATACATTTAAATCTTGCAACTAAAAAGAGAGCGCGCGCTCTCTTTTTTTATATGTCATAATCCATATTAATTTGTTTTCTAGTAAAAACTTCCGTGTCATTAAATATTTTTAGCTTAATAAAAACCCCTGTGGATATTGTAACAAATACATCTTGAATCGTTACTAAAAGCGATATTAAAATAAAGTATAAACTACTTGGACGAGTAAAGGCAGCCAATATAGCTTCTCTTTCCGTTAATAGTCTAAAACCATTTACTATACCTTTTGCTTCATCTGAAAAATATTGAAACTGTGATGTAGATGGTATTTTGTATAAATTAGCTGAAATTGGACCGACGGGCAATATATTCTTCATTCCTATTTCCATAGCAAATATTGTCAATCCAACTACCGCTCCTATAATTGCGTAGATAAAGAAATAGTCTAATTTAAAGCCATCCATAAGCTTTTGTGACTCCTTAAGTGAGTCTGTGGCATCCATATAATTATCCATATACATAACAAAATACGCCAAGCTGTATGCGAAGGATTTTACTATCCCAGGGATGACGAACAGTAGGGACCATAGGGTTGTAAATATGTAAATTGCTATAAGTGTCTTTATGGATCTTCCAAATGGCATAAATTTCCCTGTAATTAATCCAAATAAGTCATTACTATCTATAGCTTCCCCAGTTTCCAGTTGCTTAATCGTTCCAAATCTCATGCCTTCGTTGATTAGAACCATTATTATGGCAATAATCATCATTACTAGAAAAGATAATATTACAAACCTAGGAAAGAATCCATCGGTAGTAAATATCAATTCATCGTCAAATCTAACATTCTGACTGAATTCCCAAAAAGATCTTTGTTTGTCTATCACTTGAATAAGATTATTTAATAGTCGGAAAACAAAAATTATTGGTAGGATTTTTATTCCATTAGTTTTAATAATTTCAAACGCTTTTTTTCTGACATCATGATTACTTATAACTTTATTATTGTACTCCAAATATTACCTCCTGCTGTGTAAACAGCCTGTGTATCATCACAGGCTGTAAAATCATTTAATACTAATTACTTTCACCATAACTTATATTACTATTCAAATTATGTTAAATCGCCTTACTGAGCCAATAAATATTATAACTTTCTGGTCATCGTATTAATGTTAATGGAATGGGCGTTGGAATTTTTGTCTACCATTTTTACTATCACTCCAGATATTATCAATGCTAGTATACCAACCCCTAGGGACATTATCTCTTGGTTCGGATTTCCAGCAAATATTTGATATCCAATTAAAAATCCTACAATCAGAAATAATAGAGGCACACCATAGAGAATTAACATAAATTTCAAAACCCTACTCGTATCTGAAACTATTTCAACAAAATCTCCCGGTGCCACATCTAGAGAGTTTATTATATCTATATATTCTGCTTTGACATCACAGCTAGAACCACAACCTTTACAACTTCCACAGCCGGCTAGTCTTTTAACTTCCAATCTCGCCATTCCATTGTTAGTAGAAATTACTCTACCTACTTGATCCATTACTTCACCACCTTGATATGAACTTCGGATAATTGCTCATCGTCCAACTCAATCGGCGCACCTGTAAATAAGCAGGATGCTGATTGGGTTTTCGGGAATGCAATTACGTCACGTATATTACTTGTACCCGTAAAGAGCATCACTAATCTATCCAACCCTAATGCCAGACCACCATGTGGCGGAACTCCGTACTTAAATGCATCCAGTAAGAATCCAAATTTCGCCTCTTGGGTCTCTTCGCTCATGCCTAGAACTTCAAACATTTTCTTTTGAAGAACTTGGTTGTTTATACGAATACTTCCCCCACCCATCTCGTCACCATTTATAACCAGGTCATAAGCTTTGGCACGTACTGCTCCTGGGTCAGTTTCCAACAGCTCCAAATCTTCCTCCATAGGACTTGTGAATGGGTGATGCTTTGCAGCAAATCTACCCTCTTCTTCGTCGTATTCAAGTAGTGGGAATTCAGTAATCCAAACTAGGTTGTAGGTATCCATAGGACGTAGACCAAATTTATCAGCCACATGATTTCTCAAATTTCCAAGGGCGTCATATACGATACTATTTTTATCTGCAACGAATAGCAATAAGTCTCCAACCTTTGCATTAGCTCTAAGCTTTAATTCTTCTAACTTTGCTTCATCAAAGAATTTTGCAATTGGACTAGTTATTCCCTCAGGTGTAAATTTCATCCACGCAAGCCCCTTAGCTCCGTAGGTTTTTGCAACATCTTCTAATTTTGTAATATCTTTTCTAGTAAATTCCGCTTCCTTGCCTTCGATATTTATCAGTCTAACGGATCCGCCGTTTTCAACTGCGCCGCTAAACACCTTGAACTCAGAATCCACTACGAGGTCACTTATGTCAACTAGCTCATAACCAAAGCGTAGGTCTGGTTTATCTACCCCAAATCTGTCCATAGCTTCCACATAGGTCATACGTTTTATTGGAAGTTCTATTTTGTAATTCAATACCTTATCAAATAGCTTTGCAATTAAGCCTTCATTTATTTGTATTACATCTTCTACGTCGACGAAGCTCATTTCTATATCTATTTGTGTAAATTCAGGTTGACGATTTGCCCTAAGGTCTTCGTCTCTAAAGCATTTTGCAATTTGATAATATCTGTCCATTCCAGACACCATTAACAATTGTTTGAATAATTGTGGTGACTGTGGCAGAGCATAGAATTTTCCCTCGTTTACCCTACTTGGCACTAGATAGTCCCTGGCTCCTTCTGGTGTAGGTTTTCCTAAAATTGGAGTTTCTATCTCAAAAAACCTATTATCAGCAAGATAGTTTCTTATAACTGAACTCATCTTTGCACGAGTTATTAAGTTGTTTTGCATACTTGGTTTTCTAAGGTCTAGGGACCTGTATTTTAATCTCATATTTTCGTTGACATTGTCATCATCTTTAACGTAAATAGGCGGAACCTCTGAAGAGTCAAGAATTTTTAACTCCGCTGCCTCCACCTCAATTTTACCTGTCGGGATGTTTTCGTTTATGGAAGATCTTCCTCTGACTTTTCCCTTAACTGCGATTACATACTCACTCCTAAGGTCAGACGCCTTATTAAAGACTTCCTTTGCCGTGTCCTCATCAAATACAACTTGGGAAATTCCACTTACGTCCCTCAAGTCCACAAATATAATCGAGCCGATGTTACGCTCCTTTTGTACCCAACCCATGAGCACAACTTCTTCTCCAATATTATTTTCTCTAAGCTCTCCTGCATAATGCGTACGCCTTAAACTACCCATCTTATCAATCATAATCTTCTCCTTATATTAACTTTCTTCTTACATAAAAAGTATTTTTTGTTCTTACCTCCCCTGAGGGGGAGGTGCCGAAGGCGGAGGGGGTAAACCTCCAATAACCTCACTCTTATAAACTAATCCCATAAAACCTCAACTTAACAATAAAAAAGGCATCTCACCTCAAAGAGACGAAATGCCGTGGTACCACTCTAATTTTTTCTTAGTAGTCTATAGTGCGACCAACCCACGCTCTAGAATGTCTTCGCCAAGTTCCAATACAGACTCCCACCATTTGTCTGCTCTCTAAAATCTTAACCTTGGTTACTCTTTTCCTTCATAGCTACATTTATTTAATCATATTGCATCACTTTTGTCAATATAGATATGGCGCCCATACCTTACATGGTATTTTCTAACAAACTCTACCATCTAGCACCTTTAATATTTCATCTTTTTCGCTGCCAGATTTTTCACTTGCAATTTTTTCAATTAGATATCTTCCGCCTGCATCCATACCTTGACAACCAGCTAGTAGCAATAAATCTCCATCCTTGACTTCCTCTAAGGATTTATATACGGCATCGTCTAGTCTATCAAAGTGCTCAACGTCTATACTGTTATCTTCCATAATGGACATAAATATATCCTTTTCTTCATCGTTGACAACATCTTTCCACGTCACAGTCTCAATGCTAGATGTGGATATGATATGCTTTACTCCTAAGGTCTTTAGCCATTTTGCCGTTTCCTCTGCCGCTTCTTTGTTTACTTGTAAACCTCGACAGCCCCTAATTGCATAGACCATGTGGATCTTTTCATAGCTCATTTTTTCAATAGTGGACATGGTTACGTTAATATTTTTTGCATTTGCGTAGTGGTCATCAATTACCTTGTATTCCCGATTATATATCATCTGAAATCTTCTCTCTACACCTGGAAATTCCTTTAGATATTTTTGAATATTAGGTATTGAAATACCCTTAATCAACGAGATAATTATTGCAACCATGGAGTTTATCACTCCAGAAAACCCAGCAATACCCAATTCTACTTTGAATCTAGATTTTTGCAGGTTCAGTTTTGGAATATCTATATTTATTGTAAAGTCAAAACTTGCTAACCCAGTAGATAAATCTAAGTTTTCCATGCCGAAATTAGCCATATTATTTTCTATGGAATATCCCAGTATCCTAGCTTGCGTTTCCTTTGCGAGGGGTTTTATCATCTCATCATCAAAATTTAGTACTGCCCAAGCTTCTGCTTTTGCATTTTTAATCAACCTTGATTTATATTTATAATAGTTTTCTACACTACCGTGTTGGTCGATATGTTCCCTCGCGAAATTATTAAAGGTCACTATATCATAATCCATATTTTTTATCCTGGACAACTCCTGGGCATGGGATGAAACTTCCATTATTAAATCCGTCACACCTTCGTCTGCCATATTTCTTACGTATTCCTGCAAATCTCTACTCTCTGGGGTCGTAAGAACTGATGGAATAATTACGTCTTTGTATTTTACTTCCACAGTACCTATCAAACCAGTTACTATTCCTGAATTTCTAAAAATATAGTCGACCATAAATGAAGTTGTGGTCTTTCCGTTGGTCGCAGTGATGCCAATGACATTAAGCTCTTTAGATGGATAATTAAAAAATTTAGCAGATAAATCCGCAAGGGCATCCCTAGTATTTTTTACCTTTACTTGTGGGATATTTACTTCTACAAAGTCCTCCACCACAGCCAAGACTGCACCCTTTTCATATGCGGCTTCGACATATTTATGTCCATCTGTCTCATAGCCTTTAATCGCCACAAAAATGGAATTTGGAGTGGAATTTTTTGAATTGGATACGATGTTCGAGATTTCCACTTCTCTTTCAATTTCACCCTTATATTCAATTATTTCAAGTACATTCATTAATTCCTTAAGCGTCATGTTGCTGCTCCTTTAAATATTTCAATTTATCTTCAATTTGTTCTTCGCTATATCCTAAGTATTGCTTTAAATCCTTCGTATTTATGTGGCGCTGAAATCTTCCTACGCCAACTATTTTCGTGCTAGCACCCAGCCCTAAACCTAGGATAGTCTGGGCATCTTCCATCATTAAAATATTGTAAATTGATTCATAGCCTTTCTTTGAATACCCAATATTTTCAATATTTAGCATAATGTTTTTCTGCCTGTATAGATAATAGGGTATGTAAGAGTTTCTGCCAATAAACTCATCCCTAATTTTTTCAAAGTTATCATCTTCAATATTTTCATAGTTTTCATCGTGGATTTTTGATCCCTTTTTTACAGCTAGTGAATGGATAGAAATCGATGATGGATTTAATTTTTCTATTGATTCCAAGGTCTTTTTAAAGTCATCGGCATTCTCACCTGGTAATCCTAGTATCAAATCCATATTTATATCCTTAAATCCCATATTCATTGCCATTTTATATGAATCTATAGTATCTTTCACGTCATGCTGTCTACCTATTAGTTTTAATGTTTCGTCCTTCATGGATTGGGGATTTATGCTAATTCTGTCTATGCCTTTTTCCTTTAACATCGATAACAGTCCAAAATTTATAGTGTCCGGTCGTCCGATTTCCACAGTAAATTCTACAGGGCGTCCAAAATATTGAAGTGCCTTATCTATAACCTCTCCTAAATATTTTTCGCCTATGGCTGATGGCGTTCCACCGCCTATGTAAATTGAAGTTGGGCTACCCTTAAAAAATTCTCTAGTCTTATCCATTTCCTTGAATAGTGATTTTAAATATGCAGTTATCCTATCTTCCGTCGGAATAAAGGTTGGAAATGAACAATAATTACAAATACTAGGACAAAATGGAATATCCAAATATAAGCTGTAACCACCACTAAATTTTTGTAGTATAGCTTCCTGAATATTAATTATCTCGATGGCCAAATCAATTTTTCTTTTGGATAGGAGATAATCCATTATTAAAATTTTAGTTCCATCATCTATTCCATATTCTGTTATAAGACTTCTAACTAGCTTTAGTGGTCTGATTCCAATTAGTATACCCCACTCAAGAGTTTTTCCAGTCACTTCCATGAGGATATTGTATAGGTGATATTTTACATGGTTTTTTATGGAATTTGGAAATACATCTACATTTCTACGGACCGAGTGTTCCTCCCCATATAAATTCAAATGAAAATTGTTTTCATCCATACTAAGAAAATAGCCTTCATCCTTCGCATGGGGGATAAAGGCTTTTATCAATTCCAAATACTCTTTATTATACTTTATTTCCATAACTACCTTAAAAATGGGTTATACTTTTTTTCACTGCCTATAGTTGACTCCATTCCATGTCCAGGGAGAACTATGGTGTCATCATCTAATTTAAAAAGCTTGTCCTTAATGGATTTAATGATGGAATCGAAATCCCCACCGTACAAATCCGTTCGTCCAATGCTGCTTTGGAATAAGGTATCACCAGAAAATAGTAAGTTACCTGTGTGGTAGCACACTCCACCTAAGGTATGACCAGGTGTGTGAATTACATCTATCTTATTATCGCCTAGGTAAATTTCAGAACCATTTTTCAAAGTCAAATTAGCCACAAGTTCAATTTTTCTTCCATGAATTTCCATGCTGTGATTAATATTTGCGTTCCCAATCATATGGGCATCCTCAGCATGTACTGCCAGCACTGCTTCAGGATAAATTTCAATAAGTTCTTCTACGGCACCAATGTGGTCACCATGTCCATGGGTTAGCAAAATATACTTTACTTTTAAGTTATTCATTTTGATTGAAGATTTTATAACGAATGTATCAGTACCAGGATCTATTATTGCAGCTTCCTTTGTTTCATCATCAAAAAGTATATAACAATTTTCTTGAAAATCTCCTACTACGATTCTTAAATATTTCATTTCTTCCCCTTTAAAGCATCTTTGTGCTATCTAGTAGAATGGTGACTGGTCCATCATTTACCAATTCCACCTTCATATCTGCACCGAATATTCCCTTCTCGCACTTAATACCATCAACCTCTGCCCTAGCAATAAATTCTTCATAGAATTTATTAGCTTGCTCAGGTCTAGCCGCTTGTATAAATGACGGACGTCTTCCTTTTCTCGCATCGCCATAAAGCGTAAATTGAGATATCACTAGTAATTCTCCACCCACATCCTCTAAACCTAGGTTCATTTGGTCGTTTTCGTCTTGAAAAACCCTTAGTCCTATCACCTTTTTGTAGATATAATCTAAGTCCTTTTCGGTGTCTTCCACGCAAACTCCCATCAATACCAAAAATCCATTATTGATTTTTCCAACGACATTTCCGTCAACTGTCACCGATGCAGAACTGACCCTTTGTACTACTGCTCTCATATTCCTCCTATGAGGTTACTCTATATACCTCAATAACATTTTTAATACGTCTAAATCTTTCCATTAATCTGTTTAATTCTTCAATATCATGTATTTCCAACACGATGTTCACTGTAGATATTTTTTCCCTGTTTGTGCTGGCATTCAAAGCACTTAGGGAAATTTTTGAATCAGAAATTCTATTTGTAATATCCGCCAATAATCCTGCCCTGTCAATGGCTTTTATGCTAACCTGAGCGCTGTAGCTCACGTTCTCACGCTGATCCCACTCTACCTCCAGCAGTCTATTCTTATCTACTTCGTTTATTATATTTATACAATCAGCCCTATGGACGGAAACTCCCCTACCCATTGTAACATAGCCAATTATCTTATCTCCAGGCACCGGTGTACAACACTTTGCCATCCTCACCTTAATATTGTCAGCACCCTTAACTATGACCCCTTGGTCATTACGTCTAGTATGTTTTTTCGTAGGAAGGGATTTTGCATCTTCAAGTATAGCTTCATCTGTAGGCTTGTTTTCCTTGTTGTAAGCTTCCACCAGCTTCCCTACAATTTGATTTACCGTTAACGTTCCATATCCCACGCCAGCATATAAATCATCTATGGAATTATTTCTGTATTTTTGTGCCAATGGCATCAACCATTCCTCTTTTAAAAGCGAAGAAGGTCTGTAATTTAATCTTTTTAGCTCCCGCTCGAGCATTTCCTTGCCCAGCTCGGTATTTTTATCCTTGTCCTTGACCTTGAAGTATTGTCTGATTTTATTTTTTGCCTGCTGTGATTTTACAATTTTCAACCAGTCTAGGCTCGGAGTACTGTTAGGATTTGTTATTATTTCTATTATGTTACCATTTCTCAAGGTGTAATTTAATGGCACTATACGTCCATTTACCTTCGCGCCAACGCAGGTATTTCCAACCTGGCTATGGACCCTATATGCGAAATCGATAGGTGTTGAACCTTCGGCTAAATTTATAACGTCTCCCCTAGGTGTAAACACGAATACCTCGTCTGTAAAGAAGTCAACCTTTAAACCTTCCATAAACTCTGATGGGTCCGTTTGTTCCTTTTGCCATTCAAGCATTTGCCTTAACCAAGTCATGTTGTCGTCATCTCTACTGCTAGCTCTATCGGTCGTGCCTTCCTTATATTTCCAATGGGCTGCAATACCATATTCAGCAACCCTATGCATATCATAGGTTCTAATTTGAACTTCAAAAATTTCACCATTATTATCTATAACCGTGGTGTGTAGGGATTGGTACATATTTGGTTTAGGCATAGCAATATAATCCTTAAACCTTCCTGGTATTGGTTTCCACAGGGTATGCACTACCCCTAGGGCACCGTAACAGTCGCTTAAGTCATTCACCAAAATCCTCACTGCGCTTAGGTCATATATTTCATCGAAGGTCTTTCCTTGCATATGCATCTTTTTGTAGATGGAATAGAAGTTTTTAGGTCTACCACTAATACTAGCTTCGATATTTGCATTGGAAAGATTTTCTTCAAGGGTGTGGATTATGGAATTTATTAAATCATCTCGCTCGATTCTTCTTCTATTGACCTTATCCACCAATTCGTAGAAACCTTTTTCATCTAGGTATCTCAGGGCTAAATCTTCCAGTTCCCACTTTATTTTGCTCATACCTAGCCTATTAGCCAGTGGAGCATAAATTTCTATTACTTCCGTAGCCTTTTCCTTTTTTTTTTCCTCCGTCATATATTCTAGGGTTCTCATATTATGAAGTCTATCGGCTAGTTTAACTATGATAACTCTAATGTCCTTTGCCATTGACAGGACCATTTTTCTAATGTTTTCCGCTTGTTTTTCTAGCTTGGATTGATATTTTATCTTGGTTAATTTGGTGACTCCGTCTACGATATTTGCAACGTCATCTCCATATTCCTTATCTATAAACTCCAGGGAAGTTTCCGTGTCTTCCACGACATCATGAAGTAGACCTGAAATTATGGTCGGTACATCCATATTTAGGCCAGCCAAAATCATAGCAACATTATATGGATGAATTATATAATCCTCACCGGAATTACGTTTCTGTCCACTGTGCATATCATAAGCTAAGTCAAAAGCCTTATCCACTATGCTTAAATCAGCATCTGGATGATATTTTGCTATTTCATTTTTTAAATCATATTTCATCGTTTCTCTGTTGTTCATAAAATCACCTCTCGTTCAGTCTATAGTTCGTCAATGTCAATTGAATAGTCTTTTTATTGTTCCATTCATTTAAATTTATTTGATAAACTATGTCCGCATTCAATACGGTATTGTTCAATAGTACTTCCTCTAGATTTGTATTTAACTCTTGAAGAGCTCTATTGAAGTTATCTATATCACCAAAATAAATTCCATCATATTGGGTTTCTTCGTTTGTAACAACCATCTTCAAAACATTTTTGTTAGCTCCTAGTAGCTTTAATCCACTTAAACGCACTCCTTTAGCGCCAAAAAGTGGTCTAGGATTTCCATTTCCATATGGTTGAATTTTATCTAAGTCGTCTATCAGAACCTGACTTATATGGGAAATTGGCATACCTAAATCAATATATACCTTCCTTATTAAATCCTCATCCGTAAGTTCAGACTCAGCATTTATATTTACTCTAAACTCATCAATATTTTCTTTATCCAGGCTCAAGCCCGCAGCCAATCTGTGTCCGCCGAAGGACTTTAAAAGACTACCCTGTTTAGAAATTCCATTTGTAATATCAAACTCTTGAATACTTCTAGCGGATCCCTTCGCAAACTCCTCGCCATCCGTCAGTACGATAGTTGGTTTATTATAACGTTCCTTCACCTTGCCCGCAATAATTCCAGCTATGCTTTCATGAATTGAAGGCTCATACGCTACAATTATTTTATCGTCCATAATGCTGGAAGATTCAATATTTTTAATAACCAGGTTTAAACCTTCCTTGGTCAACTTAGAACGCTCTTCATTTAGCTTTTTTAATTCAAGAGCAATCCCCTGTGCTTTGCCCACATTGGTTTCTAATAGTAATTGCAATGATTTAAGTGCGGTATCCAATCTGCCTGATGCGTTTAGCATTGGTCCTATGATAAATCCAACATGGTATGGCTCAATTTTTTTATTGTCAATTTCAGCTGTCTTTATCAAAGTTTTTAATCCCACGTTTACCGTGTTATTTAAAAGTTCTAGACCATTATAGACAATAATTCTATTTTCATCTACCAACTCCATAACGTCGCATATGGTCGCCAGAGCTGCAAACTCCAGATAGTCGCGGACTATCTCGCCTTCCTCATATCCCATATGGGCAGCTACGAAATCTATAAACTTATAACAAATAGCTGCACCACATAGCCCTTTGAAGGGATAATTACAATCATCTTGTTTTGGATTTACAATAGCTGATGCTGCTGGCAATACTTGCATAAAAGTTTTATCATCTATTTTAGGTTCGTGATGGTCTAATACTATCACCTTAACTCCATGTGTCTTTGCCAGTTCCAAGGCGTCAAATGCAGAAATTCCGTTATCACATGTCAATATTAGTTCAACTTTGTCATCTATGGCATCTTGGACTATGGACGTATTTATTCCATAGCCATCTGCGATTCTATGGGGTATTACATAATCTATATTTTCATTTTCGTTTTTTATAAATTTGTATAAAATGTAGGTGCTCATTATGCCATCTACGTCATAGTCCCCTACTATTCTAATTTTTTGTGATTCATCTATGGCATCTAGAAGTAATTCCGTAGCTTCTTCGATTCCTTTTAGGGATTCGGGAGAATACATAAAATTAAGGGAAGGATTTAAAAATCGTCTTAGTGCATCCTGATCCTCAATTCCCCTATTTTCAATCACCCTATATAAAATTTGTTCTTCCTTTGATTTTGCAAATGACGCTAAATTTCCAGCGGCACTTTTAATCATCCATTTCTCCAAACTTTTCACCCCATAATTATTAATACATAATTATACCACATTTATTAAATGTGTAAAACTTTAGGGATATTTTAAATATGTATATTTAATAAAATTATGATTTATTATAGCTAAATAAAGTAATGGCTCGAATGCAATCATCCGAGCCATCACCTTTATATTATTGTACTTCTATTTCTTCAATCGCTTCTACTGCTTCAGGAATTATTTCTCCCGCTAGTTCTTCAGATTCATCCAATAGTTCCATCTCAATACTATATGGAACTACAGGCTCTATATTTCTAAATTTTCTTAGCCCTGAACCTGCTGGAATAAGTTGTCCTATAATGACATTTTCCTTAAGTCCTATTAGGAAGTCTTCTTTTCCTTTTATCGCCGCGTCCGTAAGAACCCTTGTGGTTTCCTGGAAGGATGCTGCAGATAGGAAGGAATCAGTTGCCAAGGATGCCTTTGTGATACCCATAAGTGCTGGCATAAAGGTCGCAGGTGTCAATCCCTTATCCATAGCTTCTTTATTTGCTAAGTTAAATTCTCCCACGTGTACTAGTGACCCTGGTAATAAGGTGGTTTCACCCGCATCTTCAACCTTGACCTTAGCTAACATTTGTCTAACGATTACTTCGATGTGCTTGTCATTGATATCTACACCTTGAAGACGATAAACCCTTTGTACTTCCTTTACAAGATAGTTTTGTACCCCTTGAACTCCCTTAACTCTCAGTAAATCTTGTGGATATACTGAACCATTTGTAAGCTCGTCCCCTGCTTCTACATAATCGCCATCTTTAACCTTAATGATAGAGCCATATACAATGGTGTAGGTTTCTTCTGTGCCATCTTCAGCCGTTATAACAACTTCACGTTTTCTCTTTACGTTATTTATTTTAACAGTACCATCAATTTCTGCAATTACTGCAAGTCCCTTAGGTTTTCTCGCCTCAAAAAGCTCCTCAACCCTCGGAAGACCTTGGGTGATGTCAAGTGCAGATGCAACTCCACCCGTATGGAATGTTCTCATCGTCAGCTGTGTACCAGGCTCTCCGATGGATTGTGCAGCAATAATTCCTACAGCTTCACCAATTCCAACCTCGTCGCCATTTGCCAAGTTTTTACCGTAGCAATGGGCACAAACCCCGTCCTTAGACTTACATACAAGTACTGATTTAATTTTTACTTCCTTAATTCCAACAGCAACTATTTCGTCAGCTATGGAATCACTTATCATTTCATTTCTTCCAATGATAATCTCATTAGTTTCAGGGTTAATAATTTCTGCCGCAGAATATCTCCCACTGATTCTATCGTGTAGGCTTTCGATAAGTTCCTTACCGTCTGTGAACTCCCTTGCCACCGTATATTCTTCAGTTCCACAGTCCTCTTCCCTGATTATAACCTCTTGGGCTACGTCTACTAGTCTTCTAGTCAAGTATCCAGAGTCGGCAGTTCTAAGCGCCGTATCCGCAAGTCCCTTTCTAGAACCATGGGTAGACATATAAAATTCAAGTACGGACAATCCTTCACGGAAGTTTGATTTAATTGGAACCTCGATGGTTCTACCCGTAGGAGAAGCCATCAATCCTCTCATTCCAGCTAGCTGGCTAATTTGGTTTTTACTACCCCTCGCACCAGATTGTGCCATTATGAATATATTATTATCGTAGTCGAAGCTATCCATTACGTGGTCGGTTAACTTATTTGTTGATTCGTTCCAGATTTCAATTACCTTATCGTAACGCTCTTCGTCTGAAATTAATCCCCTTCTAAATGCCTTTTCATACTTTTCTACTTCTGCCTCGGCATGTTCTAGTAGTTCTTTCTTTTCTTCAGGTACATATATGTCTCCCATTGAAATTGAAAGTGCTCCTATTGTAGAATAATGGAATCCTACTTCTTTTATATGGTCTAGGAAAATTACCGTTTCGATATTTCCATGCTTTACATAGGTTTTATCAATTATTTTACCTAGGGTGGATTTATCAATTACCCTATTTACTTCAAGTGAATATTTATCCACTTCCCTATCCACAAAGCCTAAGTCTTGTTTGATATATTGATTGATTATAAATCTACCAACTGTACCGGCAACTAATTTGCCTCGTTTATCATCTTTATCGGCAAATCTTCTCACCTTCACCTTGGAGTGTAGGTCAACGATATTAGCTTCATAAGCGTGCATCATTTCGTCAATATCTGTGAAAATCATGCCATCGCCCTTTGCTCCATCAGGTCTATCCATGGTCAAATAGTAGCTACCTAAAACCATATCCTGTGTAGGCGTAGTAATCGGCTTACCATCCTTAAGACCCAATACGTTGTTAGTAGACAACATTAGTAGTCTAGCTTCCGATTGAGCTTCTGCAGATAGTGGTAAATGCACCGCCATTTGGTCACCGTCAAAGTCAGCATTGTATGCAGTACAAACTAATGGGTGAAGTTTTATTGCTTTACCTTCAACCAATACTGGTTCGAATGCTTGGATACCAAGTCTATGAAGTGTTGGTGCTCTATTTAAAAGTACAGGATGGTCCTTTATTACCTCATCCAAAATGTCCCAAACCTGTGGTTTAACTCTCTCTACCAATCTCTTAGCAGATTTTATATTGTGAACGTATCCCTTTTCAACCAAACCTTTCATTACAAAAGGCTTAAATAACTCAAGTGCCATTCTCTTTGGAAGACCACATTGATAAAACTTCAATTCCGGTCCTACTACGATTACGGAACGTCCAGAATAGTCAACACGCTTTCCTAGTAGGTTTTGTCTGAAACGACCTTGCTTACCCTTGAGCATTTCAGATAAGCTCTTAAGTGGTCTATTTCCAGGACCCGTAACAGGTCTGCCTCGTCTACCATTATCAATTAAAGCGTCCACAGCTTCTTGCAACATTCTCTTTTCATTTCTTACTATAATATCAGGAGCCCCAATATCTAAAAGTCTTTTAAGTCTATTATTTCTATTTATTACTCTTCTATATAGGTCATTTAAGTCAGATGTGGCAAATCTACCACCGTCTAACTGCACCATAGGACGAAGGTCTGGTGGAATTACTGGCAGTACATCCAAAACCATCCACTCTGGTCTATTTCCAGATTTGATAAATGCATCCACAACTTCAAGTCTCCTAGAAATTCTAAGTTTCTTTTGTCCAGTTGCATCTATTAGCTCTGCCCTAAGGTTATCAGCTTCCTTTTCAAGGTCTATGGACTCCAGCATGATTTTAATTGCTTCAGCGCCCATCATAGCCTTAAATTTGTCGCCATGCTCCTCTTCTGCTTCCCTATATTCCATTTCGTTTAAGAGTTGCTTTTCAAATAGTCCAGTGGTATCATCATTTACCTTTACAACTACAAAGGCAGCAAAATATAATATTTTTTCCAATTCCTTTGGGCTCATATCTAATAATAATCCCATTCTTGAAGGAATTCCCTTGAAATACCAGATATGAGAAACAGGGGTCGCAAGTTCTATGTGACCCATTCTCTCCCTACGAACCTTTGCTTTAGTTACTTCAACACCGCATTTTTCGCAGACTACACCCTTATATCTAACTCTTTTATACTTACCGCAATTACACTCCCAGTCCTTTATTGGACCAAAAATCTTTTCACAGAAAAGTCCTTCCCTCTCAGGTTTTAAGGTTCTGTAATTAATGGTTTCCGGCTTTTTTACTTCGCCGAAGGACCATTGTCTAATTTTGTCAGGTGACGCTAATCCAATTCTAATCGAATTTATTACTTCTTTTTCTAACAAGGATTTCACTTCCTTTATCTATCTAATCAA
>CAYUJY010000014.1:15774-19436 GCA_964445145.1 uncultured Peptoniphilaceae bacterium | reverse complement strand
TTTCTCTGACGGGATATTTATTACGGATCGAGAAGGAAAAATAGTAATTTACAACAAGGCTAAGGAAATACAAGAAAATAGAGATAGAAATGATATGGTGGGAAAGTATACTTGGGAAGCATATGGATATTCTGGTATAGAAGGCTCCGAGCATGCTGAGGTATTTCGAACCGGTGTACCGGTAATAAATAAATATTATGCTCATTCTATAGTAGATGATATTCCTAGATATATTTCTTATAGTACCTATCCCATAGAGTTTGAAGGTGAACGAGTAGGGGTTTATTCCATAAGCAAAAGTGAGGATTCGCTTCATAAATTATTGATGGAAACCTTGGAAGAAAAACGCCAATTCAATGCAAATATCGACATACGTACAAATAGGAAATATTCTGAAAATGGGACGAGTTATAGCTTTTCTGATATCGTGGGCAACTCTCCTGCCATGAACCAATTAATTAAAGAAGCGCAAAATATTTCTTGGCTAGACAATGCAATATTAATTGTTGGAGAAACGGGTTCTGGTAAAGAAGTACTATCCCAAAGTATTCATAACTACGGAAAAAGGTCTAAGGAACCATTTATAGGTGTTAACTGCTCTGCAATACCTGAGAACCTATTGGAATCCATGATGTTTGGTACTGTGAAAGGCGCATTCACGGGAGCTATGGACACAGCTGGACTATTTGAAGAGGCTAAAGAAGGCACGCTATTTTTAGATGAGATAAATACGATGCCCCTATCCATGCAAGCTAAGCTTCTTAGAGTGCTACAGGAAAAGAGAGTCAGGAGACTTGGTAGTACAAAGCATTATGATATTGAATGTAGGATTATCGCAGCTACTAATGAAGATCCAACTGAATTAATAAAATCTGGAAGAATGCGTGAAGACTTGTACTATAGAATATCAGGCTTTTTACTGCGAATTCCTCCACTGAAAGAAAGGCGAGAGGACATTATTGTGCTAGTAGACCACTTTATTAAGAGGTATGGAGCTCTGATGGGAAAAGCTGCCATAGGAGTGGACCCAATTCTAAAAAAAGTCTTAGACAGTTATCACTGGTCAGGAAACATCAGGGAACTGGAAAATCTAGTGGAAAATATGCTTGTAAACTCGGACAATGAATCCAAGTATCTAACAGTAGATAATATTCCAAGCTATCTAAGAAGTAGATTTATAACTGGTGAACTTCCAAAACTTAGAGACTTGAGACCATATAATGAGATTATTGCTGATTTGGAGAAAAATTTGATTACGTCATCTTTAAATGAAAATTCTTGGAATGTGTCGCAAACAGCAAGGGAACTAGGTTTGAATAGGCATAGTCTCTTAAATAAAATTAAAAGATTAAATATTCAAAACTCAGATGTATGAAATATAGACAATTGTTCAAATTTACAACAACCATTTTATAGTAACAAATAATAATTTGTATAAATTTTAAACAATACTGGCTATAAACATAACTATAAATGGGTAATAATGCCTAGTGAGGAATTGGCACGAATTTTGCGATATATATTCATGTTAGCAAATGCAACTAACAGAAACTCATAGTAAAATATCTACGATGGAAATGTAATAAAAACATTAACATATGAATCCAAGCATTCCGTAAGATAGATATGGGGGCACGGAACAAAAAAGATTCTGGTAAAATCCTTTTTGTACTAATAGTAAGGAAGAATAGTAACAATTTTAGTTCTGGAAATTGAAAGCTTACCCTTCTTGCTTGGAATTAGGGTAAGTCTGCTATAAACTGTACAAATTTTGTTTATTAACGATTCTTTAACAAACATACGTTATAATTATAATGTAGCATATCGTTTTCATACTATATAAGCAGATACATATTAAAAGAAAGGAATGAATATGACCCAAATTTTATTAAAGAACTGTAAAAAAGTTTTAACTGCTGACTCAAGTAGGGGCGGAGAAATTGGAGAATTAAAAGATTTTAGCATACTGATTGAAGATTCTAAAATTTCAAAAATTGCACCTTATGAGGCTTTAAAACCCTATGTAAAGGATGATGCAAAAATCATTGATTGCGAAGAAAAAACAGTATTACCAGGTTTTGTAGACCCACATACCCACCTAGTATTCGGAGGAGACAGACTAGAAGAATACGTTGCTAGATTGACCACGAATAATATTGAGGAAATAAAAAGAAGAGCAGGACTTGTGGGATTAGCTAGTTCTATAGCACAAACAAAGGAAGCTGGATTTGATGGTCTCATGGAAAGCTCTTTAGATAAATTAAATAATATGCTCTTAAATGGGATTACCACTGTTGAAATCAAGAGTGGTTATGGTATTGATAAGGAAACTGAACTTGAGCAGTTAAGAGTTGTTAAGGAAATAAAAAATATCGTACCTCAAACCCTAATAGCCACATATCTTGGTGGACATTATTGGGACGAAGAAATGGGCAAGGATCAGTATATAGACTTTATGATAAATGAAGTTTTACCTGAAGTTGTAGCTGAAAATTTGGCTGAGAGAATAGATATATGGACTGACGATGGCTTCTATGACGCTGAGGAAACTAGAAAAGTTCTTCAAGCTGGAATAGATTTAGGATTGGAAGCTACAGTTCATACAGATGGTTATTCTGCAATCGGTGGCGCTAAGGTAGCTGCAGAGTTAGGCGCTCGTTCAGGTGACCATTTGAACTATGTACCTGATGATGAAGTTGCAATGATGATTGAAAAAGACGTGGTGGGGATAGTACTTCCAGGAACGGATTATTCAGTAAATCACCCACATCCAGTAGATGCTAGACATCTTATAGACAAGGGACTTACGGTAGCTCTTGCAACGAACTTGAACCCAGGAAACTATTCGATTTCCTTACAGTTCATTATGGATTTAGCTTGTAGAAGACACGGTATGACTCCTGAAGAAGCACTATTAGGGACAACTATCTACGCAGCAAAGGCTTTGGGACTAGAAGATAAATACGGTTCATTGGAAGAAGGAAAAGTTGCGGATATACAAATATGGGATACCGATGATTACAGAAATGCTATTTATAGACATGGTATGAACTTTGTAGAAACGGTGATTAAAGATGGTAAGATTGTAGTCGAAGATAAAAAAATTATTTATGGAGGGAATTAGTATGAATTATATTGACGTATTTAACCTGGTGTTGGATTCGGATGATGTTACTGTAGGTGGAGGTAGTGCTTCTGCATTAGCTGGAGCTCAGGCTTGTGGGCTATTCGGAATGGTTTGTAAGTTATCCGTTAAGAAGGATTTCGGAATTGCACCTGAGAAACAATTGGAATTAGCAAATGAGTTGGATGACCTTAAAGCAATGTTACTTCAAGGCGCAGTAGAAGATACTAAGGCTTTCCAAACTATAAAAGCAGCATATGGCCTTCCAAAGGAAACTGAAGAAGAAAAAGCTGCTAGAAGAAACGCAGTATCAGACGCTGGAGTAGTTGCAGCAACTGCACCGATGGAAAATGCAAAAACCATCAGAAGAGTATATGAAATTGGTCAAATGATAAATGGAAAGAGCAACCCTAACTGTCACTCTGACGTAGTAATTGGACTAGAATTAGCAAAAATTGGAGTTAACGGCTGTGTTATGAACATAGACGCGAATCTATCCTTGATAAAGGACGAAGCAAAAGTAAAAGAATTCCAAGAC
>CAYUJY010000014.1:11907-15764 GCA_964445145.1 uncultured Peptoniphilaceae bacterium | reverse complement strand
CATGGCTGAATTAGAAATTAAATAAAGAGGAAAATAAATGAATAAAATAGTAAAGATAGATGGCTATAACTTAACGATAGAAGATGTAGTAGCAGTAGCAAGACATGGAGCAAAAGTAGAAATTGACGAAGCTTGTATTCCAAAAGTAAAAGAATCTAGAGCATTTGTTGAAAATGCAATAGCTAATAAGCAACCAATTTATGGAATTAATACAGGTTTTGGACTATTCAGCGAAGTTGCAATAAGCGATGAAGAATTAGAAGAGTTACAAAAGAAATTAATATACTCAGACGTTTGCGGTATTGGAAAACCATTTGACTCTGAAATAGTAAGGGTTATGCTACTTCTTAGAGCAAATGCAGTATGTAAAGGTTACTCAGGTGTAGTTATTCCAACTATTCAAGTAATGGTAGATATGTTAAATAAAGGCGTTCATCCAATCGTTCCTGAAAAGGGCTCAGTAGGATCTTCTGGAGACCTATGTCCACTCGCTCATATGGTGCTTGTAATGATGGGTGAAGGTGAAGCAGAATACGAAGGCGTAAGAATGCCAGGCGCTGAAGCTATGAAGAAGGCAGGAATAACTCCTATAGTTCTTAAAGCTAAGGAAGGTCTTGCACTAATAAACGGTACTCAAGCAATGATGGGTAACGCAGTGCTAGCAGTATACGACGCTATGGTAATTGAAAAAGCAGCTGACATAATCGGCGCACTTTCATTGGAAGCACTTACTGGAATTGTAAATGCATTCGACCCTAGACTTCATATAGCTAGACCACATCCAGGCCAAATAAACGCAGCAGCAAACGTGTTAAAGCTTGTGGAAGGTAGCCAATTGACTACAACTCAAGGCGAAAAGAGAATGCAAGATGCTTACTCACTAAGATGTATTCCTCAAGTACACGGCGCAAGCAGACCTGCTATCGAATATGTAAAAAGTGTAATTGAAATAGAAATAAACTCTGCTACAGACTTGGAGAAGATGGAAATGTATTCTCCGGTGGAAACTTCCACGGACAACCAGTTGCAATAGCAATGGATACGTTGGCGATTGCAGTTGCTGAATTTGCAAATATTTCCGAAAGAAGAACTGAAAGACTTGTAAACCCTGCACTTTCCAACGGACTACCTGCGTTCTTGGTAGCAAACGGAGGATTAAACTGTGGTTTCATGATTCCACAATATGCAGCAGCAGCACTTGTTTCAGAAAACAAAATCCTTGCACATCCAGCGAGCGTTGACTCAATTCCAACCTCAGCAAACCAAGAAGACCACGTGTCCATGGGTACAATAGCTGCAAGAAAAGCTAGACAAATCGTAGAACACGTTCAAGCGGTTCTAGGAATCGAATTGATGGCAGCTGCACAAGCTATCGACTTCAGAGGTGGTAAAGAACTTCTAGGTAAGGGAACTAAAGTTGCATACGAAATGTTGAGAGATAAAGTAGATTATCTAGATGAAGACAGAGTAATGTGCTACGATATGGAAAATGCAGCAAAGATAATTTCTGAAGGCGGATTAGTAGAAAGAGTTGAAGAAGTAGTAGGAAAATTAGCTTAATAATAAAATAAATGAAAGTCAGTTTGAGAAAATTCTCAAGCTGACTTTTTTGTTGATAATATATAAGTTATTTTTTATAACAATATCATATTTTGACTTTCTAATATAAAAGCCCTTAATTCCTTTTCAAAAATCTCAATTGCTTTAACTCCTGAAGGGTTTGGATTTCTTTGTTTTATTATATATACAAGTCGCTTAGGTAGCTTCGGTGTAATTTTTGAAGTCTTTAGCTTTCCAGATTTGCAGAGTTCTACTGCCACTGTGTAGGGAATTATAGCCCATGCATCTTCTGAATTTAGAAAAAATTCAATTAATGGTGGGGAATCTACCGTAACCTTTGGGTGAAGTAGGGGCGACCATATGAGGTTATGCCATCTTTCAAAATCTATTCCCCAGTCGAAAAAAATCTCATCATTTATATCTAAAGTTCTGGCATCCACAACATCACCATAATTAGAATATTCTGGGTTACTTATCATTATTAGGGATTCTGAATATAGTGGCTTCGTAATTAGACTCTTTGATACAATCGAAGTAGATACAATGCCAATATCTAGATTAAAGGATTCCAAGAGATTATGAATCGTAAAATTCCAATGGGAGCTCGGTTTTAGTACCATGGGAAAATCTCCATTTACAATATGGACATAATAATCCCTTAACGTGTAGCAATTAATGCTCATGGGTGCTGCTACTTCCAATTCGTATCTCGATGTATTTTGTTTCCATACTTCAAAATCCTTAGATAAAGCCATGAACTTGTTGGCAAATGCCAAAAACTCCTCACCTTTTGGTGTTACACTTATACTTTTAATACCTTGTCCACGATTTATCAATATATCTCCAATTTCTAATTCTAACGCATTTAATCTGTTGCTTATTGTAGATTGTGAAGTGAAAAGTTTTTCTGCTGCTTTTGATATACTTCTGGTTTCCACGATTGCTAAAAACGCTGTAATTTCTGAAGAATTCATTCGGTGCCTCCAAATATTTGTAAAACTGATATTTAATATCTGCAAACGATATTATACAAACACATCATTTGATGTTAAAATAATAGTTAAAGATGCTAACCATATTATATATGATTAGATTTAATATTGCGATACATAAATGAGTCCTATATTCATACTAACGTATTGTTAACGTATGATATGGTAAAATTTATTGGAATCAATGAAGCTGTTGCGTGAGTTTTATATTATTAGGAGGAAAAAAGTATGAAAGTGTTAATGGCGGAAGTTAACTTTAGTGAAGGTACAAACCTTGACATCGTTGAGCAAATTAAAAAAGAACTATTGTCCGTAGATGGTGTTGTTCTTATAGACGAAAACAGTGATAAGGATCACAACAGATCAGTATTCACTTACAAGGGAACACCTGAACAAGTTCTAGAAGGAACAAAGAGACTTTCAAAGAAAGCTATCGAATTAATTGACATGACAACACACAAGGGTAGCCATCCTAGAATGGGCGCTATCGACGTAGTTCCATTTATTCCAGTAAAGGATGTTACAACAGCTGAAGCAGTTGAAATTGCTAAGGAATATGGAAAATATTTAGGCGGACTTGGAGTTCCTGTTTACTACTACGAAGATGCTCAAGAAAAAGAATACAGAAAGTTACTTCCTAAAATTAGAAAGGGAGAATACGAAGCACTAGAAGAGAAAATGAAGGATGCTGAATGGGCTCCAGACGAAGGACCTACAACATTCAACGCAAAGAGCGGTGCGACAGTTACAGGCTCAAGATTCCCACTAATTGCTTTCAACGTAAATCTTGATACAGAAGACCTTGATATTGGAAAGAAAATTGTAAAGGCGGTAAGAGGTGCTACAGGTGGTTTCACATCAGTTAGATCCATAGCATTGGAAATTCCTAAGAAGAAACAAGTTCAAGTATCTATGAACCTTACAAATTATTCCAAGACTCCAATTCACAGAGTATTCGAAGTTATAAAGATGGAAGCAGAAAGCCACGGCGTTAGAGTTGCTAACAGTGAATTAGTAGGACCAGTTCCTGTTTATGCATTAGTGGAACTGCTACAATTCTACATCAGAGTAAATGATGATTTCAGTGCTGAACAATTCTATATATAAGTAATTAGGGGGAAAATGATGAAAACAGACGTTCAAATAGCTCAAGAAGCTACAATGCAACCCATAGTTGATGTTGCAAAGAATTTAGGAATTAAAGAAGATTACCTTATCCAATATGGTAAGTACAAAGCAAAAGTAGATTTAAAATTATTAGATGAACTAAAGGACAAAGAAGACGGTAAACTTATCCTTGTTACT
>CAYUJY010000014.1:0-11897 GCA_964445145.1 uncultured Peptoniphilaceae bacterium | reverse complement strand
ATTAAACAAAATTGGCAAAAAAGCTATAACCACGTTAAGAGAGCCATCACTAGGACCAAGCTTTGGTGTTAAGGGTGGTGCAGCAGGAGGAGGTTATTCACAAGTAGTACCTATGGAGGACATCAACCTCCACTTTACAGGTGACTTCCATGCTATTACAACAGCGAATAACCTAATCTCTGCATTAATTGACAACCATATACAACAAGGTAACATTCTAAACATCGACCCTAGAAGAGTTGTTTGGAAAAGAGTAATGGACATGAACGACAGATCCCTAAGACAAATAGTGATCGGTTTAGGTGGTAAGCCTAACGGAGTTCCTAGAGAAGACGGATTTGACATTACGGTAGCTTCAGAAATCATGGCAATATTCTGTCTTGCTACAGACCTTGAAGATTTTAAAGCTAGAGTTGGAGAAATCCTTATAGCTTACAACTATGCTGGTGAACCAGTATTTGCAAAGGATATCAAGGCTGAAGGAGCAGTTGCACTTCTTATGAAGGATGCAATAAATCCAAACCTAGTACAAACTTTAGAAAATACACCTGCATTTATCCACGGTGGACCTTTTGCAAACATTGCCCATGGTTGTAACTCAATTACAGCACTAAAGATGGCACTTAAATTAGGTGACTACACTGTAACGGAAGCAGGCTTCGGCGCTGACCTAGGCGCAGAAAAATTCTTTGACATCACAGCTAGATATGGTGGATTAAAGCCATCTGCAGTAGTTGTTGTAGCTACAGTAAGAGCATTGAAACACCACGGTGGAGCGAAGAAGGAAGAACTGGGAACAGAAAACCTTGATCAACTTGCAAAGGGATATACAAACCTTGAAAAGCATATTGAAAACGTGAAGAAATTTGGTTTGAACCCAGTTGTTGCAATCAACGCATTCCCTACAGATACACAAGCTGAATTAGATTTCCTAATGGCAGAATGTGCAAAGCATGGCGTAAGCGCAGTAGTTTCAGACGTGTGGGCTAAGGGTGGCGAAGGCGCTATCGAGCTTGCTAAGAAGGTTGTAGAAGCAGCAGAATCAGATAAGGACGAATTCCACTATCTATATGATATGGAAGAATCCATACCTGCAAAGATTGAAAAAATCGTTAAGGAAGTATATGGCGGTAACGGCGTTAACTTCACAGCAGGTGCACAAAAACAAATTAAGAGCTTTGAAAAATTAGGTTTTGATAAAGTTCCTATATGTATGGCGAAGACTCAATACTCGCTATCAGATGACCCTAACAAATTAGGAAGACCAACTGATTTTGAAATAACAGTTAGAGATTTCAAAGTATCTCGTGGTGCAGGTTTCATAGTAGCACTTACAGGAGACATAATGACTATGCCTGGACTTCCAAAAGTTCCAGCATCAGATAAAATGGATATTAAGCCTGACGGAGAGATAGTAGGTTTATTCTAGAACAAAATATGGTACAATGAATTAGGGACGTGACTTTTGCGTCCCTAAAACCATTTACATAAAATGAAGGAGGATGTTATGAAGTTTGAAGTAATTGAAGGTTTAAACACGATAGGTTTTAACCTGGTAGGAACAGTTGCTCTAGCAGTACTCCTGCTACAAATCGGTAATTATTTAAAAGGTCATTCTAATTTATTGCAAAAGTTCTGCATACCAGCACCAGTAATTGGTGGTTTCCTGTTTTCAATCCTAGCATTGCTATTGAAGGTTGGAAATGTTGCTAACTTCACAATGGATACGACTATGCAGTCGCCACTTATGATTGCATTTTTTACGACCGTTGGACTTGGAGGAAGTTTTTCACTACTTAAAAAGGGTGGCGCAGCCCTTGTGATTTATTGGGTACTTTGTTGTATCCTATCAATCACTCAAAATATAATAGGCGCAGGTATAGCTTCTGCTACGGGAATTCACCCTATACTTGGCGTAATGGCTGGTGCTGCTTCAATGGTAGGTGGACACGGTGGAGCTGCTGCATTTGGCGAGACAGCTGAATTAATGGGTGTTACAGGAGCGCTTACAGTAGGTGCTGCTGCTGCAACCTTTGGACTTATTTCAGGATCACTGTTAGGTGGACCAGTGGCTAGATATCTTATTAATAAATATAATCTAAAGCCAACAGGTACAAAATACCAAACTGCTGAAGAAGCTCTTGGTGACCAAGGTGGGGAAGTAGACTACGCTAACACCATGAAAAACTTGTTAATATTATTAGTTATGATGGTAATAGGAACAATTTTCGGTAGCTGGTTGACAGGTGTTATTGCAAGTACCACTGGAAATAAGGACCTTGCACTTCCAGGATATGTAGGCGCAATGTTCGTAGCGGTATTCTTTAGAAACTTAAACGACAAATTCCACTTTGTAAAAATTGACTTTAAAGTTATGGATCTATTTGGAGATGTTTCCTTGGGAATATTCCTATCAATGGCACTTATGACCCTAAAGCTTTGGGAACTAAGAGATTTACTAGGACCAATGCTTATTATAGTAATAGCACAGGTTGTAT
Source organism: uncultured Peptoniphilaceae bacterium (assembly GCA_964445145.1). Lineage (GTDB taxonomy): Bacteria > Bacillota > Clostridia > Tissierellales > Peptoniphilaceae > CAYUJY01. Next base: position 9,399 of record CAYUJY010000014.1, on the reverse strand, counting down.
TTATAGTACTATATTGCATATTTGTAGTATTTAGACTTTGTGGTAAGGACTTCGATGCTGCGGTTATGGTATCGGGACTTATGGGACATGGACTTGGAGCTACGCCGAACGCTGTAGCGAACATGGCATCAGTAACTGAGCAACTAGGACCATCATCTAAGGCATTCTTGATAGTTCCATTAGTTGGTGCTTTCCTGGTGGATATTGTCCACATACCAAATATAGTATTCTTTATGAATCTATTTGCATAATAAGTTAAAAAAGTTCAAGGTTTACATGCCTTGAACTTTTTTTGTTTTCTACTTTAAATTTGCCTTTATTGTAATAGAATCAATTATTGGATATAATCAATGTATAATAATGAGGGGTGATTCAATGAACAGCAATCAAAAAATAGCACTGCTAAGAACAGACATGGCAAAATATAGGTTGGACGCATATATCATAAACAGTGCAGATCCTCACCAATCAGAGTATCTACCAGAAAATCATAAGGATAGACAATGGCTAACAGGCTTTACTGGTTCCCAAGGAACAGCTGTTGTAACCAACGACAATGCACTTCTTTGGACAGACGGAAGATATTTTATACAGGCTGAGAATCAAATCGAAAATACCGAGTTTCACCTGATGAAGATGATGACACCCGGATATCCAACGATACCGGAATTTCTTATAAAGGCATTACCTTTGGGAAAACGAGTGGGTATAAATCCAAAGACTACATCCCAAGCATCCTATGAAGAGCTTTGCGAAAAGTTAAATGAGGTGGGAATTGAAGTAGTAGATGAATATGATTTAATCGGTGAGCTTTGGACAGATAGACCTGAAACAGAGGTAAAGACAGCATATTTACACGAGGTTCAATATACTGGACTGTCAACTGAAGAAAAATTGGCGCAGGTAAGGGAAAAATTAAAGGAAAAAAATGCCGATGCAACTGTTCTTACAACTTTAGATGACATTTGCTGGCTATATAATATTCGAGGCTTTGATATTGAAAACAACCCTGTAGTAACCTCTTATGCAATTATTGATATGGAGTATGCATATCTTTTTATAGATTTCGATAAATTATCCATAGAAGTAAATGAAGATTTGATTAATAATGGAGTTGACACGGAAAACTACGAAGCTATTTCTTCCCATATGAATTTATTCAGAGGAAAGAAAATACTTTTAGATAAAAATAAAACATCGAGAGAACTTTATAAATTACTGGACCCTAGTAATACTATAATTGATTCAATGGATATAACCACTTTCTTAAAGGCAACTAAAAATGAGGTGGAAGAAGAAAACCAAAGACATGCCTATATAAAGGATGGCGTAGCGCTTACTAAGTTTATATATTGGTTAAAGCATACCGATGAGGAAATAAATGAGCTAGACGCAGCTGAAAAACTAGAAAACTTCAGGAAAAAGGCAGAGCATTATGTGATGCCTAGCTTTGATACGATTTCTGCATACGGTGGTAATGCTGCCATGATGCACTACAGAGCAACTGATGAAAGCTATTCTAAAATTGAGAAAAAAGGATTATATTTAGTAGATTCAGGTGGACAATATTTAGATGGAACCACAGATATCACTAGAACCATAGCCATGGGGAAATTGACTAGTGAGGAAAAAACTGATTTTACATTGGTGCTAAAGGGACATTTGAACTTGTTGGGTACTGTGTTCTTAGAAGGTACGACTGGTCACGCTTTAGATGTTATAGCAAGGCGACCGATTTGGCTCCACCGAATGGACTATAAGTCTGGAACGGGGCATGGTGTCGGTTTTATGCTGGGAGTACACGAAGGACCCCATCGGATAGCACAAAAATATAACGACGTAGCCCTTAGGGAAGGAATGGTTGTAACAATAGAGCCAGGGATTTATAAATCAGGTAAGCATGGCATAAGAACGGAAAATGTAGTGATTGTAAAGAAGGATAAAGATACCCCGGATGGGCAATTCTTGCACTTTGACGTGATGAGCCTAGCTCCAATTGATGTGGATGCCATAGACAGAAGCCTGCTGGATAATTGGGAAATAGAAATATTGAATAAATATCATAAAGAAGTACAATTAAAGTTACAACCCTATATGAATGATGAAGAAAAGGTTTGGTTAAGAGAGGTGACATCGCCGATTAAATAATGTTTGATATAAAAGAAGAATTAAAAAAAGTACCCTCAGATCCTGGGGTTTATATAATGAAGGATAAAATTGGCACAACAATTTACGTTGGCAAGGCTAAAAATCTCAAGAATAGACTTAAACAATATTTTCAAGCTACTGTTAAACATCCCAAGGTGCAAGCTATGGTGGATAACGTAGATGAATTTGAGTATATAATTGTGCAAAACGAAGTGGAGTCCCTAATACTAGAACAAAATCTAATTAAGGACAATATGCCCAAATACAATATCCTTTTAAAAGATGACAAGCAATACCCATATATAAAAATCAACATAAAGGACAGGTTTCCAAAGGTTGTAAAGACTAGAAATCTAAGGGATGATGGCTCAATTTATTTTGGACCCTATACATCTGCAATTTCAGTGAATGAAGCTATTGAGTTTTTCAATAGACACTACAAAATTAGAACCTGTGGATTAAACTTAAACGATCCAAATAAAAAATATAGACCATGTCTAAATTATTATATAAATAAATGTGATGGTCCATGTATGGGAACTGTGGTTTCAGATTTTTATAAGGAGAGAATTAAAAAGGTAATAGCATTCTTAGATGGAAAAGATACAAGCGTCCTAAAAGAAGTGGAAAAAATGATGATGGATGCCGCAGAAACATTGGATTTTGAAAATGCTGGATATTACAGGAATCTACTAATGTTTTTACACAATTTGTTGGAAAAACAAAATGTCGACACCATCAGCTTTATTGATAAGGATATCATTGCTATGGCAAGGGGTGTAGATGAAGTTTGCATCCAGGTGTTCTTCGTTCGAGGTGGAAAAATTCTAGGCAGAGAACACTACATTTTATCCGATACTTTAAATTCAGAAAACTCAGATATTTTAAGTGCATTCCTAAAGCAATTTTATGCGGGTTATACACAATTGCCAAATGAAATCTATATAGAAGAAGAAATAGATGATTTAGAGATTATCGAAGGTTACCTATCTCAAATTAAGAATCGTCCAGTTAGAATTCTCGTTCCAAAAAGAGGCGAGAACGTGGAGCTTCTTGAGCTAGTTAAGAAAAATGCGGAAGATATGTTATCGAAATATGGCGATAGATTCCTGAAAAAGGCTAGGGAAAATATGGAAACCCTAGGAGAATTGCAAAATTTACTCAATTTAAAAAACATGCCGCTGAGAATCGAAGCATACGATATTAGCCACATTGCTGGGGACGAAGCCGTAGGTTCTATGGTGGTATTTGAAAAAGGACAATCTAAAAAAACGGATTATAGAAAATTCAAAATAAAAACTGTAGACAAAAACGATGATTACGCATCACTACGGGAAGTGTTGGAGAGGCGTTTTAGAAGGCGCGATAGTAGCAACAACAACGAATCCTTTAAATCATTACCAGATTTAATAATTATGGATGGTGGAAAAGGACAAGTAAATGTGGCACTGGACGTGCTTAAAAACATGAACCTTGAGATACCAATTTCAGGTTTAGTTAAAAATGACCTACACCAAACCAGAGGTATTATTTTTGAAAATGTGGAGTACGAGATACCTATAACATCTAATTTATATAGAATGTTATATAAGATACAAGAAGAAGCACACAGATTTGCTATTAACTACCATAGGTCTAGAATGTCCAACAGATTTTATAAATCGGAGCTGGATGAAATACCGGGTATAGGCGAAAAGAGAAAGAGCGCACTAATTGAGCATTTCAAATCTATTGAAAAAATAAAATCAGCGGAAATTGAGGAGCTAATTTCTGTAAAGGGTATGAACAAAACTTGTGCAAAGGCAGTATATGAACATTTTAGGGAGGCATTATGACAAAATTTTTCACGCTTGATGAAATGATAAACGGACTACAAACAGAAGTTATCTATAAATCAACTGACCACGACGAGATAAAGATTTATTCCAGTGAAGTAAATAGACCGGGACTTCAGCTGACTGGGTATTATCCGCGATTTTCACCGACGAGAGTTCAGGTGTTGGGAAATGCTGAATGGCAGTATTTAAAAGATATGACTGGCACTGAGAGGCGTTTCAAATTTTTAGAATTGACTAGGCATCCAATACCCGTAATCGTTCTAACTGCAAACAACTATATATTCGATGAAGTTATTGATATATGTATGAAAAATGACATCACACTACTTAGGTCCAAGGATAAGACGTCGAAATTTATCAACGACCTTTACAACTTTGCCTTGAAGAAACTGGCTCCTAAAACATCTGTACATGGGGTGCTAGTTGAAGTATATGGAAGTGGAGTGCTACTTACGGGAAAATCTGGAGTAGGGAAGTCTGAAACCGCCCTGGACTTAGTTAGAAAGGGGCACAAGTTGGTTTCTGACGATGTGGTTGAGATTACAAAAATAAATAATATTCTAGTGGGTGAATCACCTGAACTTACTAGACACTTTATGGAAATAAGAGGCGTAGGAATATTAGATATCGAAAGACTTTATGGCGTAAGCTCAGTAAAAACGGGTCAAGATATAGATTTGATTATCGAATTGGAAAATTGGGATGACACAAAGGAATATGACAGAGCAGGATTCGACGAAAATTATACAGAACTGCTAGGTATAAATCTTCCAACCATAACTATCCCAATGAAGCCAGGTAGAAACACAGCTATGATAATTGAAGTAGCTACTAGAAATCTTCTACAGAAGAAGCTAGGATATAATGCAGCAGAAGAATTAAACAAAAAGATTTTAAAGAAAATAAATTTAAGAGCTAGTATGAAAAAGGCAAAAAGCTAACGAAAATGTTAGCTTTTTAATTGTTTAAAAATAAATATTTATTGTGAAAATTTTGCGAAGTTATATTTATTTTATCCTAAAAATCACCTAATGCCCTTAAGCATCAAGTAAAACTCATTCTAAAAAGAATTTTAATAAATTTGCAATTATTTCAACTAAAAGTTATAATTAGAACATGAAGTAGTTAAGTATCATTTAATATTTTATAGGGGGTATTTATGAGTAAACATTTTAAAACCATGGATGGTAATACCGCTGCAGCGCACGTGTCCTACGCGTTCACAGATGTGGCAGCGATTTATCCAATTACACCATCCTCTAACATGGCTGAGTATGTAGATGACTGGGCTGCTGCTGGCAGACTAAACATCTTCGGCCAAAAGGTAACTGTAACTGAGATGCAATCTGAAGCAGGTGCAGCAGGTGCTGTTCACGGCTCACTTCAAGCAGGTGCATTGACAACTACATTTACCGCATCACAAGGTTTATTACTGATGATACCAAATATGTACAAAATCGCTGGTGAGCTTCTTCCTGGAGTTTTCCACGTTTCTGCACGTGCACTTGCATCACATGCACTATCAATATTTGGCGATCACCAAGACGTAATGGCAACTAGACAAACTGGATTTGCATTACTTGCATCAGGTTCAGTACAAGAGGTTATGGACTTAGGTTCAGTAGCTCACTTGGCTGCAATTAAGACAAGAGTTCCATTCCTACACTTCTTTGACGGATTCAGAACTTCACATGAAATTCAAAAAATCGAAGAAATGAATTACGATGAACTAAAGCACTTAATTGACATGGATTCCCTAAAGGCATTCAGAGATAGAGCACTTTCTCCTGAGCACCCTGTAACTAGAGGTACGGCAGAAAACCCTGATATCTATTTCCAAGGTGTTGAAGCTTCTAATCCTTTCTATGAAAAGATTGCAGACGTAGTTGCAGATTACATGAAGGAAATGTCAAGAATTACTGGTAGAGACTACAAGCCATTTAACTATTACGGAGATCCAGAAGCTGAAAGAGTTATTATAGCAATGGGTTCAGTAACAGATACTGTCGAAGAAACAATTGATTACTTAGCAGCTAAGGGAGAAAAGGTAGGTATCGTTAAGGTACATCTTTACAGACCTTTCGAAGCAAGATACTTCTTTGATGTACTTCCAAAAACAGTAAAGAAAATTGCTGTAATGGATAGAACAAAAGAAAAAGGATCCCTTGGAGAACCACTATACCTAGATATAGTACAACTATTCTTCGAAAAAGAAGAGAGACCTACTATTATTAGAGGTAGATATGGACTTGGTTCTAAGAACACAACTCCATCTCAAATTCTTGCAGTATACAAAGAATTAGCAAAAGAAGACCCTAAGAAAGAATTCGTAATCGGAATCGTAGATGATGTTACAAATCTTTCATTAGATGAATCAGAACACATAAATACAGAACCTGAAGGAACAGTAAAATGTAAATTCTGGGGATTCGGATCCGACGGAACAGTTGGAGCGAACAAGAGTGCTATAAAGATTATCGGAGACGGTACAGACCTTTATGCACAAGGATATTTTGACTATGACTCTAAGAAGTCAGGTGGGGTAACAATGTCTCACTTAAGATTCGGTCCTAAGCCAATCAAGTCAACATACCTAATCACTGAAGCAGATTTCATAGCGTGCTCTAAGCAAGCATATGTTTACCAATACGACCTTCTAAGAGGACTTAAGAAGGGTGGAACATTCCTGTTCAACACCATCTGGTCACCAGAAGAGCTAGATTCACATCTTCCTGGATACATGAAGAGATTCATAGCTAACAACGACATTCAATTCTACACAGTAAACGCTACTAAGATAGCTGCTGAAATAGGCTTGGGTGGAAGAATTAATATGGTTATTCAATCAGCGTTCTTCAAACTTTCAGAAGTACTTCCTCTAGACGAAGCAGTAGCTAAATTGAAGGAAGCAATCGTAAAAGACTACGGTTCAAAGGGTGAAGAAATTGTAAACATGAACTATGCAGCTGTAGACGCAGGTATCGAGCAATTAGTTAAAATTGAAATCCCTGCTGAATGGGCAACTGCACCAGATGAAGAAGAAGACAACAGAAACAAGCCTGACTTCATTAAGAACATACTAATCCCTATGAACAGACAAGAAGGAAATGACCTTCCTGTAAGTGCGTTCATTGGAATGGAAGATGGTACGTTCCCACAAGGAACATCAGCATACGAGAAGAGAGGTATAGCTGTAACGGTACCTAAGTGGATTGCAGAAAACTGTATCCAATGTAACCAATGTTCACTAGTATGTCCTCATGCAGCAATTAGACCATTCTTACTAGATGAAGAAGAAGTTAAGAATAAACCAGAAGGCTTCAACACATTGAAGACTATTGGAAAAGGCTTTGAACAATACGAATACAAGATTCAAGTTACAACACTTGACTGTACTGGTTGCGGTAACTGTGCTGACACATGTCCTGCAAAGACTAAGGCATTAGTTATGACTCCGTTCGAAGAAGAACACGAAGTACAAAAGGGTAACTGGGACTATGCAATTTCACTTAGAGATAAGTCAAATGAAATTGAACCATCTAACCTTAAAAATACACAATTCCAATTCCCATACCTAGAGTTCTCAGGCGCTTGCGCAGGCTGCGGTGAAACACCATATGCTAAATTGATAACTCAACTATATGGAGATAGAATGATGATTGCTAACGCAACAGGTTGTTCATCAATCTGGGGTGGATCAGCTCCGTCAACAGTATTCTGTAAAGACCAAGAAGGTAAAGGTCCATCATGGGCTAACTCACTATTCGAAGACAATGCTGAATACGGATTTGGTATGCTTCTAGGAGTAAAACAACTTAGAAACAAGATTAAAGACTTAATGGTTAAATTCAACGGACTAGGCGTAGACTCTGACCTTGTTGAATACTTCCAAAACTGGGTAGACAACATGAACGATCCTAAGGTAACTAAGGATATGGCAGGAATGATTCTACCAAGACTTGACGCAAAATTTGAGAACGAAGAAGCAAATGAAATCCTAGCTGAAATCGACATCCTTAAAGATTATCTAATTAAGAGATCAATCTGGATATTCGGTGGTGACGGATGGGCTTATGACATCGGATTCGGTGGACTAGACCACGTATTGGCATCCGGTGAAGACATCAACATCATGGTATTTGATACAGAAGTATATTCAAATACAGGTGGACAAGCTTCTAAGGCAACACCAACAGCAGCAATTGCACAATTCGCAGCTAGCGGTAAGTCAATTAGGAAGAAAGACCTTGGCCTAATGATGGCAACATATGGTTACGTATACTCAGCACAAATAGCACTTGGTGCAAACATGAACCAAACAATTAGAGCTATTAAAGAAGCTGAAAGCTACGATGGACCATCAGTAGTTATCGCATACGCTCCATGTATAAACCATGGAATCAGAATAGGTATGGGTAAGACCATAACCAGAGAAAAACAAGCTGTTGCAGCAGGTTACTGGCACCTATGGAGATTCGACCCTAGACTTAAGGACGAAGGAAAGAACCCATTCGTACTTGACTCTAAGGAACCAACTGAGAGCTTCCACGACTTTATCATGGGAGAAGTTAGATACACTTCACTTAAGAAGTCATTCCCAGACCATGCAGAAGCACTTTATGAAAAGGCTGCAGCTGACGCTAAGGATAGATACGACACTTACGTTAAATGGGCTAACATGTAATAAAAATTTAAGAGATATCGGAAAATCCGGTATCTCTTTTTTTATGTAAAATATGCTAATAAATATAAAAATTACGGTATGCTCATCATACCGTAATCCATAATTGATTATTACAATAATTTTTCTATATCGTCCTTAATACTTTCCGGTGTCGTAGTAGGTGCATATCTTCTTATAACATTACCATACTTGTCTACTAGGAATTTTGTAAAATTCCATTTGATATCGTCACCTAAAATCCCGCCTTCTTCCTTCTTTAAGAAAGTGTAAAGAGGTGCGGCATTGTCGCCATTTACGTCAATTTTTCCCATCATTGGGAAGGTAACACCATAATTTAATTGACAAAAGCTTCTAATTTCTTCATTTGTTCCCGGATCTTGGCCTCCAAATTGGTTGCTTGGAAATCCTATAACTGTGAATCCCTTATCTTTGTATTCTTTATACAAGGCTTCCAATCCTTCAAATTGTGGTGTAAAACCGCATTTGCTGGCGGTATTTACAATAAGTACCACTTCACCGCGATGTTTTGATAAAGGATATTGATCCCCATAGCTGTCTCTTACCGTGTAATCGTAAATATTATTCATAGCATCCCTCCTAAAGTTTTTATACCCAATCAATTCAAGAAATAATTAACAAATCTTTACAATTTGTGAAAAATTTTACATTTCCTATATATTATTATTATTATTATTATTGTATAATAAATGTGCAAAGGTAGGAGGGAGT
>CAYUJY010000013.1:0-19461 GCA_964445145.1 uncultured Peptoniphilaceae bacterium | reverse complement strand
CAAAAAAGCTTATGAAAAACGAAAGACCTTCGGGAATAGAAATTTGACGCTCTATGTTAGAAAAAATAACTTAGAGTATTCACGGATAGGAATAACAGTCAGCAAGAAAATAGGCAAGGCTGTAGTCAGAAATAAAATAAGACGAAGAATGAAAGAGATATACAGAGAATTTGAACAAGACATTGCAAAAGGCTATGATTTGGTCTTTGTGGTTAAAAAGAATGTTCCTGATATCTCTTTTATAGAACTTAAAAGCGCATTTAGACACATATTAAAAGTTTCTAAACTCATGGGGTGAGCTTGTGAAGCACATAATGATTTTGTTCATAAGATTTTATCAAAGATATATCTCGACATATTTACTGCCGGGTAGACATTGTAGGTTTTATCCTACATGTTCAGAGTATTCCCTCCAAGCCTATAAAAAATATGGCTTCTTTAAGGGGACCTATCTGTCGGTAAAGAGAATTTTAAAATGTCATCCACTACATGAAGGTGGATATGACCCATTACAATAGGAGGAACGATGGATTTTCTGAATCGATTAATGGGCTTGCTACTAAAAGGTGTGTATGATTTTGTAAGCAATGTGAATCCAAATGAATTCGAATTGTTTTCAAATTATGCAATCACAATAATTATCACTACAATTATATTTAAAATAGTGACATTACCCTTCACTATTAAGCAAGCTAAATCTATGGCTGAAACGAGAGCTATGCAGCCACGAATACAAGAATTACAAAAGAAGTATGGAAATGATCAGCAAACATTGATGAGAAAGCAACAGGAACTTTACAAGGAAACTGGCTTTAATCCCATGTCTGGATGTCTTCCACTACTTATCCAAATGCCGATACTTATAGCTATGTATAGCGTATTTAGACAACCAGAATTATATGCATTCACTGACCCAGTAATGTATGCTTCAATGGACAAGGCATTCTTTTGGATAAAGAACCTTAACGAAATTGATTCAACTATGATTATGCCAATTATAACAGCTGCATTGTCATATGTACAAACGGTGGTTATGAGTCCTAAAGCGACTGATGGTGCAAAGGACCCGACAGCAGCAATGAATAATTCAATGAAGTATACAATGCCGATAATGATGCTATTTATTTATAGGTCACTTCCTGCAGGACTTCCTTTCTATTGGGCTATTAACACAGCAATCTCTATAGTAATCCAAATGGTTATTAATAGAAATATTGCTGAAAAGAAGGAGGCAGCTTAATGGATTTTGTAATAAAAACTGCTAAAACCGTTCAGGAAGCAGTTAATGAAGGTATTAAGGAACTTGGAATAACAGAAGCCGAAGCTGAAATAGAGGTTCTTGAAGAACCAAAGGGAGGCTTTCTGGGAATTTTAGGCTCTAAGGATGCCATCGTAAAAATAAGAAAGAAGGAAGATATTAGCTCCTTCGTAAAGGATTTATTATACGATAAAGAAGAAAAAAGACCTAAGAAGGTATTAAAGAAAACCCAAAAGGTTACTGAAGAAAAAGTTGAAGAAATAATAGAAACACCTACTCCAATAGTGGAAGAGGTTGTGGAAATTGAAGAAGAAGTTGTTCTTGAAGAAGAAATTTCACTTCCTGAAACTGAAGAATTTGATGGTGAAGAAGAAACATACAAGCCAAATAGGGAAATTAAAGAAGTATGGAACGATATAGAAATCAAAAACCACACTGAAGAATTTCTTTCAAAAATACTTGAAAAATTCAATATAAACTATAATCTTTTAGTAACTTTGGAAAAAAATAATCTAAACGTGGATATCAAGAGTGAAAATGTTTCCGAACTTGGTGTAATAATTGGTAAACATGGAATTACACTGGATTCTCTACAATATCTACTAAGCCTAGTAGTAAACAAGCACAGAGAAGAATTTATCAGAGTATCTATAGATTCCAACAACTACAGGGACAAGAGGAGAAAAACCCTTGAAAATCTTGCTAGAAAGAGCGTAGACAAAGTAAAGAGATACAAAAGATCTGTAAAACTTGAGCCTATGAATCCTAGCGAAAGAAGAATTATTCATTTAATTCTACAGGATTATGATGGGATAACTACTTACTCTGAGGGCAAAGACCCATATAGAAGAGTAGTAATTGCAGCAGAAAGAAGCAACAAGAGATAATATGAAACTGACCCCAATGATTTGAGGTCAGTTTTTTTGTGATAGAAATTCAGTATATTTTTAAGCACTTTGTAAATATGCTAAAAGTAGTGCTATATTATTCCTAACCCCGTCGATGTGGGTTCTTTCGTAGTGGTGTGTGGCATCTACGCCTAGGCCTATTAGGGCAATTTTAGCATCCACGCCTTGGGTTAGCATGACGCTGGCATCGGATGCATATCTATAATGGACGTCGACTTTGTAGGATATGTTATTTTCTTCTGATAGGTCTATTAATTTATTTCTCAACCCTAAATCATACGGTGTAATTCTATCCTTCGCCACAATAGTCACAGATTTTTCTGAGGAATTGTGGATGCCACCTACAGTACCGATATCCAATGACATTACTTCTGAAATATCATCTGGAAATCCATAAACTCCATGTCCAATTTCTTCATAATCGCTGACAAAAAAATGTGTAGTGTACTTAGGCTTTAGGTTATTTTCCACTAAATATTTAATACCTGCAAACATGAGAGCAACACAAGCTTTGTCATCTAGATGACGGGACTTTATATAGCCATTATCTAGGATTTTTAATCTAGGTTCAAAAGCTACAAAATCGCCGACCTCTATACCTAGTTCCCTAGTTTGCACTGGGTCATTCACATCCTCATCTATCCTGACTTCCATGGTGTCTTCTTCCCTTGGTGAAGTGCGAGCATCTTCAAAAAATATGTGAACAGAAGCTTTATCCGGTAATAATGTACCCGTATATACTTTATTTTTTCTAGTTTTTATATAGACGGTCTCTCCTTCTACTGAGCCCCAAGCATATCCACCGATACTAGAAAGTCTCAGTCTTCCATTAGGTTTTATTTCCTTAACTATAGCGCCCAATGTATCGATATGGGCGTTAACGAGTCTAGACTTGGTACTATTCTCACCTTCTAGGGTTCCATAGATTGCTCCTTTATTTGTTTTATGAATCTTGAGTCCTAGGCGATTAAATTCTTTTTCAATTCTCTCCATAGCCTCAGCTGTGTCACCGGCAGGGCTGGTTATGTTTATAAGCTCTTCCATCAAGTTTAACGTGTAATTAATATCGATATTCATTATAATCTCCTTGTTAATAATTTCCTTATAATAGTTTATCATATAAATTGAAACTGTTGCAAAAAAAGCTGCGTCTAAAGATATTTGAAAAATTTTAAAAAGGTATTGAAAATGATTATCAATTGATGTATAATTATCTCAATTGATAAATATTATCAAGCATAATATTTACCTCTTATAGTATATGTAAACTCATCGAAAGATGACTAAAGCGAAATCCCCCATTTCGTTCAAGCTCCTTTAAAAGGGGCTTTTTTAGTTGCGAGTTTTAATCTATAATATAAGTTAGTACAATTTTAATATAATTCAGGGGGATATTATGTCAAAGGTATATTTTACGGATTTTAGAGCGACTGCTGACGAAAATTTAATAGATAAAATAAAGCGACTGGTGGTAGAAGCCGGTATTAAGGATATAAATTTCAACAAAAAGTTCGTAGCTATAAAAATACATTTCGGAGAACCAGGCAATTTGGCATATTTGAGACCAAATTATGCCAAAGCTATTGCAGATGTAATTAGGGGTTTAGGTGGAGTTCCATATTTAACCGATTGCAATACCCTTTATGTGGGAAGAAGAAAAAATGCAATTGATCATCTGGAAGCGGCTTACGAAAATGGCTACAACCCTTTTACTACTGGATGCCACATTATAATAGGCGATGGATTAAAGGGTACTGACGAGGTGAAGATACCAGTAAATGGTAGACATGTAAAAGAAGCCAAGATTGGACGAGGTGTAATGGATGCAGATGTATTCATATCCCTAAGTCATTTCAAGGGACATGAATCTACTGGTTTTGGTGGAGCTTTAAAAAATATAGGCATGGGCTGTGGTTCCCGTGCAGGTAAAATGGAAATGCATTCTGCTGGAAAGCCAGTTGTCAGAAGAAACTTCTGCGTAAGCTGTGGTGAATGCTTTAAAAATTGTGCCCATGGAGCCATAAGCTTTGTAGAAAAGAAAGCACTAATAGATCAAGATAAATGTGTGGGCTGCGGCAGATGTATAGGAAGTTGTAACTACGATGCCATAAGACCACTAAATGATGAGAGCAATGTAATCTTAAATGAAAAGATGGCTGAATATTCCTATGCGGTGCTAAATGGAAGACCACATTTTCATATAAGTTTGATTTTAGATGTTTCGCCATATTGCGATTGTCACTCGGAGAATGATGCCCCAATAGTACCAAATATTGGTATGTTAGCGTCCTTTGACCCAGTTGCATTGGATAGAGCTTGTGCGGATTTGGTAAATGCTGCACCAGTTATGAAAAACAGTATGTTGGGAGAAAGTGAGCACGACTTTCACGACCACTTTAAAAACGTACACCCTGAAACCGACTGGGAATCATGTTTGATTCACGCGGAAGAAATGGGAATTGGCGAAATGAACTATGAATTAATTGATATAGGATAATTAGGAAGAAGGAAATATATGAGTACAACAATTGCTGCTATCTCCACTGCCATAGGCCCATCAGGGATAGGAATTGTGAGGATGAGCGGCGACAAGGCCCGCCATATACTAAATAAAGTATACAAGGGTAAAAGTACACTTAATAATAGAGAATTGGCATATGGGCACATCTACAATGGAGAAAAAAAGGTAGATGAGGTTTTGGTGTCCTATATGGAAGCGCCTAGAACCTACACTCGGGAGGACGTGGTGGAGATATATTGCCACGGTGGTGTGGTAGCGGTAAAAGAAATTTTAGACACTCTCCTACTCCATGGAGCTGTTCTTGCAGAACCTGGCGAGTTTACAAAGCGTGCATTTCTAAACGGAAGACTAGATTTAGCACAAGCGGAGGCTGTAATTGATTTAATAAATTCCAATACCTCACTTAGCTACGAAAACTCTCTAAACCAGCTGGGTGGATCCATTTCTAAATCTGTAAATGGTCTATATGATAAGATGCTGGAGGTTATGGCTACAATCGTTGCAGATATAGATTTTCCTGAAGATGAAATCGAGACTTTGAGCTCCATGGAAATTAAGGAAAAACTAATTGAAATAGAAGAAGAAATTGCTAGTTTATTAAAAAATTCAAAGCGAGGAAAGGTGCTTAGGGAAGGTATAAGAACTCTTATTCTAGGACGACCAAATGTTGGTAAAAGTTCCCTATTAAATGCCCTACTCAAGGAAAATCGTGCAATAGTTACGGATATTCCTGGTACTACGAGGGATACCATCGAGGAAATACTAGATTTAGATGGAATTCCACTTAAGTTAATCGATACGGCTGGTATTAGACAAACAGAGGATATCGTAGAGAAAATTGGTGTAGACAAGGCAAAAGGTTTAATAGAAGATGCAGATTTGCTATTGATAGTTTTGGATAATTCCTCTAAAATAACCGAAGATGATATGGAAATAATAGAAGCATCTAAGGACAAGGAACATATCATTATTGCAAACAAGATTGATTTAGATGAAAAGTTAGAGGAACGTGCATTATCTGGCAAAGATATAGTTAGAATGTCCTTAATCGAGGGCGAAGGCATAGATGCCCTATTGGATAAGATAAAGGATAAGTTTTTTAGTGAAAAAATTAACGTTTCAGAGGGTGCATATATGTCTAATATGAGACAGATTGAATCCTTAAGAAATGCTCAAAATAGCGTAAATTCAGCTATTTTGGATATAGATATGAATATCCCCTTTGATCTTATTGAGGTGGATTTAAACAATGTAATAACCGAGCTTGGAAATATTACTGGAAAGACCACGTCTGAGGATGTGCTGGATAGGATATTCTCTGAGTTTTGTATTGGAAAATAGAGGTGTTAGTATTAACGTAGGTATCGATTATATATATGGAGAGTATGATGTCATAGTGGTGGGAGCTGGCCATGCGGGTGTTGAAGCTGCCCTTGCTGCTGCTCGAATGGGAAAGAAAACCATACTCTTAACAATAAATTTAGATGGAATAGCCCTGTTATCTTGTAATCCCAACATTGGGGGTACGGGAAAGGGTCACTTGGTGCGAGAAATTGACGCATTGGGTGGAGAAATGGCAATAAACATAGATAAAACTTTTATTCAAAGTAGAATGTTAAATACTTCAAAGGGTCCAGCTGTGCATTCTCTGCGGGTTCAAGCGGATAAAAGACGTTATCACGAGGAAATAAAAAAGGTATTGGAAGACCAAGAAAATTTAGAGCTGAAAATGGCTGAAGTAATAGACCTTATAATAGAAGACAATGTAATTAAAGGAGTAAAGACCAAAACTGGGGCTATTATGATGGGAAAAGCAGTAATTCTAGCTACAGGTACTTATCTAGGCGGCAGGGTTTTCATAGGTGAAATGAATTACGAATCTGGACCTGATGGACTTAAGGCATCTATAGAACTAGCAGAGAATATGAGAAAAAACTTTGATATGCGTAGACTAAAAACTGGTACACCTGCTAGAGTTCACAGGGATTCAATTGACTATTCTACCATGGAGCCACAAAAAGGCGATGAGGAGATAATCCCCTTCTCTTTTTTAAACTTTGACAAGGATTTGGGAGTAGAACAAGTTGATTGTTATCTGACTTATACGACGGAAAAATGTCACCAAATTATTAGGGACAACATTCACAGGTCTGCTTTAAATACTGGTGATATTGAAGGAGTGGGTCCGAGATACTGCCCTTCCATTGAAGATAAGGTTACGAGATTTTCTGAGAGACCGGCACATCAGGTATTTATCGAGCCAGAAGGACTTACGACGAAGGAAATGTATATACAAGGAGTTAGCTCTTCCCTACCCGAAGAAATTCAAAATCAATTTTATAAAGAGATTATTGGTATGGAAAACTGCGTGATTATGCGTAGTGCATATGCCATTGAGTACGATGCAATAGACTCTACTAATTTAAAGCTCACACTGGAGAGTAAAGAAATCGAGGGTCTATATTTCGCTGGACAAATAAACGGTTCATCTGGATATGAGGAAGCCGCAGCCCAAGGACTGCTGGCGTCCATAAATGCAGTG
Source organism: uncultured Peptoniphilaceae bacterium (assembly GCA_964445145.1). Taxonomy (GTDB): domain Bacteria; phylum Bacillota; class Clostridia; order Tissierellales; family Peptoniphilaceae; genus CAYUJY01. The sequence goes on along the minus strand of CAYUJY010000013.1, from coordinate 12,232 downwards.
TTGAAAATTGATGGCAAGAAACCTCTAGTCCTGGATAGGAGCCAAGCATATATTGGAGTTTTAATAGATGATTTGGTGACTAAGGGAACTGATGAGCCTTATAGAATGATGACGAGTAGAGCCGAATACAGACTCACTTTGAGACAAGATAACGCCGATTTAAGGTTAACGCAAATTGGTAGAGACGTGGGATTGGTAAAGGACGATAGATATAGTGTATATTTAACCAAAAAGTCCCTATTGGAAAATGAATTGGAGAGATTAAGGTCTATAAAAATCAATCCAACGAAGGAAAATATTGAGAAATTATTGGCATTAGGCTCTACAGAGATTAGGACCCAAGTGACTTTAGAAGAACTAATAAGACGACCTGAGCTAAATTATGACCTCACTTCCCCATTGGATAAAGATAGACCAGAACTACCTAGATCCATAAGACTTGAAGTAGAAACAGAAATAAAATATGATGGGTATATAAAGAAGCAAACTATACAAATAGATAAGTTCAAAAAACTAGAAAGCAAGAAAATCAACGATGTAGATTTCGACAAGGTTCATAGTCTTAGTAATGAAGCTAGACAAAAGTTGAAAGAAAGACGACCAGATTCCATTGGCCAAGCATCTAGAATTACAGGGATAAGCCCAGCAGATATCAATGTATTACTAATCTATCTAGAACAAGTTAGGAGAAGCAGATGAGCGAAATAACAATTAGAGATGGATTAAAGAAACTTAATATAGATGTGAAATTTGATTATGACACACTAGTTAAATATCGACAAATTCTAGTGGAATGGAATGAAAAAATTAATCTCACGAATATAATTGAGCCGGACGATGTGGACCTCAAGCATTATTTAGACTCCATGACTTTGTTCTTAGTGCCAGAGTTTTTAGAAATCTCTACCTTAGTGGACGTGGGGACTGGAGCAGGCTTCCCTTCCCTTCCCTTAAAAATAGCAAACGATAAATTAAATGTTACTTTGCTAGACCCACTGCTAAAAAGAATTAAGTTTTTAGACAATGTAGTAGAAGAACTAGATTTAAAAAATGTAGAAACTCTGCATATCAGAGCTGAAGAAGCAGGACAAAAGCCTGAATATAGAGAAAAATATGATTTGGCAACATCTCGAGCAGTAGCTAATCTATCTGCACTGAGTGAGTATTGCATTCCCCTAGTTAAAGTAGGTGGTAAATTCGTCGCCATGAAAGGCAAAGATTGCGACCAAGAAATCGAAGAAGCAAGAGGCGCAATAAAATTGTTAGGTGGAGAAATCAGCGATATTATAAATCTTTCCCTTTCCGAAGGTGAAAATGAGAGAACTTTGATTGTAATAAAAAAGGTGAAACCTACCCCAAAGAAGTACCCGAGAAGAACACAACAAATTAAGACTAAAACACTATAATGTTCCACGTGGAACAAAGGAGAAAAATGATAGTTCTAATAATACTATTCTCCTTGGCCGCTTTATACTTTTTATGGAGCTACAAGGAGGATCCAAAACTATTCAAAATTAGATTAATACCTGTAATAGGAATTTGCTTCTTTGCAGCAACTGATTATTTTCAATTGCTAGATGAGAGATTACAACTTAGCCTATTGGTTATAGCAATTCTTATTACATTACATTTTGCATATGAATACTATAAGGATTTCAAGCTAGTTAGTTTTAGGGAGAAAAAAAGGATTCGTGAGGAACGTGAAGAATTAAGACGTGAACAGAGCGATAAAATATTAGAAGAAATTTTCGAACTAAAGCATGGTTTAAGAAAACCTTCCAGAGAAATAAATCTAAGCTCAATGATAATTGATTATAAGGATGTAAAGCAGGTGACTGTATTTGGTGATGCAGTAGACTTCTTGGAATTCATGGAAGAAGGAAATTTAGACCCGGGTCCAAATGCCATAAGTACAGTTGAAACTGACAAAATAGATTCACAATTAGAAATGTTCCACGTAGAACATATTACTGATACAAAGTAATGTTCCACGTGGAACATTTTGTTTTCTTTATTTTATTTATTATCTATGATATATTATAACTGAGGTGAAGGATGGGAAAAATTATTAGTATTTTCAATCAAAAAGGCGGCGTAGGAAAGACTACTACATCAATAAATCTATCGGCAGGGATTGGATTGAGAAAGAAAAAGGTCCTATTAATCGATTTAGATCCACAAGGCAACGCATCTAGTGGATTGGGGATTGATAAAACAAATCTATCTCATGATGTTTACGGTGTCTTAACTGGAGAATATCCAATTAGGGAAGCTATAATTAAATCAAGCGCAAAATTTGTGGACATCCTTCCATCCAGTATCGATTTAGCGGGCTTGGAAGTGGAGTTTGTTTCCGCTGGTGGATGGGAACAACGTCTTAAGGAAGTCATAACAGATGTAATAGATGAATATGATTATATCTTTGTGGATTGTCCACCATCCCTTGGGATACTTAGCATAATGGGCTTAAATAGTTCTGACTATGTACTAATTCCCGTGCAATCTGAGTTTTACGCCCTTGAAGGGCTGGGACAGCTTTTTAATACAATCGAAATGGTTCGAGAAAACTATAATCCAAATCTTGAGATTATTGGAGTTGTACTATGTATGTACGATTCTAGAACTCGGTTAGCTGTCGAAGTTTTAGATGAAGTGAAAAATGTATTTAAGGACAAAGTATTTAACACCACTATCTCTAGAAACGTTAGGTTAGCAGAAGCTCCATCCTATGGACTTAGCATTTTTGATTATGATAGGCTTAGTAAGGGGTCATGGAACTACAAGGCGTTGGCAAAAGAATTTATTAGTAGAATGGAGAAATTATGACGAAAAGAAGAGGCTTAGGTAGAGGCATAGATGCATTTATAACTGACAAAAACAAAATAGAAGATATTTTAGAGCCTGCCAATTCTGGAGACATTAAAGAAATTCCATTAGTGGATATAGTGAGGAATGAAAATCAACCTCGTAAGGAGTTTGATAAGGCGGCACTAAATGAATTGGCACAATCCGTGGCTGAATTTGGAGTATTACAACCTATTATAGTGAGAAAAACAGATTTAGGTCATGTTATAGTTGCTGGTGAGAGAAGATATAGGGCAGCGCAAATGGCTGGGCTAGAGAAGATTCCTGCAATTATTAGGGAATTTGACGATATTGATTATGACAAAATAGCCCTTATAGAGAACGTGCAGAGGGTAGACTTAAATCCCTTGGATGAGGCTATGGCATATAAATCCATAATAGATAATTATGGAATAACCCAAGAAGAATTGGCGAAAACCATAGGAAAGAGCAGACCTTATGTTTCAAACACTATGAGATTGCTAAAATTAGACCCTCGGGTTCTAGAGATGCTCAGAACTGGTCAAATTAGTTCCTCCATGGGAAAAGTACTTCTTTCAATCAAGGATGAAAATGAACAGTATAAAAAAGCTCTAAGTATCATTAAATCAGGAGAAAGCGTTCACGAAGTAAGCAGTAAGAAGAAGAAAACTAAAAGCAGAAGTCAAAATGGAAACATTTATTATAGGGAGATAGAAGAAAGCTTTTTAAATAGATTAGGAACAAAAGTTAATATCGACGACAAAAGGAAGGTCATATCAATAAATTATTATGATGAAGATGACCTACAGAGATTAATAGAAATTATTATAGGTGAATAATGCAATATAACATTTTTTTAGTAGAGCTACTGGGAGATGAAAGACTAAAAGGCGTTACGGTTCCCGTAGTAATAAACAACCAACAAGCTATCGAAGACGATAAGATGGCTGATATTTCAAGGGTATTTAATAATTATAGGACAGTATTTGCAAGCTTTGATGACTCCAATATATTAAATACGAGAATTTTCTCCGTCAATGGTGAAGTTTCCGACTGTATTTACGCAAATGTTGCAGCTTTCTATACCTTAGCAGAAGCACAATATATTAGGTCCATTGAGTCGGGAGAAAAACGTGTGGTTCTAAAATCAGGGGATACTAAGAGATCTGTAATTATTAATTATCACGACAATAATGCAATCAGTGTAACCCACGAGATTATGATACACGAGCTTGAAAGCATTGAGAATGAAGAGACGGAAGATTTTGTTTCCGAGCTTGTAAAAGCTGTAGATAATAGCGGTGGGTCCACAAGAATAATCTGGGCGAAGGACCCGATGACCTTTAGTAAGCTTAGAAAAAAGAAAATAGATCTTGGAGAACTGGATATAGACAGGATTGTAGTATATCATGACGAAGAATCTAGGATGGTGTTTTTTACCGTCGAAAGACCAAAGTTAAAAAAATATCAAAGAATGAGCTCCAGAAGGCAAATCGCTTTTATGATAAAATATCTTATGGACAAAGGAATAGACAAATCAGAAATCCGAACCTTGACCCATGTACTGAATAACGGACAATATGCAATTTTGAAGGTGTCCATAGGGGATGGCGTAATTTCCGCAAAAATGAACGCACGAGTGCTGGTGGATGGCATACTGAATCTTTAGGAGGATAGAATGTTAAAAAATTTAAGCGTAGAAAAATTTGTTGAAGAAACATCTACAGGAAGTCCTACTCCAGGTGGTGGGAGTGTTGCAGCCTTAGTTGGAAGTATAGGAGCAGCTTTAAATGTTATGGTTTACAATCTAACCGTGGGGAAAAAGGTCTACACGGATTTCGAACCTGAACTTAAAACTGAAATGGAAAACTCTGCAAATAGATTGACAGAAATTTCTAAAGAACTATTAAATGAAATGGAAAATGATAAGGCAGCATTTGACAAGGTTATTGAAGCTTATAGAATGCCTAAAGACTCTGAAGAAGAGAAGGTATCTAGAGCTTTTGAAATCGAAAATAGCTATAAGAAAGCTATGGAAGTGCCGTTAAAGAGCGCTAATTTATGTTTAGAAGCGCTGTTTGTCTTGGAAGTTTTTTCCATATATGGAAATGTAAATGCAATAACAGACGTGGGGACCGGCGCACTTCTTTTATATGCTGGAATAGAAGCTTCACTTTTAAACGTAAATATCAATTTAAATGCGCTTAAGGATGTGGAATTTTCTGAAATGATGAAGTCCAAGATAGCGGAAATACTATCTATTTCAAAAGAAACCAAATCCCTAATCATGCACACAGTTTACAGTAGGTTAAACGCATAATGCAACTTTCATTACTATTGATGGTTGTAACAATTATATCTAAGATTTTTGGGCTATTTAGAGAGATTAGCTTGTCCTATTTCTATGGGACAGGCTATGTGGCGGATGCGTTTCTAATAGCCTTCTTTATTCCATCGCTGATATTAAACGTCATAACCACTGGTATTAGTACGGGTTTCATACCCATATATTCATCAATAATGAATAAACGGGGAAGGGAAGCCGCCGATAGATTTACCACCAATATGGCTACAATTATTTTTCTTGTGGCACTGATAACTGCTGTTATAGGAATTATATTTTCTAGACAATTGGTAGGCGTTTTAGCATATGGATTTGATACTAGAATAATGGAACAAACTGTGCTATATACCAGACTTATCATGATAAGTCTCCCAGTATCTGCCGTAGCTGGGGTTTATAGAGGATATTTACAACTTCATGGACATTTCGTCGTAACTGTTATTCACACGATTATTATGAACTTAATCATAATACTTTTTATTGGACTATCAAAAATAACATCCCCAATATTATTGGGTTTAGGCGCGTCTTTGGGAATGATATTCCAATATCTTGTGTTTATACCAGCGTTACTTGACACGAAGTACAAATACAAATATTTTATAAATTTCAAGGATGAAAATCTTATTGAAATGAGAAACCTCACCATGCCCATACTTATAAGTGCAGCAACTTATGAGGTAAATCTCATGGTGGATAAGATGATAGCCAGCTCCTTGGGCGAGGGTGCAGTGTCTGCATTAAATTATTCTGGAAATCTTCAAGACTTCGTAGTTGGAGTTGTGGTGATGAGTATTGTCACTGTACAATTTCCAAAGATGAGTAGATTGGCGATTACATCAGATTATAGCAACCTAAAGAAAAACTTTACCCAAACTATAAACGCCATGATGCTCCTAATCATACCTGCAACCGTAGGTCTTATGATATTTGCAAAGCCCATAGTCTCTATGCTTTTTTATAGGGGAGAGTTTGATATATCCTCCTTGGAGATTACCTCACGAGCACTGTTTTTTTATGCCTTAGGAATAGTGGGGATATCCTTTAACACCGTGATTCAAAGAATGTTTTATTCCCTAAAAAAACCTAAGGAACCGGTAATTATATCCATAGTCATAGTAATCGTAAATATTATTTTAAATGTGATTTTGTCTAGGATATTCGGTGTTATAGGTCTGCCAATAGCCACAAGCATATCCGTTGTGGTGGGGTCCATAGTCAGTCTGTGGCGTTTAGATGTGATGCTAAATGGAATGGATTACGGTGAAAATTTTAAATATATTGCAGTGTGTGGTTTAAACACAGTTGGCATGGGGATAACTTCATATTTTGTGTATAACTTTGGAAAAAGCAATAAATTTCTACTCCTCGCAATCTTTGTTGCACTGGTGGTTTATATAGGGCTTAGCTCTTTGACTAAACAAATCGACCTTAAGGAGATGGGTAAGGAGCTAAAAAGACATTTTTAAACACAAAAATTTGGCAAAGGGACACTTTGCCTAAACTTATAATCATCATTCTATGTGGAAATTAAATTTTTCTTAGAATGATTTTTATTTATGACGTCCATTGATTGTGTACTACTCCAACTAGCTTATAATCATTTCCGAATTTTTCAAATACAAGGATTAAACTTTTCCAATCCATACCTTCGTATTGGGGGTCGAATCCTGGAAAATGAAATTCGACATATTCACCATTGGAATAGGTAGAAGCCACATTATTGATTGTATTACCCGTACCAATAAAGAAATTATTTCCAAGCATTGGAGCATTTAAATAATCCTCATCGTAAATAAATTCATCATAATAGCCATTAAAGTCCATGGTGATGGGATTACCGCTACCATCATAACTACCCCAAGTAACCGAGTTATCATCGAATGTCCCGTCTGTGAAGGAGGTACCCTGTATTAGGATATCAGCTGTGGTATCTACAAATGAATAAGGTGTAAACCTCACACCATTGGGGGATACATAATTTGCCAAATGATTATAATTTTTGTCCTTTAGAAGTCCCATAACCGTATTTGCAACACATAGCAACTCATCGTTTTGCGTGGAACTTTTTGCTTCTTCTAAAGCCGTTTCGAGTTCTATCACATCTGATTCCAGCTTTGCTACATTACTTTCTGCTTCCTTTAGTTTTAAGCTGGTATTGTCCAGCTCAAATTTGAATTCATCTCTCTCCATTTGTACACTTTCCAACTTTGATTCAGTTTCCTCTAAAAGAGTATTTTGTGAACTTGTACAAGCAGTCATATTTATTAAAAATGTCAGTGACATAAAAATTATCAAATGTTTTTTCATAACAACACCTCAATTTAATTATAGCTTTAAAGTAAATTACAAGCAATGGAAGGTCACAATAAATTCAAAATACAAAATTTATATTTAAAATGATTTTAAATTTCATTTAGGGGTATAGTTTATGTAGTAAGCAAGTAACCATTATAAATTATTTATTGAGGTGATACCGATGGGAAATTATATAGGCAAGAAAGTTGATGAATTCAAAGTACCAGTGTATTTCGAAGGTGCATTTGGAGAAGTAACAAACAAGGACATTGAAGGAAAATGGTCAGTATTTTTCTTTTATCCAGGAGATTTCACTTTCGTTTGCCCTACAGAATTAGAAGATCTTGCAAACTACTATGACGAATTTAAAAAACATGATACAGAAATTTATTCAGTATCAACTGACTCTGAATTTGTTCACAAGGCTTGGAAAGATACTTCAGAAGCAATCAAAAAAGTACAATATCCTATGTTAGCCGATAGATCATTCCATTTATCTAGAATGTTTGGTGTCCTGATCGAAGAAGATGGACAAGCGCTTAGAGGCTCATTTATTGTAAATCCTGAAGGGATAATAGTAGCTTATGAAGTACACCAACCGGGAATCGGTAGAGCTGCAAAAGAATTATTAAGAAAAGTTAAAGCCGCACAATACGTTTACAAGCATGGCGACCAAGTATGTCCGGCAAACTGGGACGAAGGAGAGGACACATTAACTCCTGGAATCGATCTAGTTGGAAAAATTTAATATAAATTTACACTAAGCTGTCTAAGAAATTAGGCAGCTTTTTATGTTAAGAAAATTTACTAATTGTAAAAAATATGTAATTATTGTATAAATATTGAAAATGTCCTTGACATAAAATTACTTTATTGTTAAAGTGTACAAAAGCTAAGAAGAGGAAGAGTAAGATTTTATAGCACTACAAGAGAGCTCCCGAATTGGTGAAAGGGAGAAGGCTAAAAATTTGAAAAGCACCTTTGAGCAGGTCATTCGACATTTAGAGTGGCACGTTCGCAGCGTTAATGCATTAGTCTGGAGCTTATTGAGGCAGCTGTGGTAACACATGCTGTAAATCAGGGTGGTACCGCGTTTATAACGCCCCTATTATGGGGCGTTTTTTTGTACTTAATTAGCTATCAGATATAAATCAAATTGGGAGGAGATTATATGAACGTACTATTGGCTTTTCTAATAACGATAACCTTACTATTGGTCGCACTTATCAAGTTTAAGGTGAGTCCCGGCATCGGGCTATTCGTGGCAGCTATCCTTATGGGGTTATTGGCCTCTATGCCGGTTAATGACATACTTTCAAATATTGGAAAGGGGTTTGGAAATACGATGACGAGTATAGGACTTGTCATAATTTTCGGTGGAATATTTGGGGTTATGCTGGGGGACTCAGGAGCCACAGAGGAGATGGCAAAGGGTTTACTTAGGGCTGTAGGGGAAAAAAACGACTTATTAGCCCTTAACTTAGCAGGATTTATCATATCCATTCCAGTATATTTTGGCTCTGCATACATAATGCTGGCTCCATTGGTGACTTCCCTTCAAGCACTAACAAAGAAGAATATGAATTCCTACGTGAATGCACTATTCGTTGGATTGTTGCTCACACACTGTATTGTTGCTCCTACACCGGGACCGGTTGCTGTGGCTGGACAAATCGGAGCCAATTTAGGGTGGTTTATCCTGTACGGAATAATCGTTTCCCTCCCGGCGTCCTTAATTGCAGGTTGGCAGTTTGGAAATACAATGAAAAATCAAAATTTAAAGGAGCTTAAAGAGGACATTAAAAATTTAGTGACCAATGAGGAACTCCTGAAAGCAGATCCAGATAAACCATCTGCCACTATGGCGTTCTTACTCATTGCATTTCCAATTATATTGATAATATTGGGAGCAGTGTTTCAGTTGATGCTCCCTGAGGAGAATATATTTAGAATAATTTTTGGTTTCCTTGGAAATAACAATGTAGCATTATTTTTAGCTATGATTGTTACTGCAGCAGTACTGCACAAATATTTAGTACCTAAATGTGCCGATTCCATAATGAAATACATCGACAATTCATCGAATGAACTTGGTAATATTTTAATGGTAATTGGTACAGGTGGATGCTTTGGTGCAATTCTTCAAGCCAGTGGATTAGGGGATTCCCTTGTGGCATTGTTATCAAGCTGGAATCTTCCAGTTGAGTTGTTGGCTTTCATTTTGGCCATGATCATTAGGGCAGCTGTTGGTTCTGCGACGGTTGCTATGCTAACCACCGTATCCATTGTGGGTCCTGCAGCAGTTGCAATGGGCTATTCGCCGGTAATTATTGGACTTGCCATATGTGCCGGTACAGTAGGTCTTACACTCCCCACAGATGCAGCATTTTGGTTACCTGTTAAGTATAATGATATTACGATCGAAGAATCCTTTAAATCGACTACATTCAGTACAACATTGGCCAGTTTGATTGCATTTGGAGTTATACTATTGTTAAACTTAGTTTCCGACAGTTTGCCAGGAATGTTTTAAAGGAGAGAATTATGAAAAAATATGATTTGATTATAAAGAATGCAAAAATTATTGATGGTACCGGTGCTCCTTGGTTTAGAGGAGATGTGGGAGTTAAAGATGGAAAGATAAATTATATAGGAAATTTGAATGGCTTTGAAGCTGAAAAAATTATTGATGCTAAAGAAAAAACTCTTGCACCTGGCTTTGTTGATTGCCATACCCACTCAGATTTCTTGTTACTGAGGGAACCGGAGATGGTATCAAAGCTTGCGCAGGGGGTTACCACTGTAATGATAGGTGCCTGTGGTATCAGCCCAGCACCCATAGTTGATGAAAAGAAGGAATTGCTGGATAAGTATGTAGGCTTTACAAAGGCTGGTGTTGAACCTGAGTATAATTGGAATACCTTTGGGGAGTATTTGAATGTCTTAGAAGATTTAGACCTGGGGGTTAATATTGCTGCATTTTTAGGACATGGAACCATAAGGCTTAACGTCATGGGCTTCGATGATAGATTGGCTACTCCAGAAGAAATGGAAGAAATGAAGGAACAAATAAAGGGTGCAATGGAAGACGGAGCTTTTGGAATGACTACAGGTTTAGTTTACCCACCAGGAGTTTATTCAGATGAAGAGGAGCTGGTGGAACTGTCTAAAGTCCTTAAGGATTATAACGGAGTTTACTTATCCCATGTTAGAAACGAATCCAATGAGCTCAGAGAATCCATCCAGGAAGTAATAAATATAGCGAGGAAAGCAGGCGTAGCTGTACAGGCTCACCATCACAAGGCCTGCGGAAAGGAAAACTGGGGCACCGTAAAAACGACCCTTAATATGATAGAGGCTGCTAGGAAAGAAGGCGTTGATATCACCCTCGACCAATATCCGTATCCTGTTGCCAGTACGACCCTAAGGGCAATGTTGCCACCTTGGGCTAATGAGGGTGGCATCGAAAAAATAAAAGAGAGATTACAAAATACAGATACACGAAAGAAGATATATGAGGACATTATTAATACAGATGATTGGGACAACTATTTAAAAAACTGTGATGGAGCAGAAGGCGTACAAATTTTGTTCACTCCTGAAACTGCGGAATTCGAAGGGAAAACCCTCGTAGAAGTGGGGGAGATATTGGGTATTGATCCACTGGAGGCGGCATTCGAGTTAATAATAAAAAACAATGGTGCCGACAATGCCTGCTATTATATGATGAGTGAAGAGGATGTAAAATTTGTTATGAAATCTCCCGTAACCATGATTGGTTCAGATTCCATACCTGTAGCACCTGGCGCTAAGTGTCATCCGAGGACAAATGGTACTTTTCCAAGGGTTCTTGGTAAATACGTTAGGGAAGAAGGAGCAATAGAGCTGGAGGAAGCAATAAGGAAAATGACATCATTTCCAGCTACGCGCTTTGGATTGCATGGCAAGGGACTAATTAAAGTGGGAATGGATGCAGACCTGGTATTATTTGACCCAGACATAATAATAGACGGCGCAGATTTTATTGATCCCTTTAAGCTTCCTGAAGGAATAGAGTATGTGATTGTCAATGGATGTGTAGCTATGAAGAATAATGAATTTATGGGAGAAAAAAAGGGTAAGGTATTGAGAAGAACTTAAAACTACTCCTTTGAAAGCTGTCTAAGAAATTAGGCAGCTTTTTATGTTGTCATTTAATAGTGCAATAAATATAAATATATTTTAAATAGCTTAAATGAGCCATGAACTGCCAGAAATATTTATATATAAATATGGAAAATTTATAAAATTTGTCTAAAGTGTTCAAGGATGCTATAATAAATTTAATGATAGAATATTGTCAATAATATTTTTGGAGGTGTAATTATGGGTAATTATAAAAAATTGACGATATTGCACTCGAACGATTTGCATGGGGATTTTCATGCCAAAAATGTAGATACAAAGCTAATTGGCGGGGTATCCATGCTATCTGGCTATGTAAACAAAGTCCGCAGGGAAGAAAATAATATACTATATACCATTTCCGGTGATATGTTTACGGGTTCGGTAATTGATAGTGAATATAAGGGAATCTCCACCATAGAAATTATGAACCTACTGGCACCGGACGTGGTGACACTGGGAAATCATGAAGTGGACTACGGTATAGCGCATTTACTTTTTTTGGAAAAATGTGCTAGATTTCCGATCATTAACGCCAATATGTACATAGTAAAAAATAATGTCAGGATTTATGCTTCTTGCTGCGTCTATTATTCTTTT
>CAYUJY010000012.1:5973-19576 GCA_964445145.1 uncultured Peptoniphilaceae bacterium | reverse complement strand
AAAAATTCGTCAGAGCCAAGATTGTTCAGGATTATTTTTTCCAATAGTTCGGTATCCATTTTGTCTTTCGACTTTCTGTGACAAATTATAGCCGTTCTTCTCACCTAGAAATTTTCGTCCGTACTCCACTTTAGAATTATATCTTTTCCACGATTGGTATTTAGCACTAAGTGTCCAACATTATTAGATAACTCATCCACCGTATCCCACCAGGATTTTGTAGTTATCAAATTATACATGTGTTCGAAGTCTTCTTCGGTCATGAGTTTTTGTCGAAGTTTAATATAGTCCATGGCCACATAATGGAGTTCCCTCTCTTCCTCACTCCATAATTTAAACACTATTTCCCAATCCAATACATTTTTATTTTCCCGCACAAAAACCTTACTTATTTCCCTAAGCTCTGTTTTTTGAACTCCGTAGTATTTGAATAGGTCTCGCATATATGCAGCCATTTGCGCTGATTTTTCTTCGCTGGAAGCTTCTTCTAATTTTGATTTCAATTTCAATATATCCATATTATCACCAACTCTATTGTAACGCGCAGTCGAATTCTTCCAATCATCTTCGCTTTTCAAGCTCGATTCTTGGGAAGTCTTTGCGTATGATCCTCATCAGTTCATCTTCGCCCTATCGGGCTCGGTTCACTGTGAAGTCTCACAAAAAGAGCGCTAATTGCGCTCTATTTCTCCACATACCTTAGCATGACTGCATCCATGACAACTTCCACAGGTTTTTCCTGCCTTGTTGTCTTTAATCACCTTTCTGATGGCGAATATAAATGCCAATGCTACAGTTGCTATAATTATTAAATCTATAGGTCTCATTTTACCACCTTAATTTTGTATTATTTTACTGGGGGTTTTCTTTTTTCTCAACTTTCCTACTATCACGTACAAAAGTCCTGCCAATAAAATCGCCCCGAACATTACCAATACTATACTTCCGCCGCCTGAAATGTCTACTGCTGTACTTGCTTCCTCCATAACGTTTGGATCTAACACAACTTGTTTCACTGCATCCGTACCAGCAAAAATTATATTTCCAACATTGTTTACAATTGCTGCCAACACATATGCCAATCCTGTTTGGAACGCAATTGTCTTTAAAGTCATTTTTGCACTTCCAAATTCTTTGTACATCGCACTTATTGCTGCCACACATGGTGAAGCAAAAACTATAAATACCATAAATGCAAATGCACTAACTTGTGTGAACATGATTGGCGTTGTAGTTCCAACAGCCGCGAAGGTTGCAACAACCAATTCTTTAGCTACTAAACCTGTAATTGTAGCCACAGCTGGTGCCCATGAATCTCCAAATCCAAGGGGTACGAATATCCATTTAATGGAGTTTCCAATCGTAGCAAGGATTGATTGTTCAATGTGTTCTCCGCCTAGATAATTAAATCCAAAGTCGAAGTTTTGTAAAAACCAAATTACCAACACTGCTGCAAATATTACAGTTCCAGCTCTTTCAATGAAATCTCTACCCTTGTCCCACATATGCATTCCCGTTTGTTTTAATCTAGGTAGCTTGTAAGGAGGTAGCTCCATTATAAATGGCGCCGGGTCTCCCTTAAATCTCTTGGTTCTTTTTAATAATATCCCAATAATTATGATGCTCACAAATGCAATTACATAAATTGACGGTCCTACCCATGGATTCCCTGGGAACATCATGGCTATCATCATACCAAATACCGGCAACTTCGCACCACAAGGTACAAAAGGCGTCAATATGATGGTCATCTCTCTGTCTTTTCTGTTTTCTATTGTTCTAGTCGCCATAACTCCTGGAACAGTACAACCAGTTCCCACAAGTAATGGAATTAAACTCTTTCCTGACAATCCAAGTCTTCTGAATATTCTGTCCATAATAAATGCGATTCTAGACATATATCCACTGTCTTCAAGTAATGATAGGAAGAAAAATAGTATCATAAGTTGTGGAACGAAGGTAAATATAGCACCAATGCTGCTGATAACTCCATCCACCACAATACTGATAGTAATTTCGCCTGCACCTAAACCTTGTAAAAATGCGGTCGTATTGGTACCCAATGCTTCAAATGCGCTTTCTACCCATCCTATTGTCATATCGCCCACCGTACTTATGGCTATATAATAAATTGCAAATAGTATGGCAAAAAATATCGGTAATCCCAAATATTTGTTCGTAACGATTTTATCAATCTTATCTGATGTGGTTTCAACCTTTCCAGCCTTCTTACGATAGGTGTCCCTCAATACATCTTCAATATAATCGTACCTTTGCGTAATTACAAAGGCTTCTGAATCATCGCCACAGGCATATTCCAATTCAGAAATTATCTCATCGATTTTTTCCATGGACGTCAAATTCAAGCGTTCAATTATTATATCGTCTTTTTCTAAAACTTTTATTGCATAATATCTTGTTAAAAAGCTGTGATTTCCAATTACTTCTGATACCTTTTTAATGGCACTTTCCGTATTCACATCAAAAATCTCGCCTGTAGATTTGTAGTTATGCCCTGATGCAATTTTTAAAGTGAGTTCAGTTAAATCCATAACTCCTCTACCCTTTGCAGCAGATATAGGAATAACAGGGACACCTAATTTCTTAGAAAGCTTTTCAACTTCTAAGATATCTCCATTTTTTTCTACGATGTCCATCATATTTAAAGCAATCACAACTGGAATTCCCATTTCCATAACTTGTGTTGATAAGTACAGGTTTCTTTCAAGATTCGATGCGTCTACTATATTAATTATCGCGTCTGGTTGTTCATCTGCGATATAATCTCTTGTTATAACCTCTTCCAGTGAATACGGTGAAAGTGAATATATTCCTGGCAAGTCGACGAGTGTAACGTCTTTATGTCTTTTTATTTTTCCTTCTTTTTTCTCTACCGTAACACCTGGCCAGTTACCAACATGTTGATTAGCGCCTGTCAGTTCGTTGAATAGAGTGGTTTTACCCGAGTTTGGGTTACCTACTAATGCTATTTTCATAATTTATCACCCTATTCCACGCAGATATTCTTAGCATCGTCCATACGAACGGTTAGCTGATAACCACGAACATTTAACTCTATAGGGTCTCCCAGTGGTGCTCTCTTTATCAATTTAACTTCCACACCTTTGGTTATTCCCATATCCATAATTCTTCTCTTAATGGGTCTTTCCCCTGCTATCGACAGTACTCTACAGGTTTCCCCATCTTTAACATTTTCTAATGTTCTCAAATGATTCTCTCCTTTGTTTCAGTTAGAAACTATATATTTAAAGTTTAGAAATTGTTATTTCTAATTAATAATCTTTATCAATTACATAATAGCATAATCGATAACATTTATCAATAGAATATAAAAAAATACCTGTGAAATTTTCTTTCACAGGTATTACTATTGAGTATCTATGCCCTCGCCCTATTTCTTCTAACGAAATAATTGTACAAGAAGAAGCCGATTACTGGAACTATAAATCCAATAATTGAAGTAACAGGGTCTTCTATCAACGTGTTTATCATAAGTCCAATAAATATTATCGTAGTTAGAATTACCGTAACTGGATATAAGAAAACTTTGTACGGTCTTTCAAGGTTAGGAAATTTCTTCCTATAAACGATTACTGCATAAACTACCAAAACCTTGAACATCATTCCTGAAAACACGACAAGTGATGTAAGTTGGTCTAAACTTCTAAATACAACAAGTACGATTGAAATTACTGCTTGAACAATAGTAGCTGCCGTTGGTACACCGTACTTAGGATGTAATATTGCAAAGCTATCAAAGAAAGTTCCTTCCTTAGCCATAGCGTAATAATTTCTAGGGAATGCTAGGATACATCCATTCAAGGAACCAAACATCGAAATTACCATCGCTGAAATTACCAAAATTCTACCAGCATCACCCAATAATGCCTGTGCTGCTGCAGTTCCCAGATAAAATTCCTTTGCTTCTATGGAGCTTACGATTTGTTCATAAGGAATTACTCTGTAAATCGCGTAGTTAAATAGGGTATAAAGCGCTGTGATGCTCACAATTGCTATAATTATTGAAAGTGGAAGATTCCTTCTTGGATTTTTTATCTCTTCAGCAACCAAGTTTAAATTAGTCCAGCCTTCATATGCCCAAAGTGTCGCCACTACTGCAAAAGCCATCATGCTGATTAGCTTGAATGGACCAACTGCGCCAGTAGCTGGAACGAAAGTAAGTTCTGGATTTACCTTGCCCATAGTAAGTCCCAATACTAAAATAATAAATATCGGTATCAGCTTACCCACCATGCTTAGATTTTGTACCAAGGAGCCTAGTTTTACCCCTCGTAAGTTTACAGCAGTAAGCGCAATAATTAGTGCAATTGCAAATAGCTTTACACCTAAATCATCAAGTCCCAACACGCCTTGTAGTGCTGTAGGAAGTGCCACCGCCAATCCTGCAATGGATCCTGGCCCACTTAGTAAGAAACTGTTAAATCCGCTTAAGAATCCAACCAATGGGGAATATGCCTTGTTTAAATAAACTGTAGCACCACCAGCGGATGGGTCAGAAGCTCCCAACTCAGCATAGCAAAGTCCGCCTAGCAGTGAAACAATTCCACCGACCAGCCAGCATAATAATGCTAAACCTAAACTCATGCCAGTTCTAATAAGTACATAACTGCCTAGATAGAAAATTCCTGAACCTATCATTATTCCACCTAGAATACTAACTCCGCCAAATAGACCTATTTCTTTCTTAAATTGACCACCTTGTTCCGGTAAATTAGCTGTGTTTCTTTCTGTCTTTTCCATAATATTTCCTCCCAAATTTATTTAGGTACGAAGAAATCCGAGTGTAAATCTCGGCTGGAAACCTTGGATTTAGAATAAAAAAAGCTCCCATCCCAAGATTTCCTTGGGGTGAAAGCTATACTTACACGTTACCACCCAATTTTATATATGCCTCACGACACATACCTTTACAGGTACCTCATACCCTTATGCTATAACATGCATTCCACGTTTCGTCATCAAATATCCGACGAAATACTCCGAGGCTTTATTCATATAACCATTGTTATGTCCTTCCACCCCACGGACACTCTCTGAAAACACTAGGTTAAACTACTCGTCTCATCATTGTACGATGATTATATAACACCTGTAATTTAAAAGCAATAGTTTATTATCATTTAATTTTCATATATTTTTCAATATTCAAATCGTGAGATAATAGGATTAAACTATAAAATTTACTTTCCCACCAATTTTTCAGGAACGACTATGTTATCAAACTCTTCACCTGTCAAATACTCTAGTTCAAGCACAGCTTCCCTTAGTGAAGTGTTGTTTTCATACGCATATTTTGCAACGAGCGCTGCTTTGTCGTATCCAATGTGTGGATTTAATGATGTGACTAGCATCAAGGACCTCTTCACATTTTCATCAATTACATCCACGTTCCCACTCATTCCCTCTAGGGCATGTTGTCTAAAACTCGACATGGAATCTGCCAGTAGTCGTGCAGATTGAATAAAACTATATGCAATTAATGGCATATATACATTTAATTGGAAGTTTCCTTGGCTTGAAGCTATGGCTATGCTGGTTTCATTCCCCAACACCCTAGCACAAACCATGGTTAACGCCTCCGCTTGAGTTGGATTTACCTTCCCAGGCATTATGGATGAGCCTGGTTCATTCGCTGGGATTACCAATTCTCCTATGCCAGACCTGGGGCCACTGGCAAGCCATCTAATGTCATTTGCAATCTTCATTAAATCCGTCGCCAAGGCACTGAGCGCCCCATGGACATAGGTGAATTCACTCTTGAAGCTAAGGGATGTAAATTTGTTCTCAGATGCAAAAAACTCGTATCCCAATAGCTCCGATAGTTTGCGTGCTACCACCTGATCAAACCCCTTCGGAGAGTTTAAACCAGTGCCAACAGCCGTTCCACCTAAGGCAACACTCAATAGCTCTTCAGAAACTGAATTTAGTCTATCTGAATTTCTAATTAGCGCATCCCTCCATCCTCCAAATTCCTGTCCTAAGGTTAGTGGCACGGCGTCTTGGAGATGCGTTCGCCCTATTTTTACTAAATTTTCATATTCTAAGGATTTTTCATCCAGCACTACAATAAATTTTTCCAATTCTGGTATAACCTGCTCAACCAACATCTTATATCCAGCAATGTTCATGGCAGTAGGAAATACATCGTTGGAGCTTTGGCTCATATTTACATGGTCGTTGGGATGTATAACTTGCTTTCCTTTGCCAAAGTTCACGAAATTTGAAATCACTTCATTTACATTCATATTGCTTTGGGTTCCAGAACCCGTTTGCCATACTGAAAGTGGAAAATTATCACCCAGATTTCCAGCGATTATACTATCTGCTCCTTGGACAATTCCTTCCATCTTTTCTTCGTCTAATTTTTTCATTTCAAAATTCGCCAAAGCAGCAGCTTTTTTCACATATGCCAGCGCTTCCACTATCTCCTGTGGCATCTTTTCATCGCCTATTTTGAAATTTTCAAGACTCCGTTCCGTCTGCGCACCCCAGTATTTATCCTTAGGTACTCTTATTTCACCCATCGAATCCTTTTCTATCCTATATTCCATGGTCCACCTCCACCATATACAGTAGCTCTACACCACAGGGAAACTCTTCCTATAAACCACATCAAAGATTTCAAAAATTATTTCCATATCTTCATTAAACTCATAGCCTAGCTTTTCACTTTCTCCATTAAAATTTCCTAAATATTTTTCTCTCCAAGATTCTAAGGAGTCAACTTCTCCTTCAAGCTTGCACAAATCAAAAGTCATATCCTTAAATGGCATGAATTTTACATCATTATTTTGGACCACCATATATGGATCACCCTTGAAATTAGTGATTATATAGTATTCACCTTGTTTTGGAAGAATCTGTCCACTATTTTTGAACTTAAAAATGCTATTTGTAGTTGCTTTTTTCTTTCCATCCCATGCGTAAGCTAAAAGCTTCATGGATGTTCCTTCGTCTTCACCAAAATGATAATGTCCACTATATTTTAACTCCGGGTCCTTACTTGTAACCCGAATAAATTCACCCCAAAACTCCTCAATCTTAGCAGTACTTTCTACCATATGCTCCTCCTACTTTCCTATTCTATATACATTTCCGCCATCGGTAATGGCATAAAGCGCGCCATCGACACCTTGCTCCACGTCTCTAAACCTTTCGCCGAGGTTTTCTAGTAGTCTTTCTTCACCGATGACCTTTCCGTCCTCTATAATTATCCTCGCAATATGCTGAGATTTCAAGCCCCCAATAAATAAATTGTTTTTCCATTCACGTATTTCATCCGAAGAATAAAAAGTCATACCACTTGGTGCTAATACTGGGTCCCAATAATAAACAGGCTCTTCCATATTGTCCAGAGATGTAATACCTTCTCCGATTTTGTTGCCATTGTATTCAATGCCATAGCTTAACAATGGCCAACCATAATTCTTTCCAAATAGTATAAGATTTAATTCATCTCCACCCCTTGGACCCATTTCACTAGCCCAAAGTTCACCGGTTTCAGGGCTTATATCTAGTCCTTGAACATTCCTATGTCCATAAGAATAAATCTCAGGTAATTTATTTTCAGAGGTTCCACCAGCTACAGCCTTACCCTTTGGTGTAATATGAAGTATTTTTCCGTGCCCATTATCTAATTCCTGAACCCTCATTCTGTTAGACGAGTTCATTCTATCACCCGTGGAAACGAATAAATTTCCATTTTTGTCTATTGCAATTCTACTACCATAATGTCCTTCACTTCTATAATATGGAAGCGCTCGATAAATTACATTGAAATCCTCGATAAGGGAATTGTCCTCGGATAAAGTTCCAACTCCAACAGCTGTTACAGTACCATCAGCAGACGGCTCAGAATACGTGAAATACAATTTCCTACTGACAGAAAAATCTGGCGCAGCCTTCACATCCAACAATCCACCCTGTCCACCCGATGCAACAGCTGGAAAGCCTTTAGTTTCATCACTTAGCTCGCCTTCATTGGATAAAATCTTCATGGTTCCACCCTTTTCGGTTATTGCAAAGCTGCCATCTGGTAACACTGCTATTCCCCATGGACTTCTTAAGCCCGATGCGATTTTATCAACATTATAGCTCGTGACAGTTTTTACACCGTTCACTCTCGTCTGACCATCGAAGGCAGGTTGATAATTCGTTTCAGGTGAACTAGTCTCCACAGGAGTATTTAATACCTCGCTTTTCACAGTTTCAACTTCTTCAACTACTTTGTCTTCAATGACCTCTACTTCCTTCACAGTTTCCTCCACTTTTTCCGTGGCTACAACTTCCTTAGCAGCCTCACTACCACAGGCAGTAAAAAGAAATGCCAACATCAAAATTAACATTATGCCTTTGAGCCTTTTCATATTATCTCCCCCGATTTAATTTGTCTTGTATAATCATGATACCCAAAATATTTGTATTAACTTAATGCAGGATGCTAATCCCTACTACACGATTTATTATCGCTAAAATATTACTTAGACATATTAACTGTTACTTAATTTCCTCTATTCCCAAATCTAGCATTACTGCTTTTATGCAGTCGTCTTTATCCCAGATTATTCTATCATGTTCTTCTATTACGTTTACTAAAGCATTTACATCAATATCCGGTTCTGTTTTATCGACTTCGTTTATTCTGCCTTTGCTTGTTACTCCTAGCTCTTTTGTAAACCTAAGTATATAACCGGTATTTGGTAGCGCTATTAAATATGGGTCTGAACCAATTCCATCTCCTCCGGTTTTACACTCTACTAGGGTTGCTAAACCAGATTCCTTCGCAAAGGATGCCAGTTTTTCTGATGAACTAAATACCTTTTTATCCACAAGTAAATAAATCTTCCCTTTAAATTTTATACTATCTTTTCTAGGACGTAGCTGGGCTTTATGCACTATGACATTATCAAACTCAGAAATAATTTCATTTGTATATTCTGGAAAGTCGTAGGAATCTATTTTTTTCTTTGCTCAATTTCTTAGGAAAGCTCTGTCTATTAAATTCATTTATAAATTCACTATCCTTTGTAAATACGTAATCGGTAATGCTATACGGTTTATCAACTATAAGTGGAATTAAATATTTGAACCAATAATCGCTATTACCCCCACCATTTCCACGTATGTCTATTATCAACCCTTTGTAATTTTTAACAGTATCCAAATATTTGCGGATCTCGTCAACTTCCTTCACAAATGTCGGGCCGTCTTCGTTTGTTTGTAACATCGACTTTATTGATATATATCCCACCTCGTCTGGCAAAGCATCTTTGGCAATTAAATTTTTAGACTTAAAATTGTTATTTTATTTAACAGTCTCAAAATTCTTCTGCTCCATTCCATAAAATGCTTTTATTGAAGAATTATTGATCCCATATCTCAATAGAACCGGTTGGATTTCCAAATCATTGGCCATTTTAACTTTCCAACTAAACTTTGTACCAAAATCATATTTGTAGTTATAGTAAAACCACAATCCATAATTCTGACTGAAGAGATGAGTGTGTCCATTTTGAAATTTTCCTATAAGAGTTGATATCTTTTTGTTAAAAGTTCTATCATCCAGTAGTTTATTTGTATCCGAAAAATATTTTCTAGTTTCATCGACTAATTCATCCCAATTAAACCAATATTAATCTTGCGCAGTTTGGGTGAATGGATAGGCTTCATTAAATATCCTAACAAGATATCAAAGTCTTCTATGTATTCTTCTTTAGATACGGTTTCAAATTCAGAGATTAAAACCATCGGTAAATTAGGCTCCTTTGGATTATATTTACTTGTCCCAATAAAAATTATTATACCTGCGACTAGAGAAATTCCTACGAGAGAAAAAAGTAGAATCCGTCTAAATAGGTATTTTCTATTATCCAATATACCCTCCATAATATTATAAAAGGCAGATATCTAGTTCTATCTGCCTTATTGTTACTTAAAACTTACCGCTACTACCCCCATGACTTCGCCCTGAGGAACTTCTGTGCGTGGAGCTACCACCACCGCCTCCTCCTGAAGGTTTAGCTTTTGGTATTGGCGTTCTCGTTATGTTGCTCCTTAGGAATCTATCGTTTTGTCTTCTAAAATGTGCTATCCCAGAGCTGTACTCCCCTGCATAAATTCTTTTGGTTAAGGATTTGTGCGCTCTCTTTTGAACTCCCAAATATGCTGCAGACACTGAGCTTCCCAGCCCAGCACCAATAACCGCAAAGGCGCCCATTACCTCAGTAGTCAATTCGTTTTTTGGCATATTGTCTGTATCTATGGATCTTCCTTCCTTTGCTTCTGTGATAAATCGGTCACTGAGTTGTGCAAATTGTTTAAATGCATCAAAATAATCTCCGTTCCCTAGCTTTGGAATTATCCTATCGGTTATATATGTTTGTCCAGCATCGGTAAACGCATTTATACCAAATCCGTGGGTGGAAATGGCCCAGTCCCTATCTGCCATGCTAATTAATAGCAATATTCCGTCATAATTATTGCCCATTCCAAATCCATTGTAATCGAAGTAATCATCGGCGAAAGCCTCGGAGGATTTCCCCTCCAATCCGTCTACGGTAGCGATAACTACATCCACTTGTTGCCTTTCACTAATTTCATCCAACAATTCCATTAGCTCCATTCGTTCCGAGGTGCTCAACAGGTGTGCCCTATCCTCAATTCTAGATAGCGTCCTAGTACCAGGAACGAACACCTCACCAGATTCAGTGACCCCGTAGGTTTTATTAATTAATAGTTCCCTCGCGGCATTTAAAAAGCTTTTTCCTGCATTAATAAAATTATCTTGTCCAATATATGCATCCCAAAGTGCATATTCTTCCCTTTCGCTAACTTCCTCTCTGATTGCACCAGATTTATAGATATACCACTCTTTGTCTCCAATATTGTCTATTAATAGTATTCCGTCCAAACTAAACCCATTATCATAATAGAATTTTTCAACGTATCTAAAGGTGCTCATATCACCTGCTGAATTGATAATGAGAATTCCTACATCAGCTTTTAGCTCTTCGCTATATTTAGCAGCCATTTCGTTGAGTTCTTTGATTTCAGCATTCGTAAGTTTATTATCCTGATCCACTACGTAACCAGAGCTTGGAACTGCCTGAACTATTTTTGTTGGCACCAACAATATCCCTAGACACAATAAAAAAATTAATATTTTTTTCATAATATCCTCCTATAGACTAGGATATATCACCATCATTATGATGAAGGTAATAATTCCAACTACGGCAGCTATACCTAAAAAATACTTCCAATAAATTCCCTTGTCCACAGGCAAATCATCCCCTGCAAATCTTCCTGTTTGTGCGTTCATGGCAAAGGTGTATTTTTTACCGTTCCAAATCGTATTCAAAACCCACACCGGCGCCAGTGCATAGTTAATTTTTCCTTGCTTTAATTCAAAATGCTGTGACACCAATGTTGCATTGTTGTATTGGTTTACTGAGTCGGTGAATTTTTTAATAGTTGTGTTTTTAATTCTTTCATTGGCAACATCCACACAATCCTCAGCGTCCATATCGTATCTATTAGCCAAAAATCCTGCCAGGTATCCTGAATTAAAAGCTACCCCATCGTCCCAGTTGAATGGCTCTATGGATTGCATTAGCAAATCACTCATCTTTGAAGACCCATCCACGGGTACATTTAGAAAGTCCATATTTCCATCCCTAGTAACTTCATAATAGAAAGTTTCCGTGTAGTTGAAGCTGCTGTCTCTCCAGGTTTTTACCCTTACTGCATCAAACTTTAAATCTGCATAGGCAGTTCCGCTATATAACCAAAACGGTACATACAATCCCTTTATTTCATCAATGTGGTTTTCGTCCACAAAAACCCGAGGTAATAGTTTTTTACCTTGGTAGCTTTTTTTCAATGCTTTTTTGGCAGCTTCTTTATCCATTTTAAATGGTATCACCAAATCTGGTCTGAGGTCCCCCTTAAACTGACTTGGGATAACAACTTTGTTATTACAAAAAGGACAGCTAGTGGATGCCATGGTTGCATCACCAACTATTTCACCACCACAGGAATTGCATGTGTAAACATACAAACCAGACTCCTCTTGTGCAGAGAAAGTGGTTTCATCCTTATCCCAATTTATTTCCATGGAGTCAGGTGCAGCTTTTACTGTAGGTCCGTGATCATGATCATAATCGTGATCTTGGTCATGGACTTCTTCCCCATCTGACTCGGTAGCACCATGCCTATGTGCAGTAAGGGCAGGATCTCCAACTTCAAACTCCGATCCGCAATACTCACATACCATTTTTTGCTTTTCACTGCTGAATACTACGCTCCCCCCACAGGTAGGACACTTAAATTCTTGTACAGACATTTGCTCACATCCTTGTAGTGAAATATATTTTTCTTAATTACATTCTACATCATTTATGCCCTTATTTTCCAATTATAAAATAATTATATAACATGAAATTTATTATGTATGTCCCCCAAATGGGTGAAAAAAACCTTCACGATATTTCATGAAGGTTTTTATATTTAGCCTTTAGTAGTATGAGGTATAAGAAGTCTTGAAAGTCCAGCTATATTCATGGATTGAAGATATACTCTTCCCGGTCCCGTTATGGTAGTATCGAATAATCCCTCTCCACCAAATACAATATTTTTAAGTCCCTTTACCATTTGGATGTCGATACTACATGTGGAAGCCATCAACGCAAGCACGCCAGTATCGCAAACTAATTTTTGTCCAGCTGCCAAATCGTATTCCACAGCGTAACCATCTATTTCAAAAAATACTAAGCCAGGTCCTGTGAACTTTTGCATTATAAAGCCTTCGCCTCCGAAGAAACCTGCACCTATTTTCTGTTGGAAGTACATTGATATATCAATGCTTTCGGTGGATGCTAGATAAGCTTGCTTTTGTGCTATTACAGTTTCACCAGGTGATAACTCCAATGCTATAATTTTTCCAGGAAAGCTAGAAGCAAATGCGATTTCAGCATCTTCCATAGCAGTGTATTTCGTTAGAAATAATGATTCTCCAGAAAACATTCTACCTAGAGCCTTCATAGCCCCTCCGTCTGAAGTTTGTTCCATATGAATTGCTCCCAATGCCCATGTTCTTCCACCAGCTTCAGATTTTACAGTCTCTCCTCTTTCTAGATAAATTCTAACTACTGGAAGATCTCCGCCTTCGATTGAATATTTCATAATTTTCCTCCCTCTAAAATTCATTTTCCTTCTGAGTATAGAATAGCATTGCAAAATTGCTATTACAAGTAAAGATTTCATAAGAAAACATTAAGAATTACTTAAGATTGCACCTTGTCGTTTTATTTATATTGTAATTAGAGTATTGGTAAAATAAATTGCAAATAAAAAAATAGTCCGAAGGCTACTTTATTTTTAAAATTTTCCTCTTTCATATGGAAGATCCTCCTTCCAAGTTTTATATGCTATTTGTACCATTCTCTCCATTAAATCATCATATGAAATTCCTGCGATTTCTGCCGTTTCGTTGTAATATGATTGCCCCTTTTCTAAACCAGGCATTGTATTCGCTGTTGTGGCCGGAGGATTCGGTTACATA